>NZ_OBMJ01000001.1:4086666-4395277 GCF_900199205.1 Streptomyces sp. 1331.2 | reverse complement strand
GGCGGCGAGGAGCAGGGCGGCGCGACGACGGTTTCCGGTGCTGCTGTTCGTCATGGCCCTTCGACGCGCCACCCCCGCTCCGGGTTCCCCGGATCAGTCCCAGAGCGCCCCGAGCTCCAGCAGCTCGTCCCGGTGCTCGATCCGCGCGACCCACTCCCCCGGCCAGGCCTCCTCGCCGTGGTGGGCGCCCGCGAAGGCGCCGGTCAGGCAGGCGAGCGAGTCGGAGTCACCGCCGGAGTAGGCGGCCCGACGGACGGCGGCGACCGGGTCGTCCGGCAGCAGCAGGAAGCAGAGCAGGCCGGTGCCGAAGGCCTCCTCGGCGACCCAGCCCTCGCCGGTGGCCAGGCACGGGTCGGCCTCGACGTCGGGTGCGGCGAGCGCTGCCTCCAGCTGGTCGAGGACGGCGAGGCAGTCGTCCCAGCCCCGGGCGATGACGGCCTGCGGCGAGGCGCCGTACCACTGGTCGGCGAGGTCGCCGAGCCAGAACTCGTCGTACCGCTCGCGGCTCGCCAGCGCGTACGCCCGCAGCACGGCGGGCAGCACGGCCGGCGGAACGCCCTCGGCCAGCTTGCGGACGGCGTACGCGGTGAGGTCGCTCGCGGCGAGCGCGGTCGGGTGGCCGTGGGTGAGCGCGGACTGCAGCTGGGCGGCGCCGGCGGCCTGCCGGGCGTCGAGGTCGCGGATCAGCCCGACCGGGGCGACCCGCATGTTGGCGCCGCAGCCCTTGGAGCCGACGTCGCTGGCCTGCTGCCAGCGGACCTGGTCGTGGCTGAGCCGCTCGCAGGAGCGCAGGCAGGTCATGCCGGGGGCGCGGTTGTTCTCCGGGGAGCGCCACCAGTCGACGAACTCCTCGCGGACCGGCCGCTCCAGGCGCAGGGGCGTCAGTGGCCCACGGGCCAGGGCGGTGCGCAGGCCGCGGCCGAGGGCGAGCGTCATCTGGGTGTCGTCGGTCACCAATGCCTTGGCCGGCAGCGGGAGTTGCCGCCAGTCGGGGTGGTCGGCGGCGATCCGGTCGACGTCCTGGAACTCGGTCGGCCGGCCGAGTGCGTCCCCGATCGCCAGCCCCAGTAGTGCGCCCGTCGCCTTGCCCACGGCAGCCCCCCTCTTTCCGTCACACCTCGACCAGCAGCTCCTTGAGCCCGCGGATCACGTAGCCCGGGTTCCACTCGGGCTCGCGGACCAGCCGCAGGCCCGGGGCCCGGCGCAGCAGTGTGCCGTAGGACTCGGTGAGCTCCAGTCTGGCAAGGGGCGCGCCCAGACAGAAGTGGATTCCGGCGCCGAAGGTGATGTGCGGGTTGTCGGTGCGGCCGAGGTCGAGGCGGTCGGGGTCGGCGAAGCGGTCGGGGTCGCGGTTGGCGGAGCCGAAGAGCAGGGCGATCTCAGCGCCGCGCGGGATGGTGACGCCGCGGACCTCGATGTCCTCCAGGGCCCACCGCTCGAACATCTGCAGCGGGGTGTCCCAGCGCATCAGTTCCTCGACGGCGGTGGGCAGCACTTCGTCCACCGAGCCGCGCAGCCGGGCGAGTTCGTCGGGGTGGCGGAACAGCGCCCACCAGCCGTTTCCGGTGGTGTTGACGGTCGCCTCGTGGCCGGCGTTGAGCAGCAGCACGCAGGTGGAGACCATCTCCTGCTCGCTGAGCGCGTCCGAGCCCTCCTGGGCCTGGATGAGCGCGCTGATCAGGTCCTCCCCCGGGGTCTCCCGGCGTTCGCGGATCAGGGCGCGCAGGTAGTCGGAGAACTCGGTGCTCGCGGTGACGGCCCGGCGGGCGGCCTCCTCGCTCGGGTTGAGCTCGAACATCCCGGTGATGTCGGCGGACCAGGGCCGCAGCAGGTGCCGGTCGCCCTCGGGGATCCCGAGCATCTCGGCGATCACGGCGACCGGCAGCGGCTCGGCGACGGCGGCGATCAGGTCGCCGCCGCCGGTCGCGAGCAGGCCGTCGACCAGTTCGCCGGCGAGGCGCCGGACGGTCGGGCGCAGGCCCTCGACCATGCGCGGGGTGAAGGCCTTGGAGACGAGCCGGCGGATCCGGGTGTGGTCGGGCGCTTCCAGGTCGAGCAGGCCGTGGTCGTTCAGGGTGTGGAAGGGCTCGTGCGCCGGGTCGGGCTCGGGGCGGCCGAACTCCGCGTGGCTGAACCGGTGGGTGTAGGTGCGGCCGAGCCGCCGGTCGCGCAGCAGCGCGCTGACGTCCTCGTGGCGGGAGACGAGCCACTGGTTCGTCGGCTCGAAGTACGTCACCGGCGCGTGCGTGCGCAGGTCGGCGTACGCGTCGTACGGGTGGGCCACGAACGCCGCCGACCAGGGGTCGAACTTCGCCGTCGTCGTCATCGCTCGATCACTCCAGGCCGTGAGAGGAAGCCGGGACGATCATCGTATGCAGGCGGTACGTCCGTAAAGGGTCCTTACGCCCCTTCCCTGACCAGCCTCCGCACCAGCTCGGGCAGCGCCTGCGAGATCGGCTCCCGGATCACCTCGTCCGCGGCCTCGTCGAAGGGGGTCGGCTCGCCGTTCACGACGACCAGCCGGGCACCGCCCTCCAGGGCGATCTGCGGCAGCGAGGCCACCGGGTAGACCTGCAGACTCGTCCCCACGGCGATGAACAGGTCACAGCCCTTGGCGATGGCGTCGGCCTGCTGCAGCACCACCGGGTCCAGGTGCTCGCCGAACATCACCGTGCGCGGCTTGAGGATCCCGCCGCACTCCCGGCAGGCCGGGTCCGGCTCCCCCGCCTCCACCCGCGCCAGCGCCTCCGCCATCGGCCCGACCGCCCGGCAGTCCAGGCACTGCACCTCCCGTGCGGTGCCGTGCAGTTCGAGCACCTTGCGGGCGCTCAGCCCGGCCGCCTGGTGCAGCCCGTCGACGTTCTGGGTGAGCACCCGCAGCGGCAGCCCGGAGCGCTCCAGCTCGACCAGCGCCCGGCGTTCGGCTCGGCGGCCAACGCGCCCGTCTCCAGCCGCAGCCGCCAGGACCGCCGCCGCACCTCCGGATCGGCCAGGTACGGCCCGAGGGTGACCAGCCGCTGGGCCGACGGGTCCTGCTGCCAAAGCCCCTGCGGGCCGCGGTAGTCGGGGATACCGGAGTCGGTCGAGATGCCCGCGCCGGTGAGCACGGCGATCAGGGGGCGCTTCGCGTTCATGCCCGGACGGTACGGCCGCCGGCCCGCCCTCGGCCACCAAAAATGCGGGTGCGCCGCCCCAACTCGGGCCGCACACTGGGCCGGTCAGCCGCCGTACCGCGAAGGAGCCCCGTGCAGGGAGCAGTCAGCGTCTCGCCCGCCCAGATCCCCGAGCTGTTGCTCGGACTGGCCACCGTCCGCCCGGTGTTCCTCTGGGGGGCTCCCGGGATCGGCAAGTCCTCCCTGGTCAGGGCGTTCGCCGAATCGCTCGGCCTGGAGTGCGTGAGCCTGGTCGGCACCCAGCTCGCCCCGGAGGACCTGATCGGCGTCCCGCAGCTCACCCCGGAGGGCCGCTCCCGGTTCTGCCCGCCCGAGCAGATCGCCCGCGACGAGCCGTACTGCCTCTTCCTGGACGAGCTCAACGCGGCCTCGCCGGACGTCCAGAAGGCCTTCTACTCGCTGATCCTGGACCGCCGGATCGGCTCGTACGAGCTGCCGCCCGGCTCGATCGTGATCGGCGCCGGGAACCGCGCCACCGACGGCGCACTGGCCCGCCCGATGGCGTCCGCGCTGGTCAACCGCATGGTCCACGTCCACCTGCGAGCCAACGCCGAGGACTGGCTGCGCTGGGCGGCCGGCGCCGGCATCCACCCCTGGGTCCTCGACCACCTCACCGACCGGCCCGATCACCTGTGGTCCGCCCCGCCCAAGACCGAGGAGCCGTTCTCCACCCCGCGCGCCTGGCACATGCTCTCCGACGCGCTGCACTCCTTCGGCCCGACCCTGGACGAAGAGACCCTCAAGGTGGTCGCGCACGGCCTGCTCACCCCCCAGCACGCGATCGCCTTCTGCGGCTACGCGAAGATCGTCCGCAACTCGTACGGCCTGGAGGCGATCCTCAAGGGCGACGCCCGCTGGCCGCACCGGCTGGAGGACCGGGACCTGCTCTACTACCTGGCCGACGCCTTCCGCGGCCGCCTCGTCAAGGAGCTGCCCGCAAGCAAGGAGCACGCCTCCGGGGCGCAGCGGCAGACCGCCTTCCGGGCCAAGTCGCTGCTGGTGCAGCTGGCCGAGATCTCGGTGGAGGTCGCCCAGACGGTGATCGCCGACGGCGCGGACGGCAACCCGGTGCTGCCCTCCTGGTTCCTGATCGAGGCCGCCCGGGACATGCCCAGGCTGGTCGAGGCCCGCCGGTGAAGCCCGCGGCGGCGAAGGCGAAGAAGCCCGACCCGGGCGCCGAGGTCTTCACCCAGGGCCTCACCCTGCTGCGCCGCAACCCGGCGCTGGCCGCCCTGCCCGCCCAGGTCTGCCGCAGCGAGGACTGCACGGTCGCCCCGCCCGGCGGCTGGGCGGTGGTCGACTCCGACGGCACCGTGCACGTCAACCCGCGCCGCCGGGCCGAGCCCGAGGAGTGGGCCTGGGTGCTCGCGCACTGCCTGCTGCACCTCGGCTTCGGCCACGTCCCGGCCGCCCGCGGCACCCGGGTCCAGCCGGACGAGTGCGCGGCCGCCGCCCGCTGCGCGGTGGTCAACCGCTTCCTCGCCACCTTCCCGGTCGGCCGCGCCCCGGTCGTCCTCCCGCAGGAGTACCCCGGCGGCGACGAGGAGGAGCTGGCCGCCCGCTGGCGCCGCGACGGCCTGCCGTCGGCCGGGACCGCCGGCACGGCCGGGACCGCCGACCGCGACCAGCTGCTGGTCGAGTGGCCCCGCCACGACCGCGTGCCCAAGGACTGGGAGACCGCCTTCGCGGCCGCGCTCACCCGCACCATGTCCGCCGCGATGGACCGGGCCGGCGGCCGGATCGACGAGCAGACCGGCGAGCGGCTGCCCGAACGGCCCTGGACCAGGGCGCTCAACTGGTTCGTCTCCTCGTACCCGCTGCTCGGCGGCATCGCGGCCGCCTTCACCGTGGTCGCCGACGCCGAACTCGCCCGGGCCCACGGCATCGCGGTCGCCGCGGTCAACGCCGAGGTCGGCGAGATCTACGTCAACCCGCTGCGCCGGCACACCGACGAGGAGTGGCGGTTCATCCTCGGCCACGAGATGCTGCACGCCGCCCTGCGGCACGGCGAGCGCCGTGGCGGCCGGGACCCGTTCCTGTTCAACGTCGCCGCCGACTACGTCATCAACGGCTGGCTGCTGGAGATGGGCGTCGGCGACATGCCCGAAGGCCTCCTGCACGACCCGCGGTTGAAGGGCCTGTCGACCGAGGAGGTCTACGACCGGATCGTCGGCGACCAGCGCCGGATCCGCCGCCTCGCCACGATGGCTGGGAAGAACCGTCCGGACATCCTCGGCGAACCGCTGGACCGCGGCCCGCGCGACTACGTGGACCTCGACGACTTCTACCGGCGCGGCCTGCAGCAGGGCTTCGAGCTGCACCAGCGCCAACGCGGCCTGCTCCCGGCCGGGTTGGTCCAGGAGATCCGCGCGCTCGCCCATCCGCCGCTCCCCTGGGACGCACAACTCGCCCGCTGGTTCGACGAGTTCGTGCCGAGCCCGGAGCCGGTGCGCAGCTACTCCCGCCCCGCCCGCCGCCAGTGCGCGACCCCGGACATCCCGCGAGCCGGCCGCTACCGCCCCGAGGAGGAGGTGCCGCGCTGCACCTTCGGGGTCGTCCTGGACACCTCCGGCTCGATGGACCCGACACTGCTCGGCAAGGCGCTCGGCGCGATCGCCTCCTACGCCGCCGCCCGGGACGTCCCGGCCGCCCGGGTGGTGCACTGCGACGCCGCCCCGCACGACGCCGGCTACCTCCCGGTCGAGGAGATCGCCGGGCGGGTCCGGGTGCACGGCCGCGGCGGCACCGTGCTGCAGCCGGGCATCGACCTGCTGGAACGGGCCGAGGACTTCCCGCCCGGGGCACCCGTCCTGGTCATCACCGACGGCGAGTGCGACGTCCTGCGGGTGCGCCGCGAACACGCCTACCTCGTCCCCCGCGGCGCCGGGCTGCCCTTCACCCCGCGCGGCCCGGTCTTCCGCATGACCTGACGGACGCCGCGCCCGCCGTCACGCCGTGCTCGGAGCCGGGCTCAGAGCAGCACCAGCTGCGGTGTCGCAGCGGCCGGCCGGGCCAGCGGGCTCAGCGCCACCAGGAAGCAGGCGGCGGCGAGCGGGATCAGTGCCAGGTCGACAGCCGAGGCGACCGTCCCGAGCAGCACCAGCACCGGGCTCCACCAGCGCAGCGCCCGGGCCGGGCGCACCGCGGCCGCGACCAGCAGCGCCAGCAGCCCGACGTAGAAGAGCAGCGGACCCACCTGGTAGACGGCGGGCAGCACGCCCGGCACGCCCTGCACCCGGTCGAACAGGCGCGACTGCTCGGCCTTGTCCGCCGCCACCAGGCCGACGACCAGGTCGATCCCGATCTGCACCAGGGAGGCCGCGAGCCCCGCGAAGGCCGTTCCCAGCACCGCGCCCGCCGCCACCCGCCCGACCGCCGTGCCGCGCGGGGCGAGCAGCCGGCGCAGGGCGAGGAAGACCGGGGCGAACAGCAGCAGCCCGGCGAACATCGCGGCGTGGCCGGCCGTCCAGCCGAGGCCGGGCTCCCGGGAGCCCGGCACCAGCCGGATCCCGCCGTAGAGGGCCATCAGCGCGGGGGCGCCGACGACGGCGTACGAGGTGACGCGGCTGCTCGGGGTGGCGTTCATCTGCGATCTCCCTGAGTGTCCGTGATCCGGCGATCCGTGATCCCGGATCCGTGGTCCGTGGTCCGTCTGCGACACCGCACAGCCTGTCCGCCGGCCCCCTCGTCGCGGATCGCCCGTACCGGCGAACCGGCCGCCTCCCCCGCAGGGGGGAGCCCGACTCAGGCCTCCCCCGCCACCACCGCCCCCGCCTCGTACGCGAACACCACCGCGTGCACCCGGTCCCGCAACCCGAGCTTGCTCAGCACATTGCTGACGTGCGTCTTCACCGTGTGCTCGCTGACCACCAGCTCCGCCGCGATCTCCGCGTTGGACAGCCCGCGCGCGATCAGCCGCAGCGTCTCCTGTTCGCGCAGGGTCAGCTGCTCCAGCAGCCGGGACGGCGGCCGCACCGCCCGCTCCGGCGCACCCGGGCGCCGGGCGGCGAACTCGCTGATCAGCCGCCTGGTCACCGAGGGCGCGAGCAGCGCCTCCCCCGAGGCGACCATCCGCACCCCGTGCGCCAGGTCGTCCCGCCGGACGTCCTTGAGCAGGAAGCCGCTGGCCCCCGCGTACAGCGCGTCGAAGACGTAGTCGTCGATGTCGAAGGTGGTCAGCATGATCACCTTGGTGGCCGGGAACTCCGCGCACACCCGGCGGGCGGCCTCCAGCCCGTCCATCACCGGCATCCGGACGTCCAGCAGCAGCACGTCCGGGCCGTGCGTGCGCACCGCCTCGACCGCCTCGGCGCCGTCACAGGCCTCGGCCACCACCTCGATGTCCGGCTGCGCGTCCAGGATCATCCCGAACCCGGCCCGCACCAGCTCCTGGTCGTCCGCGACGACCACCCGGATCGGCTTCATCCACCCGCCCTCTCCACCACGCCGTCCGCCCCCAACGGCAGCCGGGCACTCACCACGAAACCCTTGCCCTCCGGCCCCGGGCCGGCCTCGGCCCGCCCGCCGCAGGCCGCCGCCCGCTCCCGGATGCCCACCAGCCCGCGCCCGCCGGACCAGCCGACCACCGTACGGCCGAGGGCCGCCGCCACGCCACGGCCGTTGTCCGACACCACGACCTCCAGCTCCCGGCCGCCCCGCCGCACCCGGATCGCAGCCCGGTCGGCCCCCGAGTGCTTGACCGTGTTGGTCAGCGCCTCCTGCACGATCCGGTAGGCCGTCGCCTCCACGTCCGCGGGCACCGCACCCAGCCCGTCGGCGACGTCGAGGTCCACCCGCAGACCGGCCCGGCGCACCCGCTCCGCGACCTCGCCGAGTTCGGCCAGCCGGGGCTGCGGGGCCAGCTGCGGGCCGGTCCCTTCCTCCTTCAACACCCCGAGCACGCGCCGCAGTTGGACCATCGCGTCGCGCCCGGCGTCGGCGATGGTGTCGAAGGCGCGGATCGCCCGGTCCGGATCGTTGCGCACCACCACCGGCCCGGCCTCGGCCTGGATCACCATCAGGGAGACGGCGTGCGCCAGGATGTCGTGCATCTCCCGCGCGATCCGGGCCCGCTCCTGCGCCACCGCGCGGCCCGCCTCGCTGGCCGCCCGCTCCCCGGCCTCCTGGGCCCGCTCCGCCTCCAGCCGGGCCAGCTGCCGCTGGGCGCGCACCAGCGAGCCGAAGACGTAGGAGCCGACCGAGGTGAGCAGGCTGAAGACCGCGCCGTTCGGGGAGTGCGTCCCGACCAGGTTGCCGACGACCGTGAGGGCCAACACTGACCAGCGCACCCGGTCCGAACACCGTTCCGCCACCGTGTAGAGGCCGATCACACCGGCCAGCGGGACCTGGGCGTTCGCCGAGTGCGCCAGCACCGTCAGCGCGATCTCGGCGGCGCTGTACAGCGCCAGCACGGTCAGTGGCGCCCTGCGCCGCCACGGCAGCGGCAGGGCGGTGGCGACCGCCAGCAGGTAGACCCAGGCCGGCCAGTGCGGGTCGTCGTTGTAGACCGCCCAGGCCGCGACGCCCGCGGACGTCAGCGCCAGCAGCGAGTCCAGCAGGTACGGGTTCAGCCCGGCCGCCCGCATCCGCCACTGCGCCGTACGCTCCACCCCGTCGCCTCCCCCGTGACCAGGGGCGCCGCCCCCGCGGAGAAGATCATGCCCTACCGGGAGGACCTCCGGAACGGCCCGGTCAGACACCCCGGACCGTCACTCCGCCGGACCCGGTCGTCGCCGTGATGCTGTGCGGCGCCCCCGGCTGCGAGGGGATCTCGACATCCACCCCGCCGGAGCCGGACCGCGCGTCCACCGTGTACGCCTCCCCGCCCGGCACCTTCACCGCCACCCCGCCGGCCGAGGTCTTCGCCTCCACCTTCGCGGGCGCCGACGCGAAGTCGACCCGCACCCCGCCGCTCTCGGCGCTCAGCCGGACGTTCTGCGAGGTCAGCCCGGTGGCTTCGACCCCGCCGCTCTGCACCGAGGCCTCCACCTCGGCGGCCAGGCCGGCCAGCCGTACCCCGCCGCTCTGCTCGGTGATCCGCACCTTCGTCCCGGCCGGCACCTGCACGGTGTACCCGACGCCGCAGTCGCTGCAGTCGTACGTCAGCCGCAGCACGCCGTCCTTCACCTCGTGGGTGGTGTTCGGCGGGGTGCCCTGGTAGCTCTGCTTCTCGACCACGTGCACCGCGTCACCGCCGCCGTTCACCACGACCCCGCCGCTGAGCCCGTCGACCACCAGCTCCCTGACCGGCTCGGCCACCCCGTATTCGACCGTCCGGTGCTCCCGGTCGTCCCCGATCGGCAGACAGGCCGACATCCCGACCAGCACGCCCGCCGTGATCGCCATCGCGCCCAGCACCCGCTTCATCCCCGGCCCCCTTCGCAAGCCCGTCATCCCGACGTCGAAAGCCTCCCGCGCCGGCCCCCTCCCCCGCCTCCCTCGCCGGAGCGGTTCGCCGGCCTCCCCCGCACGACGGAGTCGGGGGCCGCCCCGGGAACGACCGGCCCCGGGAACGACGAAGGGCCCGGAGGCTGACTGCCTCCGGGCCCTTCGTTGCTACTGAGTAGCGGGGACAGGATTTGAACCTGCGACCTCTGGGTTATGAGCCCAGCGAGCTACCGAGCTGCTCCACCCCGCGTCGGTGAACACGACCTTACGCGACTTCGCCCGGATTACCTAACCGGATTCCCACCGCCCCCGCCCGGGCCTCCGGAAACGCCCCCGCCCGGGCCCCGGAAACGCCGCAGGGCGGCCACCCCGGAAGGGGTGACCGCCCTGCGATCAGTGACGCGCGACTCAGCCGGTGTACGGGCCGTAGTCGTAGTCGTCCAGCGGAACCGCCTGGCCGGAGCCGGCGCCGAAGGGCGACAGGTCGTAGTCGTCGTAGCCGACGGCCGAGTACATCGCGGCCTTGGCCTCCTCGGTCGGCTCGACCCGGATGTTGCGGTAGCGGGGCAGACCCGTACCGGCCGGGATGAGCTTACCGAGGATGACGTTCTCCTTGAGGCCCAGCAGCGGGTCCGACTTGGCGTGGATCGCCGCGTCGGTGAGGACCCGGGTCGTCTCCTGGAAGGAGGCGGCCGACAGCCAGGACTCGGTGGCCAGCGAGGCCTTGGTGATACCCATCAGCTGCGGACGGCCGGAGGCGGGGTGACCGCCCTCGGCGACGACGCGGCGGTTCTCCTGCTCGAAGCGACCGCGCTCGACCAGCTCGCCGGGCAGCAGCTCGGCGTCGCCCGACTCGATGATCGTCACGCGGCGGAGCATCTGCCGGATGATGATCTCGATGTGCTTGTCGTGGATCGACACACCCTGCGAGTTGTAGACCTTCTGGACCTCGGCGACCAGGTGGATCTGGACGGCACGCTGGCCCATGATGCGCAGGACGTCGTGCGGGTTGGTGGCACCCATGGTCAGCTTCTGGCCGACCTCGACCGCCTCGCCCTCGCTGACGAGCAGCTTGACACGCTTCGAGACCGGGTAGGCGATCTCGTCGGTGCCGTCGTCCGGCGTGATGACCAGCTTGCGGGTCTTCTCGGTGTCCTCGATCCGGACGCGGCCCTGCGCCTCCGAGATCGGGGCCACACCCTTGGGGGTGCGGGCCTCGAAGAGCTCGACGACACGCGGCAGACCCTGGGTGATGTCGTCACCGGCCACACCACCGGTGTGGAAGGTACGCATCGTCAGCTGGGTACCGGGCTCACCGATGGACTGGGCGGCGATGATGCCGACCGCCTCACCGATGTCGACCAGCTTGCCGGTGGCCAGCGAGCGCCCGTAGCACATGGCGCAGGTGCCGACGGCCGACTCACAGGTCAGGATCGAGCGGGTCTTGACCTCGCTGATGCCGTGGCGGATCAGCTCGTCGATCAGCACGTCACCGAGGTCGGTGTTCGCGGTGGCCAGCAGCTTGCCGTCGACGGTGATGTCCTCGGCGAGCATGCGGGCGTACACGCTGGTCTCGACGTCGTCGGCCTTGCGCAGCACGCCGTCCGCACCCACGGAGCCGATCGCCAGCTTCAGGCCGCGCTCGGTGCCGCAGTCCTCCTCGCGAATGATGACGTCCTGGGAGACGTCGACCAGACGACGGGTGAGGTAACCGGAGTCGGCGGTACGGAGGGCGGTGTCGGCCAGACCCTTACGGGCACCGTGGGTGGAGATGAAGTACTCCAGCACGGACAGACCCTCACGGAACGACGCCTTGATGGGTCGCGGGATGGTCTCGTTCTTGGCGTTCGACACCAGACCACGCATACCGGCGATCTGGCGCATCTGCATCATGTTTCCGCGAGCGCCCGAGTCGACCATCATGAAGATGGGGTTCGTCTTCGGGAAGTTCACGTTCATGGCCTCGGCGACCTCGTTGGTCGCCTGGGTCCAGATGCCGATGAGCTCCTGCTTGCGCTCGTCGTTGGTGATCAGACCGCGCTCGTACTGACGCTGGACCTTCTCCGCCTTCGCCTCGTAGCCCTCCAGGATCTGGGGCTTGTTCGGCGGGACGACGACGTCGGAGATCGAGACGGTGACACCCGAGCGGGTCGACCAGTGGAAGCCGGCCGCCTTCAGGTTGTCCAGGGTCGCCGCGACGACGACCTTGGGGTAGCGCTCCGCCAGGTCGTTGACGATCGCGGAGAGCTGCTTCTTGCCCACCTCGTAGTCGACGAACGGGTAGTCCTCGGGCAGCAGCTCGTTGAAGAGCGCGCGGCCCAGGGTGGTGGTCAGGCGGAAGGGCTCGCCGTCGAACCAGTTCGACTGGCCGTCCTCGTCCAGCGGCGGGGTCCAGCCGCGCGGCGGGACGGTGCCGGCCGGCAGACGCAGCTCGATCGGGGCCTGGACGTCCAGGTCGCGGGCGTCGAAGGCCATGATCGCCTCGGCGGTCGACGAGAAGGTGCGGCCGGCGCCCTTCACGTTGTCGCGGTCCGAGGTCAGGAAGAACAGACCGAGCACCATGTCCTGGGTCGGCATGGTGACGGGGCGACCGTCGGCCGGCTTCAGGATGTTGTTCGAGGACAGCATCAGGATGCGGGCCTCGGCCTGCGCCTCCGCGGAGAGCGGCAGGTGGACGGCCATCTGGTCACCGTCGAAGTCCGCGTTGAACGCGGTGCAGACGAGCGGGTGGATCTGGATGGCCTTGCCCTCGACCAGCTGCGGCTCGAAGGCCTGGATGCCGAGGCGGTGCAGGGTGGGCGCACGGTTCAGCAGGACGGGGTGCTCGGCGATGACCTCTTCGAGCACGTCCCACACGACCGGGCGGGCACGCTCGACCATGCGCTTGGCCGACTTGATGTTCTGCGCGTGGTTCAGGTCGACCAGGCGCTTCATCACGAACGGCTTGAAGAGCTCCAGCGCCATGGCCTTCGGCAGACCGCACTGGTGCAGCTTGAGCTGCGGGCCGACGACGATGACCGAACGGGCCGAGTAGTCGACTCGCTTGCCGAGCAGGTTCTGACGGAAACGACCCTGCTTGCCCTTGAGCATGTCGCTCAGGGACTTCAGCGGGCGGTTGCCCGGGCCGGTGACCGGACGACCGCGGCGGCCGTTGTCGAACAGCGCGTCGACGGCCTCCTGGAGCATGCGCTTCTCGTTGTTCACGATGATCTCGGGGGCGCCGAGGTCGAGAAGCCGCTTCAGGCGGTTGTTGCGGTTGATGACGCGGCGGTACAGGTCGTTCAGGTCGGAGGTCGCGAAGCGGCCACCGTCCAGCTGCACCATCGGACGCAGGTCCGGCGGGATGACCGGGACGCAGTCCAGCACCATGCCGTTGGGCTTGTTGGTGGTCTGCAGGAACGCGGAGACGACCTTGAGGCGCTTCAGCGCACGGGTCTTCTTCTGGCCCTTGCCGGTGCGGATGATCTCGCGCAGCCGCTCGGACTCCTCGGCCAGGTCGAAGGTCTCCAGGCGGTCCTTGAGGGCCGCCGCGCCCATCGAGCCGGAGAAGTAGGTGCCGAAGCGGTCGCGCAGCTCGCGGTAGAGCAGCTCGTCGCCCTCCAGGTCCTGGACCTTGAGGTTCTTGAAGCGGGCCCACACCTCGTCGAGACGGTCGAGCTCGCGCTGCGCGCGGTCGCGCAGCTGCTTCATCTCGCGCTCGGCGCCCTCGCGCACCTTGCGGCGCACGTCGGCCTTGGCGCCCTCGGCCTCCAGCTCGGCCAGGTCGGTCTCGGCCTTCTTGGCGCGGGCTTCGAGGTCGGCGTCGCGGCGGTTCTCGATCTGCTGGCGCTCGACGGAGACGTGCGCCTCCAGCGACGGCAGGTCGCGCTGGCGGCGCTCGTCGTCGACCCAGGTGATCATGTAGGCGGCGAAGTAGATGACCTTTTCGAGGTCCTTCGGCGCCAGGTCCAGCAGGTAGCCCAGGCGGGACGGGACACCCTTGAAGTACCAGATGTGGGTGACCGGGGCGGCCAGCTCGATGTGGCCCATCCGCTCGCGGCGCACCTTGGCGCGGGTCACCTCGACGCCGCAGCGCTCGCAGATGATGCCCTTGAAGCGGACGCGCTTGTACTTACCGCAGTAGCACTCCCAGTCCCGGGTCGGGCCGAAGATCTTCTCGCAGAAGAGGCCGTCCTTTTCGGGCTTCAGGGTGCGGTAGTTGATGGTCTCCGGCTTCTTGACCTCGCCGTGGGACCACTGGCGGATGTCGTCGGCGGTGGCCAGGCCGATGCGGAGCTCGTCGAAGAAGTTGACGTCAAGCACTGGTCGTCAAGCCCTCTTTCGTAAGTCGAGAGTCGTTCATGTGGTCTGAGGGGGGCCTGGGGGCGGGCCGGCCGCGGTCGTGCGGCCGGCCCGACCTCCGTCAGACCTCTTCGACGCTGCTCGGCTCGCGCCGGGACAGGTCGATGCCGAGCTCCTCGGCGGCGCGGAACACGTCCTCGTCGGAGTCCCGCATCTCGATGGACTGGCCGTCCGAGGACAGCACCTCCACGTTGAGGCAGAGCGACTGCATTTCCTTGATGAGGACCTTGAAGGACTCGGGAATGCCGGGCTCGGGGATGTTCTCGCCCTTGACGATGGCCTCGTAGACCTTCACGCGGCCGAGCACGTCGTCGGACTTGATGGTGAGCAGCTCCTGCAGCGCGTAGGCCGCGCCGTACGCCTCAAGGGCCCACACCTCCATCTCACCGAAGCGCTGACCACCGAACTGCGCCTTACCACCGAGCGGCTGCTGGGTGATCATCGAGTACGGGCCGGTCGAGCGGGCGTGGAGCTTGTCGTCGACCAGGTGGTGCAGCTTGAGGATGTACATGTAGCCGACCGAGATCGGCATCGGGAACGGCTCGCCGGAGCGGCCGTCGAACAGCCGGGCCTTGCCGGTGGAGTTCACCAGGCGCTCACCGTCACGGGTGAGGGTGGTGTTGTCCAGCAGGCCGGTGATCTCGTCCTCGCGGGCGCCGTCGAAGACCGGGGTGGCGAGGTTGGTGCCACCGTCGACCTGGTCGGCGCCGATCGCCTGCAGGCGCTGGGCCCACTCGTCGGCGAGGCCTGAGACGTCCCAGCCCTGCTTGGCGAGCCACCCGAGGTGGATCTCCAGGACCTGTCCCGGGTTCATTCGGGACGGGACACCCAGCGGGTTGAGGATGATGTCGACCGGGGTGCCGTCCTCCAGGAACGGCATGTCCTCGACCGGCAGGATCTTGGAGATGACGCCCTTGTTGCCGTGACGGCCGGCGAGCTTGTCACCGTTGGTGATCTTGCGCTTCTGGGCCACGTAGACGCGGACCAGCTGGTTGACACCCGGGGGGAGCTCGTCGCCCTCCTCGCGGTCGAACACGCGCACGCCGATGACCTTGCCGGACTCACCGTGCGGGACCTTCAGCGAGGTGTCACGGACCTCACGGGCCTTCTCGCCGAAGATCGCGCGGAGCAGACGCTCCTCGGGGGTCAGCTCGGTCTCACCCTTCGGGGTGACCTTGCCGACCAGGATGTCGCCGGTGACGACGTCGGCGCCGATGCGGATGATGCCGCGCTCGTCGAGGTCGGCGAGGACCTCCTCGGAGACGTTCGGGATGTCCCGGGTGATCTCCTCGGGGCCGAGCTTGGTGTCACGGGCGTCGACCTCGTGCTCCTCGATGTGGATCGAGGAGAGGACGTCGTCCTGCACGAGGCGCTGCGACAGGATGATCGCGTCCTCGTAGTTGTGACCCTCCCACGACATGAACGCCACGAGCAGGTTCTTGCCGAGGGCCATCTCGCCCTCGTCGGTGCACGGGCCGTCAGCCAGCACCTGGCCGGCCTCGACCCGGGCGCCCTCGTCCACGAGCACCTTCTGGTTGAAGGAGGTGCCCTGGTTGGAGCGGGTGAACTTGGCGGCGCGGTACGTGGTGTACGTGCCGTCGTCGTTGGCCACGGTGACGTAGTCGGCCGAGACCTCCTGGACCACACCGGCCTTCTCGGCGGTGATCACGTCGGCGGCGTCGACGGCACAGCGGTACTCCATGCCGGTACCGACCAGCGGGGCCTCGCTCTTCAGCAGCGGCACCGCCTGGCGCATCATGTTCGAGCCCATGAGCGCGCGGTTGGCGTCGTCGTGCTCAAGGAACGGGATCATGGCGGTCGCGACCGACACCATCTGGCGCGGCGAGACGTCCATGTAGTCGATCTCGGTGCCGGGGATGTAGTCGATCTCGCCACCACGGCGGCGGACCAGGACGCGCGGCTCCGCGAAGGTCAGCTCCGCCGTCAGCGGGGCGTTGGCCTGCGCGATGACGTAGCGGTCCTCCTCGTCGGCGGTGAGGTAGTCGACCTGCTCGGTGACGACACCGTCGATGACCTTGCGGTACGGGGTCTCGATGAAACCGAACGCGTTGACCCGGCCGTACGAGGCCAGCGACCCGATCAGACCGATGTTCGGGCCTTCCGGGGTCTCGATCGGACACATGCGGCCGTAGTGCGAGGGGTGCACGTCACGGACCTCGAAGCCGGCGCGCTCACGGGAGAGACCACCGGGGCCGAGGGCGGACAGACGACGCTTGTGGGTCAGGCCCGACAGCGGGTTCGTCTGGTCCATGAACTGCGACAGCTGGCTGGTGCCGAAGAACTCCTTGATGGAGGCGACGACCGGCCGGATGTTGATCAGGGTCTGCGGCGTGATCGCCTCGACGTCCTGGGTGGTCATGCGCTCGCGCACGACGCGCTCCATGCGGGCGAGACCCGTACGGACCTGGTTCTGGATGAGCTCGCCGACGTTGCGCAGGCGACGGTTGCCGAAGTGGTCGATGTCGTCGACCTCGACCACGATGTCGCGGCCCTCGCCGTCACGCCACTCGGTCTCGCCCGCGTGCAGCTTCACCAGGTACTTGATCGCACCGATGATGTCGGGCTCGGTGAGCACGCCGGAGTCCAGCGACTCGGCGTTGCCCAGCTTGCGGTTGACCTTGTAGCGGCCGACCTTGGCCAGGTCGTAGCGCTTCGGGTTGAAGTACAGGTTCTCCAGAAGCGTCTGCGCGGCCTCGCGCGTCGGCGGCTCGCCCGGACGCAGCTTGCGGTAGATGTCCAGCAGCGCGTCGTCCTGGCCCTGGGTGTGGTCCTTCTCCAGGGTGTTGCGCATCGACTCGTACTCGCCGAACTCTTCGAGAATCATCTCGTTGGTCCAGCCGAGGGCCTTGAGCAGCACGGTGACGGACTGCTTGCGCTTGCGGTCGATGCGGACGCCGACCATGTCGCGCTTGTCGATCTCCATCTCCAGCCAGGCACCACGCGAGGGGATGACCTTGCAGGAGTAGATCTCCTTGTCGGAGACCTTGTCCAGGGTGGAGTCGAAGTACACACCCGGGGAGCGGACCAGCTGCGACACGACGACACGCTCGGTGCCGTTGATCACGAACGTGCCCTTGTGGGTCATGAGCGGGAAGTCGCCCATGAAGACCGTCTGAGACTTGATCTCACCGGTCTCGTTGTTGGTGAACTCGGCCGTGACGAAGAGCGGAGCCGCGTACGTGAAGTCGCGGTCCTTGCACTCGTCAATGGAGTTCTTCGGCGGCTCGAAACGGTGGTCGCGGAAGGTCAGGGACATCGACCCGCTGAAGTCCTCGATCGGCGAGATCTCCTCGAAGATCTCCTCCAGACCGGACTTGGTGGGGACGTCCTGACCGTTCTCCAGCGCCGCCTCGACCCGGGACTTCCAGGCCGCGTTGCCGAGCAGCCAGTCAAAGCTCTCGGTCTGCAGGGCCAGGAGGTTCGGGACCTCAAGGGGCTCCTTGATCTTCGCGAAGGAGACGCGGAGCGGGGCGGTGGATGCGGCGGAATTGTTCGAGGCGTTGCGCGGCGCGGCCAAGAGGGGGGTCCTTCCGAGGGCTCGGAGCTCACTACGCGCGTACCAGCCGGGCCTTCACGGGCTTGGTCCCGCCTCCTCGCCACTGGCCTCTGCCGGGGTCGGAACCCCAAGTCAGAGCCGCTTTGCGGAGGCGATGCCAGACCCCTTCAGGGCAACGCAAACTCCGGGCGACGAGTCACGGAGCAGCTAACAGGCAGCGCAAAGGGACAGTGTAGCCAATGGCCACACTGCTGTCCAGCTCTGATTCGGAGACCGAATCGGAGACTCCTCCCGGTAGCCGGCGAGCGCGGGCGCCCACCGGGTACTGCTCTAACTCACGTGGAGTCATTTCCCGCCGGAGCCACTGGTTATGCATCCAGCGGCGGACCAACCGGGCGGACTCGCGCCTTGAGAATCGCGCGCCGCGCCGGGTTCGTCAAGGGCCCGCCGGCGGCGCGGGCCTCGACCCGTCTATCGGTCCGGCCCCCTCCGGCGTTACAGAAGCCGTGGTGGGGGCCGCCCTGACGATGGTGATCACCATACCTCCCGGCACCGACAGTGCCGAGTGGGTCGTCGGCCACACCGGTGGGCCCCGCGGGCCCGAACTGCGGAAGGGGCCGGTGCCACCAGGGGCCCCGGGAACGCGAAAAAAGGCCGGGCCGACCACCCGCAAGGGTGATCGGCCCGGCCGCACGCCCCCTCAGAGGGGGCGCAAGATCACTTGACGGTGACCTTGGCGCCGGCGGCCTCAAGGGCAGCCTTGGCCTTCTCGGCAACGTCCTTGGCAACCTTCTCCAGGACCTTGGCACCAGCGGTGTCAACGAGGTCCTTGGCCTCCTTCAGGCCGAGGGAGGTCAGGGTGCGCACCTCCTTGATGACCTGGATCTTCTTGTCGCCGGCACCGTCGAGGATGACGTCGAACTCGTCCTGCTCCTCAGCGGCCTCAGCGGCGCCACCGGCGGCACCGGCAACGACGACGGCGGCGGCCGGGGCGGCAGCGGTGACGTCGAACTTCTCCTCGAAGGCCTTCACGAAGGCGGCGAGCTCGATGAGGGTGAGCTCCTCGAACTGCGCGAGCAGCTCGTCCTGGGTCAGCTTCGCCATGATGGCGTCCTTCCACTAATTCGGCAGGTGGTGCCGTATGTACGGGTTGGGCGGGCACGGGCCCGCAGCGAGGCGTGAGCCTGCGGAATTACTCCGCGGCCTCGTCCTCGGCGGCGGGAGCCGGCGTACCGGCACCGCCCTGCTCGACCTTGTCGCGCAGCGCGTCCACAGTGCGGACGAGCTTCGACGGCAGGGCCTGGAAGAGCGCGGCAGCCTGGGACTGCTTGGCCTTCAGGGCACCCGCCAGCTTGGCGAGCAGCACCTCGCGGGACTCGAGGTCCGCGAGCTTCTTGATCTCATCGGCGGACAGCGCCTTACCGTCAAGGACACCGCCCTTGATGATGAGAGCGGGGTTCTCCTTGGCGAAGTCACGCAGAGCCTTCGCCGACTCCACCGGGTCACCGGTGACGAAGGCGACAGCCGTCGGACCAGTGAACAGGTCGTCGAGCTCCGTGATCCCGACCTCATTGGCCGCAATCTTGGTCAGCGTGTTCTTCACCACGGCGTACTCGGCGTTGTCGCCGAGCGAGCGACGCAGGGTCTTGACCTGCTTCACCGAGAGACCGCGGTACTCGGTGAGCAGCGCCGCGGAGGAGCCACGGAACTTGTCCGTGATCTCGGCGACGGCGGCAGCCTTGTCGGGCCTGGCCATAGGCTTACGCCTCCTTCCGTGATGTCGAAGTCAGGCCGACCACGAAAGTCGACCAATTCTGCCGGGGACCGGCTGGACGGAAGGAAAGCTCCTGCGAAAATGCAATGAGCCCCGGTGCGCAGGGGCACGGGGCTCGGAACGACCTCGACGGGCGGCCGCGCGGACGCGGTACCCGGAAGTCGAAGCTCCAGACACACCTGCGCGGGCTGCCTGCGACGAAGCGCAGATCCTTCGGCCACCGACTCCCTGACGGGCGCGGCGACAACCAGCGGTCTTTGGCTTCCGACAGACTAGCCGGAGCCGTTCGCAAGGTGCAAATCGCCCTCGGACGGAGTAACCCGGGAGCACCCCCGGGCCCGCGCCGGCCCGGCTCAGCGGGCCAGCGGGGAGACCGTCCGGACGCCGGTGTCCACGGTGTCCGTCTCGGCCGGCGCCTGCGCCGAGAGCAGTGCCCCGGCGAGGTCCGTGTAGAGCACCGAGTCGTCCGCCCGGCCGCTGTCCCCGGTGCCGGTGCGCTGCAGCCTGACCAGCTGGTCCTTGTCGTTGAGCCAGAGGTCCAGGGTGAGCGAGATCGAGCCGCCGGGCGCGAGCGCGGCCCGCAGCCCGTCCCGCCGGGCCTGCGGCAGCTGGGTCTGGGCGGCCGCGTACCTCTCGGCGGTGGTGGTGACCCGGTAGTGCTCGACGGTCGAGTCCTCGTACTTCTCCTCGCCGACGAAGACCGGGTCCACCCCGTCGGCGCCGGCCGCGGCCAGCGCCTCGACCGGGTTCAGCAGGTCGACCAGCCCCGCGTACGGGACCTCCTTGCGGCCGTCCGGGTCCGGCGGGACGGTGAAGCGCTCCCAGTGCTTGCCGCCCTGCCGGGCGGCGGTGGCGGCGTCGCCGCCCTGGTAGGCGACGGTGTCCACGACGATCAGCTGCTCGGCCTCGGCCAGGGTGGAGCGCTTGATCTGCAGCGCCGTCTTGGGCTGCCAGAACAGCGGGCCGGATCCGGCGTCGGCGCCGAGCCGGTAGCTGACCTTGGCCCGGCGGGCGGTCTGCATGGCCAGTTGGGCGGAGAGCAGCACCCCGTGCGGCGAGCGGTCGGTCGGCTTGGCCGGGCTCGGGGAGGCGCTGCTCGGCGGGGCGCTGCTCGGGGACGGGCTGCCCGAGGCGGCGGCCGAGCCGTCGTCTCCCCCGCTGCAGCCGCTCAGCCCGCTCGCCAGCAGGGCGACGACGGCCACTGCCGCCAACCGCTGCCGTCCTGCCACG
Source organism: Streptomyces sp. 1331.2 (assembly GCF_900199205.1). NCBI lineage: Bacteria > Bacillati > Actinomycetota > Actinomycetes > Kitasatosporales > Streptomycetaceae > Streptomyces > Streptomyces sp. 1331.2. Next base: position 4,374,855 of record NZ_OBMJ01000001.1, on the reverse strand, counting down.
CCCGTTCCCTTCCTCGCCCTGCTCCCGGCCACCATGCCACCCCTGCCCGCCCGGCCCGGTGGCGGCCCCCTGGCTGAGTCCTTCGAGCCGGGCGGATCCACCGGGTCGGCCGAGTCGGGCGCCGGTGCGGCGCGATCAGCCGGTGGCGCCCTTGTCGAGCTTCGCCAGCTCGGAGAGCTCCACGGTGTCGGACGGGTCCGGCGCGGTCGTGCTGACCGGGGTGCCGTAGTCCGAGTAGCTGACGGTGGCCGTCATCGCGCCGACCTTGGTGTCCGCCTGCTCGGTCCGCTTGACCACCAGCTTGTCGGCGTCGACCCAGACGTCGATCGTCTCGCTGGTGACGCCGGCCGTGGTCAGGTTGTCCTTGATCTGCGCCAGCTCGTCCTGGGTCAGGCCGGTGCCGGTGGCGCCGGCGATGTCGTCGGCGCTGAGCTCACCGGTGTAGTGCGTGGTGGCCTTGCCGTTGACGGTCTCCTGGCCGACCTCGGTCACCTTGCCGCCGGCGATCAGCGTCCGGACGCCCTGCACCGGGTCGGCGCTCTTGAGCTGGTCGGTCGACCCGCCGGAGGCCTTGGCCATGTCGGTCTTGCTGTAGTGCAGCCAGTGCCGCCCGCCGAAGGCGTCGACCGCGTCGCCGCCCAGGCGCATGTACATCGCGTCCTTGGTGTAGCGGTACGGCGCGGTCTTGCCGCCGGTGACCGGCGCCAGCACGCTGCCCAGCGGGGAGTCGGACAGGTCCATGGTGATGTCGCCCTGGAGGCCGTCGGCCCAGGACACCGCGCCCTTGCCCTTCAGGGTGACCTGGCCGACCGTGATCACCTCGGAGATCTTCGCGGACTTCGCGGCGGTGGTCTTCTGGGTGACCTGCTCCAGCAGGACCGCCGGGGTCAGCTTGACCGGCTTGGCGCCGGTGGACGGCGCGTCGGCGGACGGCGTGGTGGAGGTCGGCGCGCCGACCACCGCGGCCGCGGTGGTCGGCGCGGCCGGGGCGGCGTTCCGGCCGCCGTCGTTGCTGTCGTTGCACGCGGTCGCGGTCAGCGCCAGGGCGGCGAGGACGACAGCGGTGGCGGTCTTGCGGGTTCCAGCCATGATTCCCCCCTTGAGGACCCCCGGGCGCGCGGTGCGCCCGGGGTGGTAGCCGGTCGTGCGGGTGGAGCCCCCCGGGCTCCGTTCGTGACCCGGCCGATCAGCCGATCAGCCGAGCAGCTTGAGGAGGTCGGCCTCGCTGCCGAGGTCGGTGGCGGCGGGCACGGTGATCGCGGCGGCCTTGCCGAGCCCCGAGTACTTGACGGTGACGGCGTCCTTCGCCCCGTTCGTGTCGCCGTACTCCTGGTACTGGACGAGCTCCTGCTTGGCGTTCAGCCAGAAGTCGAAGGTGAGGGTCTTGCCGTCCTCCTCCAGCGTCTTCTGGACGGCCTGGCGCTGGTCCGCCGGGAGCGCCGACATCCCGGCCACCAGGGCGGAGGTGTCCTCGACGGCCCGCAGGTGGGTGGTCTGGGCGCCGTCCAGGCTCTCCTGGCCGACCTTGGAGAGCTTGCCGCTCTGGGCCGCGACGGTGAGCACCACGACCGGGTTCAGCATCTGGCCCGCGGCCCGGAAGCCGTCGCCGGCCTCGTTCCCGGCGGGCAGCTTGACCCAGTGCTTGCCGGCCAGGGCCGCGTCGTCGCCGCCGAGGTAGGCGTCCGGGCCGATCACCCGGATCTTGATCTTCTTGCCCCCCATGTCGCCGGCGAGGTCCACGGACGCCTTGCCCGGGTCCTTCCAGTCGGCGTCGCCGGTGCCGCCGCCCTTGGCGTCGCCGGGGCTGATCATGCTGACCTTGCCGTTCCCGGCCTTCTGCATCACCAGCGCGGACGCGGCCAGGGCCGCCTTCGGGTCACCGGTCAGCGCGGCCGCGATCGGGTCACCGCCCTTGGCGTCGCTGCCCTTGGCGTCGCCGGTCTTGGTGTCGTTGCCGCCCTTGCCGCCGCCGCAGGCGGTGGCCCCGGCGAGCAGGAGGGCCGTCGTCGCGACGACCGAGGCGAGGCGCACAGCGCGCATGGAGGTACCCCCGTGAGATCAGATCCGATCCATGGAAGAGCCGATTTTCAGCTCTTCTCAGGCCTTGCTCAGGCGGACTCTAACGGATCGCCGGAGCCGCCACGCACCGGATATCCCTCTCCTGTCAGCCAGTTGCGGCAGGCGCCGGATCGCCCGTCCCCATGGAGGGGACATCCGTCGTGGTCACGATGGTTCCGGCACTGCCCCGGGCCGTCTCACGCAGTCTCAACAGCCGCTCGCCGGGCCCGACCCAGACGTCGAAGCCGATCGCCGCCACCCCGCGCTGCCGGTACCACTCGACCGTCGCCGAGCGCCGCTGCGGGCTCAACTCCTTGTCGGCGCCGAAGAATTCGTCCACCGGGGCGGAGCCCTGGTAGTGCGCGACGGTCGTTCCGGCCAGTTGCTCGCCGCCCAGCGAGCCCAGCCTGACGGTCTGCGCGATCGCGTAGGCGCGGCTGCCCGGGTCGGTGACCAGCGCGGTCATCCAGCCGCCGGCGTAGCCGTCCGGGGCGGGGCCGGCCTGAGGGTCGAGCGACTCCGCGGTGTAGCGGTCGGCGTGCTTGGCCGCGCCGCCCTGGTAGACCAGGTCGACCGCGCCGTCCTTCAGGGCCAGGTGCCCGGCGCCCGCCTCGTCGGTGAGGGTCAGAGCGCCCTCGTCAGAGGCTCCCCAGACCAGCGTGCCGCTCGCGGTGCGCCGGCCGTCCGGGCCCTCCTGCACCACCTCGATCCGGGCGCCGCCGGTGTCGTCCAGCGCCTGCGCGGCCGTCAGCACCACCTGCTTGGGCGGGACGGGCGCGGGGTTGCCGGGGGTGCGGGTGTCCGGGGCGGCCAGCAGGCTGCAGCCGGTGGCGCCGCCGAGCAGCAGCAGGGCCGCCAACAGGGCGGCGGAGCGGGGGGCGGGCGGCACGACACTCTCCGACGGTCATGGATTCTCCACATGATCTGACCGGCAGAGCGTACGACGCCCCGGGCAACCGTTCCCATCCGCCCGGATCCCGATCCGGCAACGACGACGGGCCCGCACCCCCGGTGAAGGGGTACGGGCCCGTCGTACGGACTGCTCTAGAGCACGGAGGCTCAGACCGCGGCCGGGTCCTCCTCGACGAGGAGGTTGCGGGTGCGGTTCGGGTCCACCTGGATGCCGGGGCCCATGGTGGTCGAGAACGCGGTCTTCTTGATGTAGCGGCCCTTGGCGGCGGACGGCTTGGCGCGGAGCACCTCGTCCAGCGCGGCGGCGTAGTTCTCGACCAGCTGCTCGTCGGTGAAGGAGGCCTTACCGATGATGAAGTGCAGGTTCGAGTGCTTGTCGACGCGGAACTCGATCTTGCCGCCCTTGATGTCGTTGACAGCCTTGGCGACGTCCGGGGTCACGGTGCCGGTCTTCGGGTTCGGCATCAGACCACGGGGACCGAGCACGCGGCCGAGGCGGCCGACCTTGCCCATGAGGTCCGGGGTGGCGACGACGGCGTCGAAGTCCAGACGGCCCTTGGCGACCTCGTCGATGAGCTCGTCGGAGCCGACGATGTCGGCGCCGGCAGCACGCGCGGCCTCGGCACGGTCGCCGGTCGCGAAGACCAGGACCCGAGCGGTCTTACCGGTGCCGTGCGGGAGGATCACGGTGCTGCGGACCATCTGGTCGGCCTTGCGCGGGTCGACGCCCAGACGCATGGCGACCTCGACGGTGCCGTCGAACTTGGTGGTGCTGGTGGCCTTGGCGAGGCGGACGGCCTCGAGGGGGGCGTAAAGGCGCTCGCGGTCGACCTGGGCGTCCGCGGCCTTCAGAGCCTTGCTGCGCTTCATAGCTGCTCCTGAATGGTGAATGGAGTTGTGGTGTCACGGGCCTGCGCAGGCCCTACCACAGGGACGAAAAGAGCTGGTCAGCCCTCGACGGTGATGCCCATCGACCGGGCGGTGCCGGCGATGATCTTCTCCGCCGCGTCCAGGTCGTTGGCGTTCAGGTCGGGCATCTTGGTGGTGGCGATGTCGCGGACCTGGGCGCTGGTGAGCTTGGCGACCTTGGTCTTGTGCGGCTCGCTGGAGCCCTTCTCGATACCGGCGGCCTTCAGGATGAGGCGCGCGGCCGGCGGCGTCTTCGTGATGAAGGTGAAGGAACGGTCCTCGTAGACCGTGATCTCCACCGGCACGATCATGCCGCGCTGCGACTCGGTCGCAGCGTTGTAGGCCTTGCAGAACTCCATGATGTTGACGCCGTGCTGGCCCAGCGCGGGGCCGACCGGCGGCGCCGGGTTGGCCGCACCGGCGTTGATCTGGAGCTTGATAAGCCCCGTGACCTTCTTCTTCTTGGGAGGCATGTCTCTCCGGGTCCTTCCGAGAGGTGATTGCTGGTGCGTGCGGAACCGGGGCGACACCCGGCCGCCAGCACACACATCGGACCAGGCTAACGCGTCTGCGCCGCTGGACCAAAACGGATTCGGGGCAGGGCGCTCGGCCCCGCCCCGAATCCGAAGACGGTATGACTAGTTCTTCTGGATCTGGTCGAAGGAGAGCTCGACCGGGGTCTCCCGGCCGAAGATCTCGACCAGGCCCTTGACCTTCTTCGAGTCGGGGTTGATCTCGTTGATGGTCGCCTGCAGGGTCGCGAACGGGCCGTCGGTGACGGTGACCGAGTCGCCGACCTCGAAGTCCAGCACCTGGATCTCGCTCGGCTTGACCGGCGAGGGCTTGCCGGCCTCCTTGGCCGCCTGGCGCTCGACGTCCGGGGCGAGCATCTTGACGACCTCGTCCAGCGTCAGCGGGTACGGGTCGTAGGCGTTGCCGACGAAGCCGGTGACACCCGGGGTGTTGCGCACGACGCCCCAGGACTCCGGGGTGAGGTCCATGCGCACCAGGACGTAGCCGGGGAGCTTGTTCTGGCGGATGGTCTTGCGGTCGCCGTTCTTGATCTGGACGACCTCCTCCTGCGGCACCTCGGCCTGGAAGATGTACTCCTCGACGTTCAGCGAGACGGCGCGCTGCTCCAGGTTCTGCTTCACCCGGTTCTCGTAGCCGGCGTAGGTGTGGATCACGTACCACTCGCCCGGCATGAAGCGCAGGTCCTCGCGGAACTTGGCGACCGGGTCGACCTCGACGGCCGGCTCCTCGGCCTCGACCTCGGCCTCGGTCTCCTCGGCGGCGGCCTCGACCTCGCCCTCCTCGGCGGCGGCCTCGACCTCGCCCTCCACGTCCAGCGCGGCCTCCCCGGCGGACTCGCCGGCCTCAGCCTCGTCGTACGCCTCGACCTCGTCCTCGTCGCTGTCCGCGGCGTCCGCGATCTGCTCGGCGGACTCGGCGTCGACAGCCAGCTCGGCCGCGTCCAGCTCGGCGGCGACATCCGCCTCGCGGACGGTCTCGTCGGCGTCGTACAGGGGGGACTCAGACACGGTGGCTGCTTCTTTCCTGGAGATGGTGAAGGTGGCGCGCTCCGGAACCGGCCCCGGCACGCTGCCGCTGACGCGGGCGCCTGGTTGAGGTCTCGGAGACTTCAACAGTACCGAGTCAACGGTAACGGCGCGTACGACCGCCACCGACAGCTCGACCCGGGCCGAAGGTCGGCCCGGGTCGGGAAGCTGTTTCGAAGGTGGGCGGCTGCGTCAGCCGAAGATCCAGAGGCTCAGCTTGGAGAAGCCGTAGTCCAGACCGGCCACGATGGCCATCATGACCACGACGAACGTGACCACGACCGCGGTGTAGTTGGTCAGCTCGCTCCGGGTCGGCCAGACGACCTTGCGCAGCTCCGCGATGATCTGGCGGTAGAACAGGCCGATCCGGGCGAAGAGGCCCTTCTTGGCCCGCTTGCCGGACTTCTTCTCCCGCTTGCCCGACTTCTTCTCGCCGTCGGCAGGCGTGGTCTCGGCAGCGCCGTCGGCACCCTCAGGGTTGCCGCTCTCAGGCGTTGCGGTGGAGCCCGTGGTCTCCGTCACTCGTCCTCACCTGAATCCGGGTCCTGCCGGTCTTCGCCGCGCACCCGAAGGGGGCACGACCAGAGCCGGCGTAGCGGTGCTGATCGGTGCCATCTCCGCATCAAGCCCGCTCGCTCTGTGGAGCGAACGGGCTGAAAACGGATCTAGCAGCAGGGCAAGAGGGACTCGAACCCCCAACCGCCGGTTTTGGAGACCGGTGCTCTACCAATTGAGCTATTGCCCTACGGTGCCTCGCGGCTCCGGTGGCGACCAACCTACCGCATCTCCCCCCGCTGTCCGTAACAGCGGTGAAAGCTCCGGTCTTTTTCGGCGGGCCGTCGAGCAGCGAGTGTACGTGGTCGAGGGGGGTTTGGTCGAACGTCTTCTCCCGGGAGGCTGCGACGCCCGGCGGATGTGCGGTCCGACGGGGCGTCCGCCGACGGATCGCCAGGGGCCGGGATCCGGACGGAACCGTACGGATACTGGAACCGCGCCGCCCGGTACGTCCGGGTTCTGCGACGATGCAGGCATGAGCGCTTCCACCCCGCAGCCCGACCAGTCCATCCGCCCCGCCGACCGCCGGGTCTCCGCCCGGATCGGCGCGATCGCCGAGTCCGCGACCCTCGCCGTGGACGCCAAGGCCAAGGCCCTCAAGGCGGCCGGCCGACCGGTGATCGGCTTCGGCGCCGGCGAGCCCGACTTCCCGACGCCGGACTACATCGTCGAGGCGGCCGTCGAGGCCTGCCGCGACCCGAAGAACCACCGTTACACCCCGGCGGGTGGCCTGCCCGAGCTGAAGGCCGCGATCGCCGCGAAGACGCTGCGCGACTCCGGCTACCAGGTGGACGCTTCCCAGGTACTGGTCACCAACGGCGGCAAGCAGGCGATCTACGAGGCCTTCGCGGCGATCCTGGACCCGGGCGACGAGGTCATCGTCCCGGCCCCGTACTGGACCACCTACCCGGAGTCGATCCAGCTCGCGGGCGGTGTGCCGGTGGAGGTCGTCGCGGACGAGACCACCGGCTACAAGGTCTCGGTCGAGCAGCTGGAGGCCGCCCGCACCGAGAACACCAAGGTGGTGCTCTTCGTCTCGCCGTCCAACCCGACCGGCGCGGTGTACACCCGGGACGAGGCCGAGGCGATCGGCCGCTGGGCGCTGGAGCACGGCCTCTGGGTGCTCACCGACGAGATCTACGAGCACCTGGTCTACGGCGACGCGACCTTCACCTCGCTCCCGGCCCTGCTGCCCGCGCTGGCCGACAAGTGCATCGTGGTCAACGGCGTCGCCAAGACCTACGCGATGACCGGCTGGCGGGTGGGCTGGGTGATCGGCCCCAAGGACGTCATCAAGGCCGCGACCAACCTGCAGTCGCACGCCACCTCGAACGTCTCCAACGTCGCCCAGCGCGCCGCCCTGGCCGCCGTGGCCGGCGACCTGTCCGCCGTGCACGAGATGCGCACCGCCTTCGACCGCCGCCGCCGGACCATCGTGCGGATGCTCAACGAGATCGACGGCGTCGTCTGCCCCGAGCCCGAGGGCGCCTTCTACGCCTACCCCTCGGTCAAGGGCCTGCTGGGCAAGGAGATCCGCGGTCAGCGCCCGCAGACCTCCGCCGAGCTGGCGAGCCTGATCCTGGACGAGGTCGAGGTCGCCGCCGTCCCCGGTGAGGCCTTCGGCACCCCCGGCTACCTGCGGTTCTCCTACGCGCTCGGCGACGAGGACCTGGTCGAGGGCATCAGCCGGATCCAGAAGCTGCTCGGCGAGGCCCGCGACTGACGCCTGTCGTCAAACCGACATACGGGATTCACCCGGCACACCGCCCTCTTTCACCCCTTCGGGGGATGAAAAGAGGGCGGTTCCCGTTCGGGGCCGCATACGGCAGTATCGGGAGATGGAACGCCTGTTGAACCCGCGAGACGTCAGGGGCCTCCCGAAGGCCCACCTGCACCTGCACTTCACCGGCTCGATGCGCCCCGCCACCCTGCTGGAGCTGGCCGACAAGCACGGCGTCCGGCTGCCGGAGGCGCTCAGCTCCGGCGAGCCGCCCAAGTTGCGGGCCACCGACGAGCGCGGCTGGTTCCGCTTCCAGCGCCTGTACGACACCGCCCGCTCGGTGCTGCGGGACGAGCAGGACATCCGCCGGCTGGTCCTGGAGACCGCCGAGGACGAGCGGCGGGACGGCTCCCGCTGGCTGGAGATCCAGGTCGACCCGACCTCGTACGCGCCCCGGCTGGGCGGGCTGATCCCCGCCCTGGAGCTGATCCTGGACGCGGTGGAGCACGCCGCCGCAGCCACCGGGGTGGGCATCCGGGTGCTGGTCGCGGCCAACCGGATGAAGTCCCCGATGGACGCCCGGACGCTGGCCCGGCTCGCCGTCCGCTACGCCGACCACGGGGTGGTCGGCTTCGGCCTGTCCAACGACGAACGCCGGGGCCTCGCCCGGGACTTCGACCGGGCCTTCGCGATCGCCCGCAACGGCGGGCTGCTGGCCGCCCCGCACGGCGGCGAGCTGGCCGGCCCGGAGTCCGTCCGGGACTGCCTGGACGACCTGGGCGCCACCCGGATCGGCCACGGCGTACGGGCCGCCGAGGACCCGCGGCTGATGCAGCGGCTGGCGGACCGCCAGGTCACCTGCGAGGTCTGCCCCTCCTCCAACGTCTCGCTCGGGGTCTACGAGCACCCCGAGGAGGTCCCGCTGCGCCGGCTCTTCGACGCCGGGGTGCCGCTGGCACTGGGCGCGGACGACCCGCTGCTGTTCGGCAGTCGGCTGGCCGCCCAGTACGAGCTGGTCCGGGACGTCCTGGGCTTCAGCGACGCCGAACTCGCCGAGCTGGCACGGCAGTCGGTGCGCGGCTCGGTCGCGCCGGAGTCGGTCCGCAAGGAGCTGCTGGCGGACATCGACGCCTGGCTGGCGGACGGCCACGCCGCCCCTGTGGACGCGGCCGACGCGACCGCCGTCACCGCCTAGGGCCGGTCAGAGCGCGACGCCCACCATCACCGGCTCGTTCACCAGCTCCACCCCGAAGGCCTCGCGGACCCCGTCCCGGATCTCCCGGGCCAGCTCCAGCAGGTCCTCGGCGGTGGCCGAGCCACGGTTGGTGAGCGCCAGGGTGTGCTTGGTGGAGAGCGTCGCCGGGCCGCTGCCGTAGCCCTTGCCGAAGCCGGCCCGGTCGATCAGCCAGGCCGCGGAGGTCTTGGTGCAGCCCTCCGGCGCCGGGTAGGCGGGGGCGTTCTCGGTGCCCGGGCGGGTCCGGAACGACTCGTACTGGGCGGCCGTGAGCACCGGGTTGGTGAAGAAGGAGCCCGCCGACCAGGTGTCGTGGTCCGCCGGGTCCAGCACCATGCCCTTGCCGGCGCGCAGCAGCAGCACCGCGTTCCAGGCCGCGCCGACCGGCACCCGGTCGCCCTGCTCGACGCCCAGCTGCCGGGCCGTCTCGGCGTAGCGGATGGGGGTGGAGAGCCCGCCGTCGTCCTCCAGGCGGAAGCGGACCCGCAGCACCACGTAGCGGTCCGGCTCGGCCTTGAAGCGGCTGTGCCGGTAGGAGAACGCGCACTCGGCGTTCGAAAGGGTGACCACCTCGTCGGCCGTGCGGTCGTAAGCGACCACCTCGGTGATCGACTGCGCGACCTCCTGGCCGTACGCGCCGACGTTCTGCACCGGGGTGGCGCCGGCCGAGCCGGGGATGCCGGCCAGGAACTCGATGCCCGCCAGGTCGTGGTCCAGCACCGTCCGGCGGACCACCTCGGACCAGGTCTCGCCGGCCGCGACCTCCAGCGCGGTGCCGTCCAGGACGAAGCCCTCGGTGGCGATCCGCAGCACGGTGCCGGGGAAGCCGGCGTCGCCGATGACCAGGTTGGAGCCGCCGCCGAGGACCAGCAGCGGCTCGCCGGCCGCGTCGGCCTCGCGGACGGCGGCGACCACCTCGTCGTCGGTGTGGGCGGTCACCAGCCGGCGGGCCGGGCCGCCGAGCCGGAGCGTGGTCAGCGGGGCGAGGGGGGCGTCGTTTTCTACCAGCACGCCCACCAGCGTACGGGGGAAGGTCCCGCCGAAAGGACACGCTTTCCTTTCGGCGGGACCTTCCGCTCCGCACCCGCTCGGACGCTCAGGCGCTCAGGCGCTCAGGCGCTCGGACGCTCGGACGCTCGGACGCTCGGACCAGGGACCGGACGGCTCAGCCGAGCCGGACGACCGCCCGGGACATCCCGAGGACCTTCTGACCGCCGGTGGTGGCCAGCAGGTCGACCTGCACCCTGCGGTCGTCCAGCTTCTTGGCGACCTTGGCGGAGACCTCGACCACCGCACCGACCCCGTCGTTGGGCACCGGCACCGGACGGGTGAAGCGCACGCCGTACTCGACCACCGCGGCCGGGTCGCCGACCCAGTCGGTGACCACCCGGATCGCCTCGGCCATGGTGAACATGCCGTGCGCGATGACGTCCGGCAGGCCGACCTCCAGGGCGAACTTCTCGTTCCAGTGGATCGGGTTGAAGTCGCCGGAGGCGCCCGCGTAGCGCACCAGTGTGTCGCGGGTCACCGGGAAGGACTGCGCCGGCAGCTCGGTGCCGACCTCGACCTCGTCGTAGCTGATCGCCATCGCGCTCACTCCCCTGCCTCGTCGGCGGCCCGGGCCACCAGCGTCATGACCGACGTCACCACGTGCTCGCCGGTCGCGTCCGTCACCTCACCACGCACGGTGAGCACGTCATTGCCCGCCAGCGACTTGATGTTGTCGATGGTCACCGCGACCGACAGCCGGTCGCCGGCCCGCACCGGGCGGGTGTAGGCGAACTTCTGGTCGCCGTGCACCACCCGGCTGAAGTCCAGACCCAGCTCCGGGTCCTGGACGACCTGGCCGGCCGCGCGGTAGGTGATCACGAACGGGAAGGTCGGCGGGGCGATCACGTCCGGGTGGCCCAGCGCCTTCGCCGCCTCCGCGTCGGTGTACGCCGGATTGGCGTCGCCGATCGCGGTCGCGAACTCACGGATCTTCTCCCGGCCGACCTCGTACGGCTCGGTGGGCGGGTAACTACGCCCGATGAAGGAGGGGTCGAGTGCCATGGCAGCTCCTCGGAACGCGGGTGGATACGAAGCGGACGGATACGAAAATGACTCCGGGCCACACCCCTCATGAGGGATGCGGCCCGGAGTCGAAGACCTGATTTCACACAGGCCCGATGCCCTGCGAGAGGGTCAGCGGGTCTCGCGGTGCGCGGTGTGCGAGTTGCAGCGGGGGCAGTGCTTCTTCATCTCAAGACGGTCCGGGTCGTTACGCCGGTTCTTCTTGGTGATGTAGTTCCGCTCCTTGCACTCCACGCAGGCCAGCGTGATCTTCGGGCGGACGTCGGTGGCAGCCACGGGAGTGCCTTCCTTGGACAACGAATAAGAACACAACAAGAGTAGCCGACCGGGAGTGCGATCTCCCGACCGACTACGCGGGGTAGCGGTGACCGGACTTGAACCGGTGACACAGCGATTATGAGCCGCTTGCTCTACCAACTGAGCTACACCGCCACAGTGATCCGCAGCACAGCCGAAGCTGACCACTTCTCACCAGAGCCCCCATGCGGAATCGAACCGCAGACCTTCTCCTTACCATGGAGACGCTCTACCGACTGAGCTATAGGGGCGAACGAGGAAGAGATTACACGTTTCGCGCCCGGAGGTGAAATCCGTATCCCGCGGCGAAGACCGCAGGTGGGCGACGTGCACGGACGAGCGATCCAAGGCCGGGCGTTCGATCGGCCCGCGAGCCGTAGGGCCGGGGGCGGCAGGAACACGGCCCGACCCGATACGACTATTGCCCGCCTCCCGGCGCCCCGCCCCCGTGCGCCATAGGCTCGACCCTCATTGATCGGGATCGACCGGCCGACCGCACGGGGCCGGCACGAGAAGGAGCCGGCGATGGACAGCGCAGCCGCGGACGGGCCGCACCACGGGCCCGGCTCGGCCGCCAACCCGCTCGGACACGGACCGGTCCTGCTGCTCACCGGCGCCCGGCTGGCCGACGGGCGGGTGGTGGACGTCCGGATCAGCGGCGACCGGATCCAGGCCGTCGGCACCGTGGGCAGCCTCGGCCCGCTGCCCGCCCTGCCCGGCGCCCCCACCGTCACCACCGGCGCCCGGATCGACCTCAGGGGCTACCTGCTGCTCCCGGCCCCCGCCGAGGCTCACGCCCACTACGACAGCGCCTTCTCCGCCGCCCTGCCCGCCCCGCCGCCGGACACCCAGACCGATCTCACCCGCCGGGTCACCGAGGCCGCGCTCACCTCGCTCGGCTACGGCGCCACCGCCCAGCGCACCCACGTCCGGATCGGCGACGTGCACGGGCTGCGCCGGCTGGAGGCGGTGCTCACCGCCCGGCAGGCGCTGAGCGGGCTGGCCGACCTGCAGGCGGTGGCGATGCCCCGGCTGCTCACCGGCCGGGCCGGTGCGGACGGCCGGGCGCAGCTGCGCGAGGCGCTCAAGCTGGGCGCCACGGCGGCCGGCGGCTGCCCGGAGCTGGACCCGGACCCGGCCGGGTACGTCCAGCTGCTGCTGGAGGCCGCCCGGGAGGCGGACTGCCCGGTGGACCTGCACACCACCGCCGGTGACGCCGCCCAACTCGCCCGGCTGGCAGGGGCCTTGGCGCCGCTGCGGCCGCGGGTGACGCTCGGGCCGTGCGGGGCGCTGGCCCGCGGTGCGTCGACGGTGCTGGCGACCAGCGGGGTGCGGGTGGTCTGCCTGCCGCAGAACGGCGGCTGCACCGGCCTGGAGGGCCGGGCGGCGGGCCTGCGGCCGGGCCTGCTGAGGGAGTTGGCGGCGGCGCAGGTGCCGCTGGCGGCGGGCAGCGGGGCACTGCGCGACCCGTCCAACCCGGTCGGCCGGGCGGATCCGCTGGAGTCGGCGTACCTGCTGGCGGCGGGCGGGGAGTTGGGCCCGGAGGCGGCGTACGACGCGGTGGCGAACCAGGCCCGGGCGGCGCTCGGGCTGCCGCCGGTCCGGGTGGACGCCGGGTTCCCGGCGGAGCTGCTGGCGGTGCGCGGGGACAGCCTGACCGGGGCGCTCGCGGGCGGGCACAGCCGGCTGGTGGTGCACAGCGGCCGGGTGGTGAGCCGGACCAGCGCGGTGCGGGAGTTCGCCGACACCGTGGCGCTGGCGCTGCCGCGGCAGTCCGGAAGCACCGAGGACTGACCCAGGACTGACCGACGTGGCCCGGCAGGGCTCGGCGGGGCTTGGCAGGGCTTGGCAGGCAAAGGGGCGCGCGACGGATGGTCGCGCGCCCCTCCCCCACCTGCTGGCCGTCCGTGGACGGCGGCGCGAGCGGCCCCAGGCTTCCCCCACACGGAGCAGGGCCGCTCGCTTCGGTACCGACGCTACGCCCACGGAGCACCGCCGCCGACCGGCCTTGACGCCCTCCTGTCGGCGAACCGGCCGCTCTTGACGGGCCGTTGACGGGCGGGCCCGGTCAGGGCACGTACCGGTACCCGATGCCCGGCTCGGTGATCAGGTGCCGCGGCCGGGCCGGGTCGCGCTCCAACTTGCGGCGCAGCCCTGCCAGGTAGACCCGCAGGTAGTTGCCGCGCCCCTCCTGGGCGGGCCCCCACACCTCGCGCAGGATCTGCCGGCCGGGCACCAGCCGGCCGGGGTTGGCGAGCAGCAGGGTGAGGATCCGCCACTCGGTCGGGGTGAGCCGCACGGTGCCGTGGGGGCCGTGCACCGTGGTGGCCGCGAGGTCCACGGTGTGCTCGCCGATCACCGGCCGGCCGGGGAGGACACCGCTCGGCGGGCGGCGCAGCACGGCGCGCAGCCGGGCCAGCAGCTCGTCCATCAGGAACGGCTTGGTGAGGTAGTCGTCGGCGCCCGCGTCCAGGGCCCCGATCTTGTCGGCGGCGTCGCTCCGGCCGGAGAGCACGATGATCGGCGCCGCGCTGTGGGTGCGCAGACCGCGCAGCACGTCCATCCCGTCGAGGTCGGGCAGGCCGAGGTCGAGCAGCACGGCGTCCGGGGCGGAGTGCGCGGCCCGGTCCAGCGCCTCGCCACCGCTGGCGGCGGTGCGGACGGCGTACTGCCGGGCGCTGAGGTTGATCCGTAAGGTGCGCAGGAGGGCGGGTTCGTCGTCGACGACCAGGATTTCACTCATGCGGCAGTTCCTCCCGGGGTGCGGCGGGCAGGGTGAGCAGCATCGTGGTGCCGCCGCCGGGGGTGTCCTCGACCTCCAGGCTGCCGCCCATGGCCTCGGCGAGGCCGCGGGAGAGGGCGAGGCCCAGGCCGACGCCGGTGGTGTTGTCGGTGTCGCCGAGGCGCTGGAAGGGCAGGAAGACCCGGTCGCGGTCCTCGGGGGCGATGCCCGGGCCGCGGTCGATCACCCGGAGCTCGACCTGCTCGGCGTGGTGGCTGGCGGTGACCAGGACGGGCGCGCCGGGGGCGTTGTGGCGCAGCGCGTTGGTGATGACGTTGGCGAGGACGCGTTCCAGCAGCGGCGGGTCGGCGAGCACCGGCGGGGCGGTGTCGAGGTCCAGCGGCTGGATCGGCGCGTACGGGTCGGTGAGGCTGTCGAGCGCCCTGGGCAGGATCTCGTCCAGGTGGATCTCGGTGACGTGCAGGGTGAGGGCGCCGGCCTGGAGGCGGCTCATGTCGAGCAGGTTGTCCACCAGACGGGTGAGCTTGACCAGGGACTCGTCGGCGGTGGCGAGGAGTTCGGCCTGGTCCTCGGGCGAGAACTCGACGTCGGGGCTGCGCAGCGAGCCGACCGAGGCGCGGGCGGCCGCCAGCGGGGTGCGCAGGTCGTGGCTGACGGCGGCGAGCAGGGCGGTGCGCATCCGGTCGGCGGCCTTGATCGGTTCGACCTCGGCGGCGACCACGGCCAGCCGGTCGCGTTCCAGCGCGGCGCCGACGTGGGCGGCGAAGGCGGTGAGCACCCGCTGGTCGGCGGCGGGCAGCCGGCGGCCGGTGAGCACCAGGAGGGCGTCCGGGCCGACCGGGACCTCGGTGGTCTCGTTCGGCCCGTCGGCCGGGTCCGAGGGGTCGGCCGGGTGCTCGCCCTCACAGTGCGCGAGCACCTCGCCGTCGCCGCGGGAGAGCAGCGCGACGGCCCGCATGCCGAAGGCCGTGCGGGACTTCTCCAGCAGGGCGGGCAGGGCATCGGCGCCGCGCAGCACGCTGCCGGCCAGGGTGGAGAGGGTCTCGGCCTCGGCGGTGGCGCGGGCGGCCCGGGTGGTGAGCCGGCCGGCGTGGTCGACCACGGTGGAGACGGCGAGTGCGATGGCGGTGAAGACCACCAGGGCGACGATGTTGTTGGTCTCGCCGATGGTCAGGCTGTGGACCGGCGGGATGAAGTAGTAGTTCAGCAGCACCGAGGCGATGACCGCGGCCACCAGGGCGGACATCGCGCCGCCGAGCAGGGCGACGATGACCACGCCGAGCTGGAAGATCAGCGCGTCGGTGGTGAGGTTGATCCGGTGGTGGGCCTGGGACAGCAGCGCGGTGAGCACCCAGGGCATGACGAAGCCGGCCGCGTAGCCGAGGACGGTGCGGCGCCTGGAGTGGCGCCGGCCGAGCGAGGGCAGCCGGCCGCGGCCGGTGAACTCGTGGGTGACCATGTGGACGTCGATGTCCTCGGAGCTGTCCACGGTGGTCTGTCCGGTGCCGGGCCCGGTGAGGAAGCGGTTGATCCGGCCGCGGCGGCTGGTGCCGAGCACCAGCTGGGTGGCGTCGTGGGCGCGGGCGAAGGCGAGCAGCGCGGTGGGGACGTCGTCGCCGACCACCACGTGGTAGCTGCCGCCCAGGGTCTCCACCAGCTGCCGCTGCTGGGCGAGCGCGCCGGAGGAGGCGCCGGCCAGGCCGTCGCTGCGGGAGACGTGGACGGCCAGCAGGTCGCCGCCGGCGGTGCGGTCGGCGATCCGGGCGGCGCGGCGGATCAGGGTCTCGCCCTCGGGGCCACCGGTCAGGGCGACCACGACGCGTTCGCGGGTCTCCCAGACCCGGTCGATGCTGTGGGCCGACCGGTAGTCGCGCAGGCCCTCGTCGACCCGCCCGGCGACCCAGAGCAGGGCGAGCTCGCGCAGGGCGGTGAGGTTGCCGACCCGGAAGTAGTTGGAGAGCGCGGCGTCCACCTTCTCGGCTTTGTAGACGTTGCCGTGGGCCATCCGGCGGCGCAGTGCCTGCGGGGCCATGTCGACGAGTTCGATCTGGTCGGCCCGGCGGACCACCTCGTCCGGGACGGTCTCGCGCTGGGGGATGCCGGTGATCTTCCGGACGACGTCGTTCAGCGACTCCAGGTGCTGGATGTTGACGGTGGTGATGACGTCGATCCCGGCGGCGAGCAGTTCCTCGACGTCCTGCCAGCGCTTGGCGTGCCGGCCGCCGGGGATGTTGGTGTGCGCCAGCTCGTCCACCAGGACGACGGCCGGGCGGCGGGCGAGCGCGGCGTCCAGGTCCATCTCCTCGAACTCGGCGTCCCGGTAGGAGCGGTGGGCCCGCGGCAGGACCTCCAGGCCGGCCAGCATGGCCTCGGTGTGGCGTCGGCCGTGGCACTCGATGAACCCGACCACGACGTCGGACCCGCGTTCCTGTCTGCGCCGGGCCTCGTCCAGCATCCGGTAGGTCTTGCCGACCCCGGGGGCGGAGCCGAGGTACACCCTCAGCCGACCGCGGCGCACGCCGGGGCCGGGGGTGAGGTCGCGGGCCATGGGCACTGCTCTTTCCATCGGGAGGTGGTGCACGTCTGCGGACACGGGGCGGCCGGCCCGGACGCGGGGATCCTCCCGTGCCCGGGCCGGCCCGGTCACCAGCTTGTCTGAGCCGGTGTCACTTCTGCTCGCTGAGCGCCTTGTTGAGGAGCACGACGTTGACCGCCTCGTTGCCGAGGAAGCCGGCCGATCGGCTCTCGGTGTACTTCTCCACCAGTGCGGCCACCTTCTCCACCGGCAGGTTGCGGGCCTTGGCGACCCGGTTGACCTGCTCCTTGGCGTAGGCCACCGAGATGTCCGGGTCGAGACCGGAGCCGGAGGCGGTCAGCGCGTCGGCCGGGACGCCCGCCGGGTCGACCCCGTCGAACGCGGCGACGGCGGCACGGCGGTCGTTGACGGCCTTCAGCAGGTCCTCGCTGTTCGGGCCGAGGTTGGAGGCGCTGGACGAGGACGCGTCGTAGCCCGCCCCGGCGGCGGAGGGCCGGGGCTGGAACCACTTCGGGTCCGGCTTGGCCTCCTCCTTCGGGTCGTCCGGGTTCACCTTGGGCAGGTTGTAGTTCTGGCCGATCAGGCTGGAGCCGACCTCCTTGCCGTCGGCCTTCACGATCGAGCCGTTGGCCTTCTCGGTGAAGGCGACCTGGGAGATGCCGGTGACCAGCAGCGGGTAGGCGACTCCCAGGATGACGGTGAGCACGAGGAGCACGCGCAGGGCGGTGAAGTGGGTCCGCACGGTGGCGGGCAGGGGCTTGGACATGGCGGTGGACTCCTCTCTCAGCTGAGGCCGGGGATGAACTGGACGATCAGGTCGATCAGTTTGATGCCGACGAACGGCACCACCAGACCGCCGAAGCCGTAGATCCCGATGTTGCGGCGCAGCAGCGAACTCGCGTCCGAGGGACGGTACTTCACGCCGCGCAGGGCGAGCGGGATCAGGCCGATGATGACCAGGGCGTTGAAGATGATCGCCGAGGTGATCGCGGACTGCGGGCTGTGCAGGCCCATGATGTTGAGGTGGCTCAGGCCCGGGTAGACCCCGGCGAACATCGCGGGGATGATCGCGAAGTACTTGGCCACGTCGTTGGCGATGGAGAAGGTGGTCAGCGCGCCGCGGGTGATGAGCAGCTGCTTGCCGATCTCCACGATCTCGATCAGCTTGGTGGGGTTGGAGTCCAGGTCGACCATGTTGCCGGCCTCCTTGGCCGCCATGGTCCCGGTGTTCATCGCGACGCCGACGTCGGCCTGGGCGAGCGCGGGGGCGTCGTTGGTGCCGTCGCCGGTCATCGCGACCAGCTTGCCGCCCTCCTGCTCCTTCTTGATCAGGGCCATCTTGTCCTCGGGCGTGGCCTCGGCGAGGAAGTCGTCCACGCCGGCCTCCTCCGCGATCGCCTTGGCGGTCAGCGGGTTGTCGCCCGTGATCATGACGGTCTTGATGCCCATCCGGCGCAGCTCGTCGAAGCGCTCCCGCATGCCCTCCTTGACCACGTCCTTGAGGTGGATGACCCCGAGGACGCGGGCGGGCCGGCTGCCGGTCTTCGTGGCCACCACCAGCGGGGTGCCGCCGGCCGCGGAGATGCCGTCGACCAGCGCGGACACCTCGTCGGTGACCTTGCCGCCGTTCTCGGTGACCCAGTTGGACACGGCGGCGGCCGCGCCCTTGCGGACCTGGTGCACCCCGTCGGCCTCGTCGAGGTCGACGCCCGACATGCGGGTCTGGGCGGTGAACGGAACCCAGGTGGCGTGCGTCAACTCGCCCTGGGCGCGGGCCCGCAGACCGTACTCGGTCTTGGCCAGGACCACGATCGAGCGGCCCTCGGGGGTCTCGTCGGCCAGCGAGGAGAGCTGCGCCGCACTGGCCAGCTCGTCCGTGGAGACCCCGCTCACCGAGAGGAACTCGGCGGCCTGGCGGTTGCCCAGGGTGATGGTGCCGGTCTTGTCGAGCAGCAGGGTGTTGACGTCGCCGGCGGCCTCGACGGCCCGGCCGGACATGGCCAGCACGTTGCGCTGCACCAGGCGGTCCATGCCGGCGATGCCGATCGCGGACAGCAGCGCGCCGATGGTGGTCGGGATGAGCGCCACGATCAGGGCGACCAGGACGATCATCGACTGCGGGGCGCCCGCGTAGGTGGCCATCGGCTGGAGCGTGACGACCGCGACCAGGAAGACGATGGTCAGCGAGGCCAGCAGGATGTTGAGCGCGATCTCGTTCGGCGTCTTCTGCCGGGCGGCGCCCTCGACCAGGGCGATCATCCGGTCGATGAACGACTTGCCGGGCTCCGAGGCGATCTTCACCACGATCCGGTCGGACAGCACCTTGGTGCCGCCGGTCACCGCGGAGCGGTCACCGCCGGACTCGCGGATGACCGGCGCGGACTCGCCAGTGATCGCCGACTCGTCCACTGAGGCGACGCCCTCGACGACGTCGCCGTCGCCCGGGATGATCTGCCCGGCCTCGACCACGACGTGGTCGCCAAGTCGGAGCGCGGTGCCGGGCACCTCCTCCTCGTCCTGCGTGGCCGGCCAGTTCGTCAGCCGGCGGGCGACGCTCTCGGTCTTGGTCTTGCGCAGGGTGTCGGCCTGGGCCTTGCCGCGGCCCTCGGCGACGGCCTCCGCCAGGTTGGCGAAGATCGTGGTCAGCCAGAGCCACACGGTGATGGCCCAGGCGAAGACGCTGGGGTCGGCGATCGCGGAGACGGTGGTGACCACCGAGCCCACCTCGACCACGAACATCACCGGGTTCTTGATCATCACCCGGGGGTCGAGCTTCCTCACCGCGTCCGGCAGGGACGCGACGATCAGCTTCGGGTCGAGGAGGCCGCCGGAGACTCTGTGCGGCGCCGCGGGCTCGGCCTGGTCGACCGGCGCGGGAGTGAGCGTGGGAGTGGACATCAGGAGGTGAGACCTTCCGCGAGCGGCCCGAGGGCCAGGGCCGGGAAGTAGGTGAGGCCGACGACGATCAGGATCACGCCCGACAGCAGGCCCACGAACAGCGGCTTGTGGGTGGGCAGGGTGCCCGGGGTCGCCGGGACGGGCTGCTGCTGCGCGAGCGAACCGGCCAAGGCCAGGACGAAGACGATCGGCAGCAGACGGCCGAAGATCATCGCCAGGCCGAGCGCGGTGTCGTACCAGTCGGTGTTGACGGTGATGCCGCCGAAGGCCGAGCCGTTGTTGTTGGCGGCGGAGGTGAAGGCGTACAGCACCTCGGAGAAGCCGTGGGCGCCCGAGTTGAGCATCCCGGCCCGCTCGCCCGGCAGGGCCATCGCCACACCCGTGCCGACCAGCACGATCGTCGGGGTGGTGAGGATGTACAGCGAGGCGAACTTCATCTCCCGGCCGCCGAGCTTCTTGCCCAGGTACTCGGGGGTACGGCCGACCATCAGGCCCGCGACGAACACCGCGACGATCGCCAGGACGAGCATCCCGTACAGGCCGGAGCCGGTGCCGCCGGGCGCGATCTCGCCCAGCATCATGTTGAAGACCGCCAGCCCGCCGCCGAACGGCGTGAACGAGTCGTGGAAGGAGTTCACCGCGCCGGTCGACGTCAGCGTGGTCGAGGCAGCGAACAGACCGGAAGCCGCGATGCCGAACCGCTGCTCCTTGCCCTCCATCGCGGCGCCCGCGGCCTGCAGGGCGCTGCCGGAGTGCTGCGACTCCGCGAAGGTCAGCAGGGCGGTCGAGGCGACCCAGAACAGGCCCATCACGGCGACGATCGCGTAGCCCTGGCGGTTGTCGCCGACCATCCGGCCGAAGGTCCGGGGCAGCGCGAACGGGATCACCAGCAGCAGGAAGATCTCGACCAGGTTGGAGAAGCCGTTCGGGTTCTCGAACGGGTGCGCCGAGTTGGCGTTGAAGAAGCCGCCGCCGTTGGTGCCGAGCAGCTTGATGACCTCCTGGGACGCCACCGGGCCGCCGGGAATCTTCTGCACCTCGCCGCTGAGCGTGGTCACCTCGTGGAAGCCGTGGAAGTTCTGGATCACCCCGGAGGCGGCCAGGACCAGGGCGAACACGATCGAGATCGGCAGCAGCAGCCGCAGGTTGATCCGGACCAGATCCACCCAGAAGTTGCCGACCCGGTCGGTCCGGTTGCGGGTGAAGCCCCGGATCAGCGCCGCCACGACGGCGATGCCGACGGCCGCGGAGACGAAGTTCTGCACCGCCAGGCCGGCCATCTGCGCCAGGTGGCCCATCGCCTGCTCGCCCGAGTAGGACTGCCAGTTGGTGTTGGCGACGAACGATATCGCGGTGTTCCAGGCCTGGTGGCCCTCCATCTGCTGGACACCCAGGCTCAGCAGCAGGTGGTTCTGGAGGCGGATCAGGCCGTACAGGAAGAGGACGGAGACCGCCGAGAAGGCCAGCACCGAGCGCAGGTACACCGGCCACCGCTGGTCGGCGTCACCGTCGACGCCGATCACCTTGTAGATGCCGCGCTCGACTCTGAGGTGCTTCGAGGTGGTGAGGAGCTTGGCGATGTAGTCGCCAAGGGGGCGGTAGCACAGGGCCAGCGCGCCGACGAGGGCGAGGGCCTGCAGCCAGCCCGCGAGAGTGGAGCTCATGTCAGAACTTCTCCGGGTAGATCAGCGCGACGACGAGGTAGCCGACGAGGGCGACGGCCACGATGAGGCCTGCGATGTTCTCGGCGCTCATGCGTCCACCTCGCTGCGCTCGCCGGTCGCTTCGCGCGACACGCGCCCCTGGATGGTCCGCTCGCTACGCTCGCTCACAGCTTCTCCACCCCCGCGCGATCAGGGCGATGACGGCGAACACGACGACCGTGACACCGACGTAGATGAGATCGGACATGGGCTCCACCAGCGCGGTTCGGAAGATGCCGCGACCTGGCCGGAGGGCTCGCGCGGCGCCGGCGGACGACCGGCAGATGCAGCAAATCAGCGGTCAGTGGCACGTTTCGGAGCCCTGACGCCCTCCATACGGGTGATAGCGCCGCGTTGACGCGACCTTGACGCCGACCGGTCGGGAATGGCCGCCGGGACGGGCCCTCGTACGCCGAACGGCCCCTGACAGCGCGTGCTGTCAGGGGCCGTTCGGCGGGCTCTCTCCCCTTGCGACGTCACATCCGCATCCGCAACCGCAGCCGGCAGACCACCGCGTCGGTGTGCGGCGCAGGGCGCGGTCGATCACGGCGCCGCGCCGGTTCTGCAGCGCTTCTGCAGCGCTTCTGCAGCGCCTGCTGCCACCGGCGGGCGGGCTCCACCTCGGGGATCAGTACGGTCAGCCGGTCGTAGGCGTGCTCCGCGCCGAGCTCGTTGACGAAGGCGGCGATCGGCGGGCCCAGCCTGCGGTGACCGCCCGGGATCTCCACCAGCGGGACGCCCGGCTGCCACAGCTCCCGGTCCCGGCGCAGCGCCTCGGCCGCGGCCGAGGCGTGCACCACGGTCACGAGCGGCTTCGACGCCCCCTTGACGCGGCCGCCGCGCCACCTGCGGGCCTCCGGCCCGACGACTGTTGGCGGGGGTGGGGTGAGCCGTTGTCCCGGCGGGCGCCGGTTGGGAAGACGATCAGCTCGGTCGAAGGACTCCCACCCCCGGCCCCCCACTCTGCTGCCTGCCACCCGTAATTGCAAGCAATGCGCAATAACTGCCCCTGCCGACAGCCCGGGCGGGCGGCGCACCACGGCGGGCGCAGCCAACGAAAAAGCCCCCGATCCGCGTTTCCGCAGATCGGGGGCCGTTTCTCTATCCTGTGGCTGGTGCAGGGTTCGAACCTGCGTAGCTTGCGCGACAGATTTACAGTCTGCTCCCTTTGGCCGCTCGGGCAACCAGCCAGGATTTTTGCCGCCCGGGGCGTTTGCCCCGTTCGACTTGGTAAACCATACCTGATGCCATGGGGTGCTCCGCCACTCGATAGATCACGCGATGATCAAGGAGCGCGGTGCGGTCGGCGCGGGCGGGCGCGGGGTGGTGCTGGATAGGCTGGGGCGGCGGTCGCCCCGTGGGGCGGGCCGTGCCAGTGAAGCCAGAGCATCAAGGAGACCAACACCCATGGCCGACTCCAGTTTCGACATCGTCTCGAAGGTCGAGTGGCAGGAGGTCGACAACGCGATCAACCAGACCTCCCGCGAGATCGCGACGCGCTTCGACTTCAAGGGCGTGGGCGGCGAGATCAGCCGCTCGGGCGAGAAGATCGAGATGAAGGCCAACGGCGAGGAGCGCGTGCGGGCCATCCTCGACGTGCTGCAGACGAAGTTCATCAAGCGCGGCCTGTCGCTGAAGGCGCTGGACGCCGGTGAGCCCCAGCTGTCCGGCAAGGAGTACAAGATCTTCGCCGACATCAAGGAGGGCATCACGACGGAGGACGCGAAGAAGGTCGCGAAGATCATCCGTGACGAGGGCCCGAAGGGCGTCAAGGCGCAGGTCCAGGGCGACGAGCTGCGCGTCAGCTCCAAGAGCCGCGACGACCTCCAGGCCGTGCAGGCCCTGCTCAAGGGCAAGGACCTGGACTTCGCGATCCAGTTCGTGAACTACCGCTAGTCGACCGCGTCGGCCTGCGTCGACGCCACCAGGCGGACGGCGGAACGGCTCCGCTCCCGGGTTCGGGAGCGGAGCCGTTTGCGTGTCGGTGGTGGGGCGGGACGAGGCGGGGCGGGTCAGCCGGTGGCGGGGTGGCGGTGCGGCGCGGTGGTCAGGGCGTGGGCCTGGGCGCGGAGGGTGTCGAGTTGCTGTTGCAGGGTGGCGGTGGTGCCGGGTGACGTGGGCGGGGTCGGGACCGTCACCGGCGGGATCGTCACCGGCGGGACGGTCACCGGCAGGGTCGGGAGCTGGCCGATCAGGCCTTGCAGGGCGCTCAGCAGGGCGGCGATGAGCTGTTGGAGGGCGCCGAGGTCGAGGGCACCGGAGGTCACCGACGAGATCAGGCCGGTGAGCTGCTTGATGATGTCGCCGATCGCGGCGGTCGGATCCGGCACGGCGGGGACGGCAGGGGTGTCGGGGACAGCCGGAATGGCGGCGTCGACCGGGTCCGCCGGGTCCGCCGGGTCGGCGGCCGGGAGGGTCGACGGTGCCCCGCCGAGGAGGGCGGCGAGATCGGCGGGGAGGACAGGGGCTGCGGGAACGCCGGGGACACCGGGGACACCGGGGACGGAGACGGTGGTACGGGAGGCCGCGGCTCCATGGCCGGCGGCGGTGGCGGACGCCGTGGCGACCATGGTCAGCACGACGACCATCCGGGTGGCACGCATGGGGACTGCTTCCTCTCACTGTGGATCAGGCGAGATCGCCTGCTTCACAAGGTCGGGCAGTCGTACGGGCACAGCCACCGCAGGTACGCCGAACGGTGCGGGCAGGCCTTCAGTCGGCGGCGGCCGTCGCCCACTCGCGGGTGCTGCGGTGCCGTCCGAGGCCGACCGCGGCGAACTCGTCCGTCCCGCCGTCGCCGGGGTGCGCGCCGAGCAGGCGCAGGGCGCGGGAGATCGGGGTGCCCTCGGGCGGCGCGGGCTCGAACTCGCCGCTGCCGAGCGGGCCGAGGACGATCCGGCCGTCCACCCAGACGGCGGCGCGCTGGGTGCCGCTGCCGCCGGAGTACTCGGCCTCCACGCAGGCGATCGGGCCGGCCTTCGACCAGGCGGCCAGCCGGAGTTCGAAGCCGTCCGCGTGCCGGCCGAACCCGGCCCCGCCGACGGGTTTGTCGGCGCTGCCGTCGCCCTGGAGAGCGGCGAGGACCGAAGAGGTGACCGGGATCAGTGCCAGCCCCTGCCCCAACGGCACCACCCGGGCCGCCGACACCTCCGCCGCCGCCACCTTCAGCAGCTCCAATGTTCCTATCAGCGCCTGGAGTTCATAGGACATGCCGGACATCGTGTCCCACCGCACCGACAGTCGGCCCGGTATTTATGATTCCGTGCCCGCTCGGAGACCGTAGAGCAGGCTGAGCACCGTCACGAATCGGTCTGGGGCCATGACAGTCCGACGGCAACCCGGCGGCAGCCCGACGGCAGCCCGAATGCGCTCCCCGCCTCCCCGTGGCAGGTCACCCACTCGGGTGCCTGCCGCATGCGGCGGCCCCGGCCCCCGGGTGGACTGGCCGGGTACGGCCCGCCCCGGGGGTCTCCCCCGGCTCTCGCCTCGCCGACCGTCGCCGCCCCCCGTTGACGCCGACCGCCACCGGCCGCGCCGGGCCGGGCCGCAGCCGACCGGGCCGTACCGGAGGAGGACAGATGAGTTCCACGGACGCGCCCCCGCCCGGCCGGAGCAGCCCCGACGGCGCCCCGGCAGCAGTTGCCCCGGCAGGAGCCCCGGCCACCCGGGAGCGCACCGGCTCGGTGGCCGGCCGCCTGGCTGCCGCCCCGCGGATGTCCTGGGTGACGCTCGCCCTGATGACGACCAGTTCGGTGGCCAGCCTGCGCTCCGCCCCGACCATGGCGGTCTACGGCCTGGCCTGCGTCTTCCTCTACCTCGTCCCGGCGGTCGTGTTCCTGCTGCCCACCGCGCTGGTCTCGGCCGAGCTGGCATCCGGCTGGGAGGGCGGCGTCTACCGCTGGGTGTCGGAGGGGCTATCGAAGCCGCTGGGCTTCCTCGCGGTCTGGTGCCAGTTCGCGATGACGATCTTCTACTACCCGTCCCTGCTGGCGTACGTGGCCTCGACCATCGCGTACGTGGTGAACCCGAGGCTGGCCGGAAACGGCCCGTACACCGCCCTGGTGATCATGGTGCTGTACTGGACCGGGGTCTGGGTCTCCTCGCGCGGGACGAAGGCGGTGGCCGGGCTGTCCTCGATGGGGCTGGTGATCGGCACGCTGGTCCCCGGCACGCTGCTGGTCGTCCTCGGCTTCGTCTTCCTCGGCGAGGGCAACCCCTCCGCCGCCCCGATGGACGCCGCGCACCTCTTCCCGCAGTGGACCGGGCTGGCCAGCCTGGTGCTGATCGTCAACAACTTCCTCAGCTACTCCGGCATGGAGATGAACGCGGTCCACGTCTCCTCGCTGCGCGACCCGGCCCGGGAGTTCCCGCGCTCGATGTTCACCGCCTCCGCGATGGTGCTGGCGATCTTCATCCTGCCCGCGCTGGCGATCAGCTGGGTGGTGCCGTCCAGCGAACTGAGCCTGACGGCCGGGGTGATGCAGGCCTTCGACGCCTTCTTCCAGTACTTCCACGTCGGCTGGCTCACCCCGGTCATCGCGGTGGCGCTGATCGCGGCCTCGCTCGGCGGCATGCTCACCTGGCTCGCCGGGCCGTCCAAGGGCCTGCTGATGATCTCCCGGCAGGAGGGCTACCTGCCGCCGTTCCTGCAACGGCTCAACAGGGAGGGCGTCCAGCAGAACCTGCTGGTCACCCAGGGCGTGATCACCACCGCCATCGCCCTTCTGTACGCCCTGATCCCGAACGTCTCCAGCGCCTACTGGATCTTCTCGGTGATCACCACACAGGTGTACCTGATCGTCTACCTGCTGATGTTCGCCGCCGCGATCCGGCTGCGCCGCACCCAGCCCGACCACCCGCGCGGCTACCGCGCCCCCGCGCTGGTGCCGATGTGCGTGATCGGGCTGTTCTCCTCGGCCGCCGCGATGGCGATCGGCTTCGTACCGTCCTCGCAGTTCGGCAGCGGCAGCGTCTGGTCGTACATCGGGATCGTCGGCGGCGGCCTGCTGGTCCTCGGGCTGGTGCTCCCGTACTCGTTCCTGCGGCTGCGCAAGCCCGGTTGGCGTTCCCCGGACGCCGCGGCCGAGTTGGCCGCGCAGGAGGCCGCCGAGCTGCACGGCGCCGAGCCGCACGGCACCGCAGGAGGTGCGGCATGACCGCCAACCCGATGGCCTCCCGGCACCGCTGGATCTACCTGGGCTCGATCGCCCTGCTGGTCGCGATGCTGGTCACCGGCCTGCTCTCGTTCACCCAGCTGCACGCCACCGACCTGGCCGACCGGAAGGCCAGGAAGCTTTCCGAGGCGCTGAGTTCGGCCGGCTATCCGGTGCCGACGCAGGAGCAGATCGTGCACACCCTCGGCGAGGACGGCGGGGCCGTCTGCGCGGACCCGGCGAACGCGCTGACCCAGGCGCAGTGGAAGTACGGCATGTCCAACGGCGCCGGCGGGCCCGGCCAGCGGCCGGTGCTCTCCGACCGCGAGGTGGTGCGCGGCGAGGCGATCGTGCTCTCGGTGTACTGCCCCGACAAGCTCGCCGCCATCCAGGACCGGATCGACGACCTCGACCTGCGCGACACCGTCCGCAGGTAGCCCACGCCAGGCAGCCCACGCCGGTAGCCCACGGGAGCTCGAATGACCGACGAACTCGCCCTCCGCATATCCGAGTTGATGCCCAGGGCCCAGGCCGACCTGGCCGAGCTGGTGGCCATCCCGTCCGTCGCCGACCCCCGGCAGTACCCGCCGGAGAAGTGCCGGCAGGCCGCCGAGTGGGTCGCCGCCGCCTTCACCGAGGCCGGCCTGCGCGACGTCCACTTGGAGGAGACCCCGGACGGCAGCCACGCCGTGATCGGCCACCGCCCGCCGCCGCCCGGCGCCCCGACCGTGCTGCTCTACAGCCACTACGACGTCCAGCCCCCGCTGGACGACGCCGCCTGGGAGTCCCCGCCGTTCCGGCTCACCGAGCGCGACGGCCGCTGGTACGGGCGCGGCGCCGCCGACTGCAAGGGCAACATCGTCATGCACCTCACCGCGCTGCGCGCGCTCGGGGAGGACATCCCGGTCGGCCTCAAGCTGGTGGTCGAGGGCTCCGAGGAGCAGGGCACCGGCGGCCTGGAGCGGTACCTGCCCCCGCACGCCGGGGAGTTGCACGCGGACGCGCTGCTGGTCTGCGACACCGGCAACGCCGCCGTCGGCGTCCCGACCGCCACCACCTCGCTGCGCGGGGTCGCCAACGCGGTGGTCACCGTCCGGGCGCTGAAGGGCGACCTGCACTCCGGCATGTTCGGCGGCGCCGCCCCGGACGCCCTCGCCGCGCTGGTCCGGATGCTCGACGCGCTGCGCGACGCCGACGGCGGCACCCGGATCGACGGCCTGGACTGCGACGGGACGTGGAGCGGCGCCGGCTACGACGAGGCGGCCTTCCGCACCGACGCCGGCGTCCTGGACGGCGTCCGGCTGACCGGCTCCGGCACCGTCGCCGACCGGCTCTGGGCCCGCCCCGCCGTCACCGTCCTCGGCATCGACTGCCCGCCGGTGGTCGGCTCGACCGCCGCCGTCCCGGCCACCGCCCGGGCCCGGGTGAGCCTGCGGGTGCCGCCCGGCACCGACGCCGGCACCGCCCTGGACGCGCTGATCGCCCACCTGGAGGCCGCCGCACCCTGGGGCGTACGGGTGGAGTTCGTCCGGGAGAGCGCCGGCTCGCCGTTCCGGGCCGACACCGGCGGGCCCGGGTACGCCGCGCTCGACCAGGCGATGCAGGAGGTCTACGGCCGGCCGATGTCCTTCCTCGGCCAGGGCGGTTCGATCCCGCTCTGCAACGTCCTCGCCGCCACCTACCCCGACGCGGAGATCATCCTGATGGGCGTCGAGGAGCCGCGCTGCCTGATCCACGCGCCGAACGAGAGCGTCGACCCGGGCGAGATCGCGAACATGGCCCGCGTCGAGGCGCTGTTCCTGCGGAACTTCGCCGACTCGGCCGGGCGCTGAGGGAGTTCGAGGAGCATGGAGGCCCAGCAGAGCCCGTCCGCCCCCAGAGGAGGAACCGCCGTGCCCCGACCCTTCACCGTCGAGGACTACGCCGCCCGGATGGCCCGCGCCACCGCCGAGGCGACCGCCGCCGGGCTGGCCGGCCTGGTCGTCGCCCCCGGGCCCGACCTGGCCTACCTGTGCGGCTACACGCCCACCGCGATCACCGAGCGGCTGACCACCCTCGTCCTCACCGCCGGCCGTCAACCCGCCTTGCTGGTGCCCAAGTTGGAGCGACCGGACGCCGCGAAGGCGGTCGGCGCCGCGGCCGTCCGGCTGCTCGACTGGGCCGACGGCGAGGACCCGTTCGCCACCGCCGGCCCGCTGCTCGACCCGGCAGGGCGGTACGGCGTCTCCGACAACGCCTGGGCGATGCACCTGCTCGGTCTCCAGTCCGCGCTGCCCGGCGCCGCCTTCACCTCGCTCACCGAGAGCCTGCCGATGCTGCGCGCGGTCAAGGACACCGAGGAGCTGGAGCGCCTGGCCGCGGCCGGCGGGGCCGCGGACGCCGCGTACCGCAGGATCCTGGAGGTCGGGTTCGCCGGCCGCCGGGAGAGCGACATCGCCGCCGACCTCGGCGCGCTGCTCATCCAGTACGGGCACAGCCAGGTCGACTTCACCGTGGTCGGCTCCGGCCCCAACGGCGCCGACCCGCACCACGAGGCCGGTGACCGGGTCATCCGAAAGGGTGACACCGTGGTGCTGGACTTCGGCGGCCTCAAGGACGGCTACGGCTCCGACACCACCCGGACGGTGCACGTCGGGCCGGACGTCCCGGCCGAGGTCCGGACGGTCCACGACCTGGTCAGGACCGCCCAGCAGACCGCCTTCGAGGCCGTCCGCCCCGGCGTGAGCTGCCAGGAGATCGACCGGATCGCCCGCCGGGTGATCACCGAGGGCGGCTACGGCGAGTACTTCATCCACCGCACCGGGCACGGGATCGGCACCACCACGCACGAGCCTCCGTACCTGGTCGAGGGCGAGGAGCGGCCGCTGGTGCCGGGCATGTGCTTCTCGATCGAGCCCGGGATCTACCTGCCCGGCCGGTTCGGGGTGCGGATTGAGGACATCGTCACCGTCACCGGTACGGGCGGCCGCCGCTTCAACAACACCCCGCACGAGCTGGGCATCGTGGCATGACCGCCCGGCTGACTCCGATACGGGCCTCCGTCGGGCCCGGGACCGGGCCCGGGCCTGGGGTCGGGCCCGGGCCTGGGGTCGGGCCCTGGGCCGGCCGTATGGTCGGCCGGGCCGGCGTCGACCCGACCGCCGTCGACCGGGCCGGCGTCAACCGGCCCGTCAACCGCGCCGCCGACCGGTTCGGGCGTTCTTACGATCCGGTCATGCTTCACCCAGAGTCCTCCAAGTTTGGGTTGCTATTTTCGGTGCGCATGACCAAGACCCTCTCCCCGGCCGCGCCACCCGCGCGGACCGGGCAACCGCGCCCGGTGCCTCCGCCCCGCCCCCGCGGGACGGGCTGGTCGAGACTCCGGTTCCTGGCCTGGCCGCTCTACCTGACCGGCCTCCTCTGGTTCCTGCGCACCGAGGGCATCCCGGCCGCCAACGACGTGCTGTTCCTCTGGCTGATCGGGGCCCTGCTCACCGCCGCCGTGCACAGCGGGCACGGCCGCCGCGGCTTCCTCCTGGTCCTGCGCGACTGGGTCCCGGTGATGGCCGTGGTGTGGACGTACTCGCTGCTGCGCGGCTACGGCGCGCACACCCCGTGGGCCCCGCACTGGCTGCCACAGCTGCGCTTCGACGAGGCGCTGGGCTTCGGCGAGACCTGGACCGTCCGGCTCCAGCACGCCCTCTACACCCCCGGCTCGCCGCACTGGTACGACTACGCGGCGGTGGGCGTCTACCTCTCGCACTTCTTCGTGGTCTTCCTCCTGCTCGCGGTGCTCTGGCGGCGCGCGCACCACCGGTTCCGGCAACTGCTCGCCTGCTACCTGACGCTCACCTTCGCGGGCTTCGCCACCTACCTGCTCTACCCGGCCGACCCGCCGTGGCTGGTCGCCCAGCAGGGCAACCTGCCGCACCTGTCCCGGGTGGTCTGGGAGGTGATCTCGGCGAGCGGGCTCCCGCAGGCCGACTCGCTGCTGGAGAACGGCAGTCAGTTCGCCAACGACGTCGCCGCGATGCCCTCGCTGCACTCCGCCTACCCGGCGATGCTGCTGTTCCACTTCTGGCCCACCGCCCGGCCCTGGCTGCGGGCGGTGCTGGTCGGCTATCCGCTCGCGATGACCTTCACCCTGGTCTACGGCGCGGAGCACTTCATCATCGACGTCTTCGTCGGCTGGGCGTACGCGGCCGCGGTGGTGTTCGGCCTGCGGTGGCTGCGCAGCCGCCGTACGACGCCGTCGAAGGGCACGGCAGACTTGGCCGGGTGAAGTCGCAGACGCCGAGGGAGCCGAGCACCCGGCCCGCCGCCAAACCCGCCGCCAAACCCACCGCCGAACAGCTGCTGGCCGCCAAGGACACCACCATCCCGGACGTCACCGGGCCCGGGCTGCGGGTGCTGTTCTGCGGCATCAACCCGGGCCTGTGGTCCGGCGCCACCGGGCACCACTTCGCC
Organism: Streptomyces sp. 1331.2; assembly: GCF_900199205.1. Lineage (NCBI taxonomy): Bacteria > Bacillati > Actinomycetota > Actinomycetes > Kitasatosporales > Streptomycetaceae > Streptomyces > Streptomyces sp. 1331.2. The sequence goes on along the minus strand of NZ_OBMJ01000001.1, from coordinate 4,344,059 downwards.
CGCCCCGGCAACCGCTTCTGGCCCGCCCTGCACCGCTCCGGTTTCACCCCGCGCCAGTACCGGCCGGACGAACAGGGCGAACTGCTCGCGCTCGGCCTGGGCATCACCAACGTCGCCCCGCGCACCACCGCCAAGGCGGACGAGCTGACCGCCGAGGAACTGCGGGAGGGCGGCGCCGCGCTCCGCGAGCGGGTGCTGCGGCTGCGCCCGCGGGTGCTGGCCGTGCTCGGCATCGGCGCCTACCGGACGGCCTTCGGGCAACGGCGGGCCGCGATCGGGCGCCAGCCGGAGGGCCTCGGCTCCACCGAGGTGTGGGTGCTGCCCAACCCCAGCGGGCTCAACGCGCACTACACGCTGGACGCGCTGGCCGAGGAGTTCCGGCGGCTCCGGGAGGCCGTGGAGGGCCGAGCGGGCGCCGGGAGCTGAGCGGGCGCCGGGAGCTGACCGGTCTTCGAGAGCTGAGTAGCCGTCGCGAGCTGAGCGGGCGCCAGCCCCACCGGCAGCGGGACGTCGCGCAGTTCGCGGATCAGCGCCCGGACGGCGGCCGTCCCCGCCAGCTCGGGCGTGGTGACGTACCCGACGAAGCGGCTCGGCGGGCGCGGCCCGAGGTCGGTGACGGCGAGCCCGGCCGGGGCGCCGAGCAGGGCGGTCCGGGGCATGATCGCCATGCCGAGGCCCTGGGCGACCAGCGAGAGGGCCACCGTGTCGTCCTCCACGTTCACGGTCGCGGGCGGGATCCAGTCCTGCCGCTGCCACCAGTCCCGGGTGTACGAGCCGCAGTTCTCGTCCCAGTCGACCAGCGGCAGCTCGCGCGGCGCCCGGTGGCCCTGCGGGTGTGCGAGCGCGTACGCCTCCTCGTACAGCCGCACCGCGACCAGCCCGGGCACGGCCGGCGGGCCGCCGGCGTCCAGAGTGGCCAGCCCGAGGTCGGCGCGGCCGTCGGCGACCTCCCCGGCGGTGCCGCGGCCGATCTCCCGGACGATCCGGACGTGCGTGCCGAGCCCGGGGTGGCGCTCGGCGAGCCGGGCCAGGACGGACGGCAGCAGGTGGGCGGCGGCGCTGCGGAAGGCGGCGATCCGCAGGGTGCCGGTCAACGGCCCGCCCGTGCCCGCGCCGCGGACCTCTGGGCCGATCGCGTCCAGCAGCCGTAGGATCCGGCGGGCGTACGCCACGGCGCGGGCGCCGGCCGCGGTGGGGCGTGCGCCGTGGCGCCCGCGCTCGAAGAGCACCGCCCCGAGCTTCCGCTCGCAGGCGCGCACGGCGTGCGAGACGGCGGACTGGGTGGTGTCCAGGCGCGCGGCGGCCGCCGTGAAGCTCTGCTCCTCGTCGACGGCGACCAGGATCCGCAGCTCGTGCGGGGCGAGATCGGTCATGCCCCCGAATCTATCGGCCGGTGGGCCGATCCATCGATCCCGCTCATGGAAAGCGCCGTTCCATCGACGGATGCCCCTGCCCGACCGCTCCCCCGCTTCCTACGGTGGTCACATCCCGCCCGTCCTCACCCGTCCGGAGCACCGATGTCCCGCCCCACCGCCCGCGCCGTCCACCTGGTCTCCCGCCCCGACGGCGCGCCGACCGCCGAGAACTTCGCCTTCGTCGAGGAGAGCATCCCGGCGCTCGCGGCGGGCGAGGCCCTGGTCGAGAACATCTACCAGTCCGTCGACCCGTACATGCGCGAGGAGATGGACGAGGGCGGCTGGGACCTGCACGCCCCGTTGGAGGGCCGCACCGTCGGCCGGGTGGTGGAGTCCCGGACCGACGCCCTGCCCGTCGGGACGGTCATCCTCCACCGCCAGGCCTGGCGCACCCACTCGGTGGTCACCGCCGAAGGCTCCTTCGTGCTGCCCGAGTTCGACGGCGTCCCGCTCAGCGCGCACCTGTCGGTGCTCGGCGGCACCGGCCTGTCCGCCTTCGTCGGTCTGACCCGGGTCGCCCGGCTCCAGCCCGACGAGACGATCTTCATCTCGGCAGCCGCCGGCGGCGTCGGCACCGCCGCCGGACAGCTCGCCCGGCTGCTCGGCGCCGGACGGATCATCGGCAGCACCGGCTCGGCCGCCAAGGCCGCCCACCTCACCGAGAAGCTCGGCTTCGACGCCGCCTTCGACTACCACGACGGCCCGATCGCCGACCGCCTGCGCGAGGCCGCCCCCGAGGGGCTGCACGTCTACCTGGACAACGTGGGCGGCGACCACCTCGCGGCCGCCATCGACACCCTGCGCGACCACGGCCGGATCGCCTGGTGCGGCGCCGTCGCCCAGTACAACAACCCGCAGACCCCGCCGCCCGCGCCGCGCAACCTCTACGACGTCGTCGGCAAGAGCCTGCGGCTGGAGGGCTTCCTGGTCCGCAACCACCTCGACGCCCGGCCGGAACTGTACGACTTCCTCGTCCCGCACCTGCGCTCGGGTGCCGTCGTCCCGGACGAGACGATCGTGGACGGCTTCGACGGTGTGGTGGACGCGTTCCTCGGCATGCTGCGCGGGGCCAACACCGGCAAGATGCTCGTCCGCATCGCCGACTGACGCACCGCCGCCTGACGCACCGCCGCCTGGCGCCACCTCGGGCGGCGCCACCTCGACTGGCGCGGCGCCGGCCGACCCCCTGAGCGGTCGGCGCCGCGTCGGCACACTCCCGCAGCGTCGGCACACTCCGGCAGCACGGCCGGGCTCCTGCACGTCGTCACCGCCGAGCTCACCCGGGCCTCGGACGCCCCCGCGCTGAACGGCCTCCACCCGCTCGCCGTCGAGTCACCGGCGGCGGCCGAGGCAGCCCTCGACGAACTGGCCGCGCCGCTCTGAGCGGTCAGGGCGTCGGCCCTGCACTACAGCGGGGTGACGGCCTTCAGCACCACCAGCAGCGCCACGGCGGCGTTGAGCGCGCACAGCGCCGACGCCGCCGTACCCGCCGCGGCGACCATCGCCGCCAGGCCCGCCGGGGTCTTGGCCGGCGGCCAGTTGCGGGAGGTCGGCACCGGGCCGAGCAGCGCCGCCACCCGGCGCGGCACCGGTCCGGCCGCGGCGGCCGGGGCGGCGAAGGCCGCGAAGCCGGGCGCCGGCACGGCGTGCGAGACCAGGGCCGCCCGGGCCACCGCCCGCGCGGTGATCCGGCGGTCCCCCACGGCCTGCGCCGAGTCCTCGTCCGCCCACCGCTCCGCGCTGTACGCCACCGCGTCCTGCAGCGGCCGCAGGAAGGGGTTGACGCAGGCGGCGAGCTGGGTGGTCAGCAGGTACCGGTGGTGGCGGTGGCGCAGGTGCGCCCGCTCGTGCGCGAGCAGCGCCTCGCGCTCGTCCGCGGCGAGGCCGTCCAGCATCCCGGTGGAGACCACCACCCGCCCGGGCGAGCCGGGCAGCGCGTAGGCGTACGGGCTGCGGTCCGGCAGCACCGCGAGGTCGTCGGACGGCCCGGTACCGGCGGGCAGTCCGGCCAGCGCCCGGCGGGCCCGGGCGCGCACCCGCAGGTGCCGGACGACCGTCCGGGCGCAGGCGAAGCACACCAGCGCCAGCAACCACATCGCGGCCGTGCCGACCGTCTCGTGGTACGGCAGCGCGGCCCGCACCTCCGGGTCGGACCAGCTGTCCGGCAGCGGGTTGCCGGGGATCTGCGCGGTGCCGACGACCCCGATCAGCCCGAGGCAGAGCACGCTGCACACCGCCATCACCGCGCTGATCACGGTCATCAGCCGGGCCGCGCCGCGCGGGTGCAGGTGCTGCTCGGTCAGGCGTGCGATCGGTACCGCGGTGAGCGGCAGGACGAGCGGGAGGAAGACGAAGAAGCCCACGGGTCAGCTCTCACGGTCGGTCGCTGCCGGATCGGCGGACGTCTCCGGATCGGCGGACGTCTCCGGGCCGGTGGACGCGGCGTCGAGCAGCGCCCGCAGCAGTTCCTCGTCGTGCGGCAGCAGCGCGCTGACGAAACTGGCCAGGACGGCGTCCCGGTCCGCCTCCCCGTCGAGCATCCGGCGCATCCGCAGCGCCGCCAGCCCGGCGGCGTCGGCGGAGGCCTGCCACAGGTAGGAGCGGCCGGAACGGGTCCGGGAGACGGCGTTCTTGGCGTGCAGCCGGGACAGGATGGTCATCACCGTGGTGTACGCCAGGTCGCCGTCCAGGCGCTCCTGGACCCACCCGGCGGAGGCCGGGCCGGGCGCCTGCTGGAGCACCGCCAGCACCTGCGCCTCCAGCTCGCCCTGACCGCGTCGTCGGGCCGGCGCGTCCCCGGTCGCCGGGGCGTGCCTCTCGTCTGCCATGACGGCCCACTCCCTCCGGATGCCGCGCCCGGACCGACGGGCGCGCCTTCATCCTAACGAGCGAGGGGCCGCGCCGAACCGGGCCGCGCAAGGGTTCCGGGCGTACGGCGCGGGCCCGGGGGGCCGTACGGCAGACCGCAGCCGGACGGCCGTACGGCCCGCCTCCGGGCGTACGGCGGCTCAGGTCCGGGCGTACGGCGGCTCAGGTCCGGGCGTACGGCGGCTCAGGTCCGGGCGCGCTGGGTCACCGCGATGCAGACCAGCACCACCACCGCCGTGACCGGCGCAGCCGCCGGCAGGTCCTCGCCGAGCAGCAGCACCGACCAGACCAGCGTCAGCAGCGGCTGCGCCAACTGCAGCTGACTGGCCCTCGGCACCCCGATCCCGGCCATCCCCCGGTACCAGAGCACGAACCCTCCGAACTGCGACACCCCCGCGATGTACAACAGCCCCGCCACCGCCTTCGCGCCGAACCGCACCGGCTCGGTGGACAGCCCGAACGCCGAGGTCAGCGCCATCACCGGCAGCGCTGCCAGCACCGCCCAGGCGATCACCTGGGCGCCCGGCAGGTCCCGGGACAGCCGCCCGCCCTCCGCGTACCCGGCGGCGCAGACCACCAGCCCGACGAACAGGTAGAGGTCGGCGACGGTCGGCCGCCCGTGGCTCTGCAGCAGGGTGAAGACGAGTACGGCCGACGCCCCGGCCAGCGCCGCCGCCCAGAACGCCCGGGACGGCCGACGCCCCGTCCGCACCGCCGAGACCACCGCGGTGGCCAGCGGCAGGACGCCGATGACCACCGCCGAGTGGGCGGTCGAGGAGGTACGCAGGGCGAGCGTGGTCAGCAGCGGGAAGCCGAGCACGCAGCCGGCGGAGACCACCAGCAGGCCGGGCCACTGCCGCCGCGTCGGCAGCGGGGCGTCGGAGGCCAGCAGGTAGAGCCCGGCCAGCACCGCGGCCAGGACGCCGCGCAGGCCGGTCGAGGACCACGGGCCGAAGCCGGTCAGGGACCACGCGGTGGCGGGGAAGCTGAGCGAGAAGGAGGCCACCCCGAGGGCGGCGAGAGCGGTACCGGAGGTCCGGTCCTGCTGCGGTGCTACTGCTGCGGGGCGGATAGCGCTATCTTGTTCCGTCATGAACGAGCGTAGCAGTGTGACCGAACTCGCCGACAGTCTGCGGCGGGAGGTCGAGCGCTACCCGGAGGGACGGAAGCTGCCCTCCAGCCGGGCCCTGACGGAGCGCCACCAGGTCAGCCCGGTGACGGTCTCCCGGGCCATCGCGGTGCTCGTGGCCGAGGGCCTGGTGGTCTCCCGGCCGGGCGCGGGGGTGTTCCGGGCGGCAGCCTTCGCCGCGGCCCCGGCCGTCCCCGCCGCACCGGCCGGACGAACCGGCGACCTCTCCTGGCAGGAGATCGCGCTCAGCGCCGACTCCGGCCCGCGCGACCTGCTCGCCGCCCCGGTGTTCGCCACCCTCCGGGTGCCGCCGCCCGACGTGATCGACCTCAACAGCGGGTACCCGCACGCCTCGATGCTGCCCGAGCGCCTGCTCGCCGCCGTCCTCGCCCGGGCCGGCCGACGCCCGGGTGCCTGGAACCGGCCGCCCACCGACGGCCTCACCGAACTGCGCGGCTGGTTCGCCCGCGACATCGGCGGTCACGGCGGACCGATCGGCGCCGGGGACGTCCTGATCACCTCCGGCGGCCAGGGCGGGCTCACCGTCGCCATGCGCGCGCTCGCCGCACCCGGCGCACCCGTCCTGGTCGAGTCGCCGACGTACTCGGGCATCCTGGCCGTCATCCGGGCGGCCGGACTGCGCCCCGTCCCCGTCCCGATCGACGCCGACGGCGTCCGCACCGACCTGCTGGCGGACGCCTTCGCCGCCACCCGGGCCCGGGTCTTCGTCTGCCAGCCGCTGTTCCAGAACCCCACCGGCGCCGTACTCTCCCCCGCCCGACGGGCCGACGTGCTGCGGATCGCCCGGGCGGCCGGGGCCTTCGTGGTCGAGGACGACTTCGCCCGGCTGCTGGTACACGCCGACTCCCCCGCGCTGCCCCGACCGCTCGCCGCCGAGGACCAGGACGGCGTCGTGGTGCACCTGCGCTCGCTCACCAAGGCCGCCTCCCCCAACCTGCGGGTCGGCGCCCTCACCGCCCGCGGCCCGGCCCTCGCCCGGCTGCGGGCCACCCAGGTCGTGGACAGCTTCTTCGTACCCCGCCCGCTCCAGGAGGCGACGCTGGAACTCGTCGCCGACCCGGCCTGGGCCCGCCACCTGCGCACCCTCGGCGCCGAACTGCGCGACCGCCGCACCGCCGCCGTCGCCGCCCTGCACCGCGAGCTGCCCGGCTTCCTCACCACCCACCGCCCCGGCGGCTACCACCTGTGGCTGACCCTCCCGGACGGCACCGACGACGGCGCCCTCACCGCCGACGCCCTGCGCGCCGGCGTCCAGATCACCCCCGGCCGCCCGTACCACGCCGCCGAACCCCCGGCCCCGCACCTGCGCCTCAGCTACGCCGCCGCCGAGAACCCCGCCCAACTCGTCGACGGCATCCACCGCCTCCGCACGGCGTACGAGAAATCGGCCCCCTGACCCCGACGGACACCCCACCACGGCCACGCCGCCCCGGGCAGCGGCCCCTACCGCCCGCGCCCCGCCATCCCCTCCAGCCGGGCGATCCGCTCCGCCATCGGCGGGTGGGTGGAGAACAGCCTCGCCCCGGCCTCGCCCGGCCGGAAAGGGCTGGCGATCATCATGTGGCTCGCCGTCTGGAGCTGGGGCTCGGGCGGGAGGGGGAGTTGCCGGGTGCCGGCGTCGAGCTTGCGCAGGGCGCTGGCGAGGGCGAGCGGGTCGCCGGTGATCCGGGCGCCGTCGGCGTCGGCCTGGTACTCGCGGGAGCGGCTGACCGCCATCTGGATCAGCCCGGCCGCGAGCGGTCCGAGGATCATGATGGCGAGCATCCCGAACAGCCCCGGGCCGTCCTCGTCGTCGTCCCGCCCGAACGGGATCAGCCAGGCGAAGTTCACCAGGAACATCACCACCGAGGCGAGCGCCCCGGCGACCGAGGAGATCAGGATGTCCCGGTTGTAGACGTGGCTCAGCTCGTGCCCGAGCACGCCCCGCAGTTCGCGTTCGTCCAGGATCCGAAGGATGCCCTCCGTGCAGCAGACCGCCGCGTTGCGCGGGTTGCGGCCGGTGGCGAAGGCGTTCGGGGCCGGGGTCGGGGAGATGTAGAGGCGGGGCATCGGCTGCCGGGCCGAGGTGGAGAGCTCGCGCACGATCCGGTACAGCTGGGGCGCCTCGAACTCGCTGACCGGCCGGGCCCGCATGGCCCGCAGCGCGAGCTTGTCACTGTTCCAGTAGGCGTAGGCGTTGGTCCCGAGGGCGATCAGCAGGGCGATCACGAGGCCGGTGCGGCCGAAGAAGCTGCCGATCACCAGGATCAGCGCCGAGAGGCCCCCGAGCAGGACGGCGGTCCTCAGTCCGTTGTGCCGGCGGTGCACGTCAGGCCCTCCTGTGGTGCGGTGGGGAAGCCCTTTCTGCCTCGTCCCTCTTGCCCGCTCAACGGGCGGGGCCAGGGACCTTGTTCCCTTGTGACCGACGTGACACCACCGCGCCACGCCATCGCGACCCGCCACCGCGGCACCGCACTGTCCGCCGCGCCGCTCCCGCCCGGGCGGCGCCGGCTCAGAACAGTGAGCCGCCCGCGACCTGGAGGACCAGCTGGGGTGCCACCGAGAGGACGATCGCGGCGGAGGCGGTGAGCCCCAGCGTCGCGGTCAGGCTGACCGGCAGGCGGCGCTCGTCCGGCGCCTGCGCACCGTCGCCCACGGGGGCGAACAGCCGCGCCGTCCACAGCAGGTAGTAGTACAGAGCGACGACCACGTTGGCGGCCATCACCACGGCCAGCCAGCCCAGCCCGGCGTCGACGGCCGCGCGGAACACCACGACCTTGCCGAACAGGCCGATCACGCCCGGCGGCAGCCCGGCCAGGCAGAGCAGGAAGAAGGCGAGGGCCAGCGCCGTCCAGCGGCGGCGGGCGAACAGGCCGCGGAAGTCGTCCACGCTGGTCCCGGCCCGCCGGCCGACCGCCGCGACCACCCCGAAGGCGCCGAGGTTCACCACGCCGTAGATCAGCGCGTACGCGGCGGTGGCGCCGAGCGGGTCGGCCCCGGTGGGCGCGTAGCCGGCCGCGGCGAGCGGCACCAGCAGGTACCCGGCCTGACCGACCGAGGACCAGGCGAGCAGCCGCACCGCGCTGTACCGGGTGTCGAAGCGCTGCCGCAGCGCGCCGACGTTGCCGACGGTCATGGTGACGGCGGCCAGCACCGCGAGCACCAGCCCCCAGGTGTGGGCGTACGGGCGGAAGGCGATGGTGGTGGCGAGCGCGAGCCCGGAGAGGCCGGCCGCCTTTCCGACCACCGAGAGGTAGCCGGCGACGGGCAGCGGGGCACCGGTGTAGGTGTCGGGCACCCAGAAGTGGAACGGGACGGCGGCGACCTTGAACGCGAAGCCGACCAGGGTCAGCACCGCCCCCGCCTCGGCGAGCGGCTTGAGCTGCCCGGGGGCGTGCTCCAGGCCCTGGGCGACGGCGGCCAGGTGCAGGCTGCCGCTCGCGGCGTAGACGAAGCCGATGCCGAGCAGCATCACGGCGGTGGCGGTGACGGAGGAGACGAAGAACTTGAGCGCGGCCTCGGCGCCCCGGCCGTCCCGGCGCAGCGCGACCAGGGCGAAGGCGGGCAACGAGGCGACCTCCAGGGCGATCACCATGGTGGCGAGGTCGCGGGAGGCGGGCAGCAGGGCGGCGCCGGTGGCGCTGGAGAGCAGCAGGAACCAGTACTCGCCGCGCGGCAGGTCGTCGTCCTCGACGGCGTGGGCCGAGAGCAGGGCGGCGATCAGCGCGCCGCCGAGGGCGAGCAGCTGGAAGACCAGGGCGAAGTGGTCGGCGACGTAGGAGCAGCCGCCGTTGTCAGACCCCCCTGCTACGTTCTGCACGCAGAAGGTCGCTCGGGGTGACCCACCGGTGAGGGGGAGGAGTGCGATGAGGGCGAGGGCGAGTCCGGCCGCGGTGAGGCGGCCGAGCCACTTCTTGTGCCGCTCTGGCAGGAACAGGTCCGTGACCAGCACGGCGAGGGCGGCCACGGCGGCGATCAGCGGGGGCGCGATCGCCACCCAGTCCACGGACTGGATCAGGCTGCCCGGGTTGGCTACGGCGAGGGAGGTCACAGTGTGCTGCCCCGTGGAGTGAGGTCCGAGTGCGGCGGTCTGGGCTGCGAGCACGGTCAGCCACCTCCGAGGAGGTGCTTGACGGCCGGGTTCGAGAGGCCGAGCAGCAGCGCGGGCCAGAGGCCGGCGAGCAGGGTGAGCGCGGCCAGCGGCATCCAGCTGACGGCCTCGTACGGGCGCAGGTCGGCCACCTCGGCCACCGGCGCGGGCTGCTCGGGATCGCCCATGCAGACGCGCTTGACCACGATCAGCAGGTACGCGGCGGTGAGGAGGGTGCCGAGGCCGGCCAGGACCATGTAGGTGACGAAGGCGGGGCGGGACAGCCCCTCGGCGGGGTCGAACGCGCCGAACATGGCGAGCAGCTCGCCCCAGAAGCCGGCCAGGCCGGGCAGGCCGAGGCTGGCGACGGCGGCGAAGGCGAGCAGTGCGCCGAGCCGTGGTGCCCGCCCGTACAGGGCTGCGCCGGTGGCGCCGGAGAGGGTGTCGAGGTCCGCCGTGCCGTAGCGGTCCTTGACGGCACCGACGACGAAGAACAGCAGGCCGGTGATCAGGCCGTGGGCGATGTTCGCGAACAGCGCGCCGTTGACGCCCACCGGGGTGAGGGAGGCGATGCCCAGCAGCACGAAGCCCATGTGGCCGACGGAGGAGTACGCGATCAGGCGCTTGAGGTCGCCCTTGGATCCGGAACCGGAGGCCGCGGAGCGCTTCGAAAGAAGGGTGGTGGTGGGCGACGGGAGGGCGAGCGCCAGACAGGCCAGCGAGCCGTAGACGATGCCGACGGCCGCGAAGGCGCCCAGGTAGGGGGCGAGCGTGGTGGTGCCGCCCGGCACGATCGGGAGGAGGACGCGGACGAGACCGTACGTACCCATCTTCAGCAGCACGCCGGCGAGCAGCACCGAGCCCACCGTCGGGGCGGCGGTGTGCGCGTCGGGGAGCCAGCTGTGCAGCGGCCAGGCGGGGGCCTTGACCGCGAGGCCGACCAGGATCGCCAGTGCGGCGATCACCTGGGTGGTGTGGCTCAGCCCGCTGCCGTGCGCGGCGGCCAGGGCCTGCATGTCGAAGGTGCCGGCCTTGCTGCCGATCAGCAGGAAGCCGAGCAGCATGACGGCCGAACCGAGCAGCGTGTAGAGGATGAACCGGTTGGCGGCCGGGGCCTTGGCGCCGCTCCCCCAGCGGGCGATCAGGAAGTACATCGGGATCAGCACGATCTCGAAGGCCAGGAAGAAGAGCAGGAGGTCCAGCACCGCGAAGGTGGCGAGCATGCCGACTTCGAGGAGGAGGAACAGCCCGACGAAGGCCTGAGCGGAGGGACGGGGCTCATCAGGGGCTCCGCCCCGGGCGTCCCCGTTCGGCAGCCGCTTCTCCGAGTAGAGCGCACAGAGGAAGGTGAGCAGTGCGGTCAGCACGATCAGCGGCAGTGAGACGCCGTCCACGCCGAGGTGGAAGCGCACGTGCAGGGCCGGGATCCAGGACACGTCGGTGGTGGCCTGCATCCGGGCGGGTTCGTCGTGGTCGAAGCCGGCCGCGAGGACGACGGTGAGCAGGAGCACAGCGCCGGTGACGACGGAGTTCAGGCGCAGCGCCCGCCGGTCGGCGACGGCCCGGTCCGCCCCGAACACCGGGGCCAGGGTGAGCGCGGCGCCGAGCAGCGGCAGTACCAGGAGGGCGATGAGGACTGCGTTCATCGGAGGCTCCCGGCGACAGTAGGCGAAACGGAGGTGGAGGACGGCACCGCTACACCGCCACCAGGACGGCCAGCAGGACGACGGCGGCGAGCAGCGCGCTGAGGTAGGTCTGCGCGTTGCCGGTCTGGGCGAGCCGGACGGCCCGGCCGAGCAGGTTGGCGCCGATCCCGCTGCCCTGCACGTAGCCCTCGACGACCTCGCGGTCGAGGAAGCGGACCAGTCGGGCGGCGGCGGCCACCGGGCGGACGAACAGCAGGTGGTACAGCCGGTCGACGCCGAAGCCGTGCCGGGCGGGGCCGAACAGCGGGCCGAGCAGGGTGCGGCCGGGGTCGGCGACGATCACCTCGGCGGCCGGCGCCCCGGCCTGCTCGGGCACCCGGCCGGCGACGGCCGGGGCGGGCCGGCCGGTGCCCAGCCGGGCGGTCGCCGAGCGCCAGGCGCCGTACGCGGCGAGCACGCCGACCACGGCGAGCCCGGTGCCGGTGACGGCGGTGACCGCGGAGGGCCGCAGAGTGCCGCCGTCCAGCAGCGCGGGCAGCCAGTCCGAGCGCAGGCCGGCGATGCCGAAGGCCATGGTCGGCACGGCCAGCACCCAGAGCGGCCAGCGCATCGCGGGCGGTTCGGCGGTGGCCGGGTCGGCCTCGTCCGCCTCGGGCGAGTACGGCGCGTCCGCCTCGTGGTCGGCCGCGACGGCCGCGGTCGTTGCTGCGGTCGCGGCTGCGGTCGTTGCCGTCGCCGTGGCGCGGTCGGCGTCGGGCAGCACCTGCGGTGCGGCCGCGGCGGCACCGGCCGGGCTGTGGAAGGCGACGAGGTAGAGCCTGGTCGCGTACGCGGCGGTGAGCAGCGCGGTGAGCCCGGCGGAGATCAGCACGATCCACCCGGCGGCTTCCGGCACCGCCGAGGCCGGGCCGAGGCCGTTGGTGAGCGCCTCGCCGTTGGCGGCGTGCTCGGCGGCGGTCAGCACCGCCTCCTTGCTGAAGAAGCCGGAGAACGGCGGCAGCCCGACCAGGGCGACGAGCGCGATGCCCATCGTCCAGTAGGCGTCCGGAACGCGCTTGCGCAGCCCGGGAATCCGGGACATCGCGGAGATCGAGTTGGTGTGCGCGGCGTGGATCACCACGCCGGCGGCCAGGAACAGCAGCGCCTTGAACGCGCCGTGGCTGACCAGGTGGAACACGGCGGCCTCGCGGTCCCCGGCGGCCAGTGCGCCGGCCATGTAGCCGAGCTGGCCGACGGTGGAGTAGGCGAGCACCCGCTTGAGGTCGTCCTGGGCGAGCGCGCACAGCGCCGAGCCGATCATCGTCACGGCGGCCATCACCGCCAGCACGACCAGCGCCGCGCCCGACAGCAGGAAGACCGGCAGCAGCCGGGCGACGAGGTAGATGCCGGCCGCGACCATGGTGGCGGCGTGGATCAGCGCGGAGACCGGGGTCGGGCCGGCCATCGCGTCCGGGAGCCAGGTGTGCAGCGGGAACTGTGCGCTCTTCCCGGCGACCCCGGCGAGCAGCAGCAGCGCGATCAGCGTCGGGTGGCCGAGCCTGCCCTCACCCGCGGCGGCCAGTACGTCCGGGATCCGGAAGCTGCCGGCGTCCGCGCCGAGCAGGAAGATCCCGAACAGGAACGGCACGTCGCCGAGCTTGGTGACCAGGAAGGCCTTGAGCGAGGCCGACCGGGCGTCGGCGGTCTCCCAGTGGTGGCCGATCAGGAAGTACGAGCACAGGCCCATGACCTCCCAGCCGACCAGCAGCACGATCAGGTCACCCGAGTAGACCACCAGGAACATCGCCGCGGTGAACAGCGAGACCAGGGCCGCGTACGAGGGGTAGCGCGGGTCGTGCTTCAGGTACGCGGTCGAGTAGACCTGGACGCAGGTGGCGACCAGGCCGACCAGCACGGAGATCAGCGAGCTGAAGCCGTCCAGGTGGAGGGCGAGCGCGATGTCCGGGCCGCCGGTCGGGGTGAGCCGGGTGGCCGCGTCGAGCGCCTGGCCGGTGCCGAGCTGGAGGGCGACCACCAGGGCGAGCACCGCCGAGACGGCGACCGGGACGATGGCCAGCGGCCGGGCCAGGCCGGGCGCCTTCTTGCCGACGGCCAGGGTCGCGGCGGCGCCGAGCGCGGGCAGCGCGGGGACGAGTACGGGCAGGGCGAGGTTCATGCGGCGGCCTGGCCCTTCAGCGCCTCGGCTCCGTTCGGCGCCTCCTCGGTGGCGAACGGCTCGGCCGGGTCGCCGAGCGCGGTGGCCCGGTCGATGTCCGCGGTGCCCCGGGCACGGAACAGCAGCAGGACGATGGCGAGCCCCAGCCCGATCTCGGCGGCGGCGACGGTGATGGTGAACAGGGTGAGCGCCTGCCCGGCGTGCAGCGAGTCGCGCAGCCAGGCGTCGACGGCGACCAGGTTGAGGTTGACGGCGTTGAGCATCAGCTCGACCGACATCAGCACCAGGACGGCGTTGCGCCGGGCGAGCACGCCGTACACGCCGACGGCGAACAGCAGCGCGGCGAGGACGACGGGGTAGACGAGATGCATCAGCTCTCCTCCGACGCGGCGGGCGCAGCGGGCGCAGCGGGCGCAGCAGGTGCGGCCGAAGCAGCAGACGCAGCAGACGCTGCAGCAGGTGCCTCGGCCCGGGGCGCGGTCGCGGCCACCGTCCCGTTCGACCCGACCGGCCGCCCGGGGCGCAGCTTGCCGGCCCGGGGCGCCGGCACCCGGCGCTTCGAGCCGCGCGACAGCACGATCGCGCCGACCAGCGCCGCCAGCAGCAGGACGGACAGCGCCTCGAAGGGCAGCACCCAGTTCCGGAACAGGCTCGCCCCGGTGACGGCGGCGGAGCCGCCGCCCGCGCCGAGGTCGATCCAGGAGGTCCGGAAGGCGTCGACCACCAGCGTGACCAGCGTCCCGGCCGAGGCCAGCGCCACGGCCAGGGCCACCCAGCGGTTCTTGGAGTCGGCGTCCGGCGAGCGCCCGATCGGCGCCTTGGTGAGCATCAGCCCGAACAGCACCAGGACGACCACCGAGCCGAGGTAGATCAGCACCTGCACCCAGGCGATGAACTCGGCCGTGAGCAGCAGGAACTCCACCGCCAGCCCGCCGAGCGCGACGACCAGCCAGAGCGCGGCGTGCACCAGCTGCTTGGTGGTCACGGCGACCACGGCCGAGCCGAGCACGGCGATGCCGACCAGCAGGAAGACGATCTCCTGCCCGGTCGGGGACAGGAACGAACGGGCGGCCGGCTCCAACGAGCCGGTCGCCGCGAGAAGCGTGGCGGCCGTACTCATGCGTCGTCACCCTTCCCTTCCGGAACCTCCGCCGCCGCAGTGGCAGCAGCAGCCAGCTTGTCCGCCGCCTTGCGCGCGGTGGCGATCTCCTTGGGCTCCTCGGCCGCCGGGTCCAGGGCCGGCGGCGCGGGAACGGTCCACATCCACTCGCGGAGCTTCTCCCGCTCGTGGGTCAGCTCGTGGATGTCCGTCTCGGCGTACTCGAACTCCGGGGACCAGAACAGTGCGTCGAAGGGGCAGACCTCGATGCAGATACCGCAGTACATGCAGAGCGAGAAGTCGATGGCGAACCGGTCCAGCACGTTGCGGGTGCGGGCCCGGGCGTTCGGCTCGGCGGCCGGCAGCGTCTCCTTGTGGGAGTCGATGTAGATGCACCAGTCGGGGCACTCGCGCGCGCAGAGCATGCACACCGTGCAGTTCTCCTCCAGCAGCGCGATGACGCCGCGCGAACGCGGCGGCAGCACCGGCTGCACGTCGGGGTACTGCGCGGTGACGCTCTTCTTCGTCATCGTCCGCAGAGTCACGCCCAGCCCCTTGGCGAGGCCGACACCGGGAAAACTCATGAGATCGCCACCTTGATGATGCCGGTGAGGGCCAGCTGGACCAGGGCGAGCGGGATCAGCACCGTCCACGCGAAGCGCATCAGCTGGTCCTCGCGCAGCCGCGGGTAGGTGACCCGCAGCCAGATGACCACGAAGGCCAGCGCGAAGGTCTTGAGGATCATCCAGAGCCAGCCGAGCTGGTCCGGCATCGGCCCGTGCCAGCCGCCCAGGAAGAGCACCGCGGTCAGCGCGGACACCACGAGGATGCCCACGTACTCGGACAGCAGGAAGAGCGCGAACCGCAGGCCGGTGTACTCGGTGTACGCGCCGAAGATGATCTCCGAGTCGGCGACCGGCATGTCGAACGGCGGGCGCTGCAGCTCGGCCAGACCGGCCGTGAAGAAGACGAACGCACCGATGATCTGCCAGGGCAGCCAGTACCACTCCCAGGCGTCCACGATCCCGGGCAGCGAGAGGGTGCCGGCGGCCATCGCCACCGAGGCCGCCGCCAGCACCATCGGCAGCTCGTACGACATCAGCTGCGCGGCCGTCCGCAGACCGCCGAGCAGCGAGAACTTGTTCGCCGAGGCCCAGCCGGCCATCAGCTTGCCGATCACGCCGACGCCCATCACGGCCAGCACGAAGAACAACCCGGCGTCGATCGCCTGGCCGACGAAGCCGTCCGGCCCGACCGGGATCGCCAGCAGCACGAACAGGTACGGCAGCAGCGAGACGGCCGGTGCCAGCTGGAAGATCCGGCGGTCCGCCCCGGCCGGGACGATGTCCTCCTTCTGCGCGAACTTCACGCCGTCCGCGACGAGCTGCGCCCAGCCGTGGAAGCCACCCGCGTACATCGGGCCGAGCCGGCCCTGCATGTGCGCCATCACCTTGTGCTCGGTCTGGCCGATGACCAGCGGGAAGACCAGGAAGACGACGAGGGTGGCGACGCAGCGCAGCAGCGTGTCGAGCAGGTTCACGTGCCGTCTCCGTCCCGGTCGGCCGGGTCGGCCGCCGTCTCGTCCTGCTGCCCCGGCGCAGCCTGCTCGTCCGCGTCCTTCTCGCCCGCGTCCGGCTTGCCCGCGTCCGGCTCGCCCGAGGGCTTCTCCTCGTGGGCCGGCACCGGGTTGTGCCAGGGCGCGTCTGAGGAGGAGGGCCGCGCGGGGGCCGGGCGCCCGGGCGTCGCCTCGTCGGCGGCCTGGCTGACCGACCCGTCGGAGACGGATCGCGTCCGCCGCGGCCGGTCCGCCCGCACCGGCGGCGCCTCCTCAGCCGAAGCGGGGACGGCAGGAGCACCGGCAGGAGCAGCAGCGGCAGGAGCCTCCTGGCTCGCCGAGCCCTCCGACACCGAGCGCGTCCGCCGCGGCCGGTCGGCCCGGACGGGCGCACCCTCGGCAGCGGCAGCAGCACCGCCGGCAGCGGCAGCACCGGCAGCACCCGCCGCCCGAGGCGTGCGCGCCGCCGCACCCGCCGCCCGCGCACCGCGCGCGGGCCGCTCGGCGACCGGCGGCAGGGTGCCCTTGAGCGGCCCCCACTCGTTCGGGTCCGGCACGCCGGCCGGCTGCATCTTGCGCCGGGCCGGCCCGCCCCCGTGGTCCGACTCGCCCGGCTCCTTGGCGCCCGGCCAGTCCTTGGCGACCCGGGCCGCGAGCACGAACTCCTTGCGCAGCGGGTGCCCCTCGAAGCCGTCCGGCAGCAGCAGGGTGACCAGGTGGGGGTGCCCGGGGAAGTCGATGCCGAACATCTCGTGCGTCTCGCGCTCGTGCCAGGCGGCACCGGCGTAGACGGCGACGGCGCTCGGCAGGGCCGCCCCGTCGCGCGGCAGCCTGGTGCGCAGCGCGAGGTGCCGCACGCCCGGCGCCTGGACGGCGGCCAGGTGCGCGACCACGGAGAAGCCCTCGGCGAGCTCGTCGACGGCGCTCAGCCAGTCGAAGAAGCCGAGGCCCAGGGCGTCCCGGGCGTTGGTGAGCGCCTCGACCCAGTGCTCGGCCGGGACGTCGACGGTGATCAGCCCGTACGCCTCGGCGCCGGTCGCCCACTCCCCGACCGACGCCGCGTACTCCTCTGCCGTGGTCACGACACCGCTCCCTCGTTCGAAGGCCCGGCGACCAGCGGACGCCGCAGCGCCGCGGCGGGCGCCGCCGGGGCGGTGTAGCGGCCGGGCAGCGACTCCTCGGCGATCTTCTCCTGCAGCTTGAGGATGCCCTGGAGCAGCGCTTCGGGCCGGGGCGGGCAGCCGGGCACGTAGACGTCGACCGGGATGATCTGGTCCACGCCCTTGGTGACCGAGTACGAGTCCCAGTAGGGCCCGCCGGAGTTGGAGCAGGCGCCGAAGGAGATCACGTACTTCGGCTCGGGCATCTGCTCGTAGAGGCGCTTGACGGCGGGCGCCATCTTGTCGGTGACCGTCCCGGAGACGATCATCAGGTCCGCCTGCCGGGGCCCCGGCGCGAACGGGATGACGCCCATCCGGATGAAGTCGTGCTTGGCCATGGACGCGGCGATGAACTCGATCGCGCAGCAGGCCAGGCCGAAGTTGAAGCACCAGAGGCTGTAGCGGCGGCCCCAGTTGAGCACCACCTTGACCGGGTCCGGCGCGAGCCGGGCCAGCGGGCCGATGCCGCGGCGCTCGACGGCGCCCGGGCGGGCCGGGTCCGGCAGGCCGAGCGGGACGGGGCCGCCCTGCGCGCCGTGGGAGTGCGGGTGGGAGTGCGTCACGTCCATTCCAGAACGCCCTTCTTCCAGGCGTAGAGCAGCCCGACCGCGAGGAAGCCGATGAAGAGGAACATCTCGATCAGCGTTCCGGCGCCGTACCCGGCGGTGGCGAAGACCGTCGCCCACGGGAACAGGTAGATCGCGTCGACCGCGAAGATCACGTACAGGAAGGCGTACACGTAGTAGCGGATCTGGGTGTGCGCCCAGTCCTCGCCCACCGGGTCCACACCGCACTCGTAGGCGAGGAGTTTCTCGGGCGAGTACACCACCGGCCGCAGCAGACGGTTGGCGGTGAACGCCACGGTGACGAAGAGCACCCCGACGACGGCCAGCAGGCCCATCGCGGCGTACGCGTCGAAGTAGCCGCTGCCGGCCGCCGGTCCGGCCACGACGGCAGCCGCGTGCTGCCCCTCCATGCCTTCGCCTCCACCTCGGCCGTGAATCCGCCCCTCAAGGCAGTTCTACGACGTTTCTTCGCACGGTCATAGCCACGATCACAACCACGGCCAATGCGTGAGTCTAAGGGGACGGCCGAACTCCGCCCGAACCCTGCCCGCTCCGCAAGACGCCCCGTGGACACCGCGTGGACACCCCGGTGAACACCCGGCGACCGGGACGGCGGCCGGGCCGGGGTGGGGATAACCCCCGGCCTGGAAGATGTATCACCCCCATGGCCCCCACCGCCCCCGGTTCGGGAAGCTTGGTCCAGTCACACGATCAAGAGGGACGGTAGATCCGGATGAAGCCGCTGCACCGCCGCGCCGTGGACGCCATCAAGGAGCAGGACGCCCGGATGGAGCGCCCGCCGCTGTACGGCGCCCGGATGTGGCGCCAGGCCGGGCGGCTGCTGCTGAACCTGCCGCTGGGCATCGCGGGCTTCGTCCTGGCGGTCGTGACGCTCTCGGTCGGCCTGGGGCTGTCGGTGACCGTGGTCGGCCTGCCTCTGCTGGCCGGCGGGCTGGCCGCCCAGCGCTCCCTGGGCGCGCTGGGCCGGCGCCGGGCCCGGGCGGTGTACGGCTCCGGGATCCGCGAGCCGCAGCCGGTGCAGCCGCGCCGCCCGGGCGTGGTCGGCTTCACCATCGCCCACCTCACCGACCTGCTGAACTGGCGCACCGCGCTCTACAACGTGCTGATGCTGCCCTGGGGCATCCTCAGCTTCACCGTCACCCTGGTCGCGGTCGTGGTGATGTGGCCGGTGCTGCCCTGGGTGATCCGCGGCCTGGCGGCGATCGACCGGATCCTGATCGAGTCGCTGCTCTTCCCCGGGGGCGATCTCGCCGAGCGGGTGCGCGAGCTGGAGGACGACCGCGGCACCGTCGTCGACACCGCCGCCGCCGACCTGCGCCGGATCGAGCGCGACCTGCACGACGGCGCCCAGGCCCGGCTGGTCGCGCTGGCGATGGACCTCGGCATGGCCAAGGAGCGGCTGCGCGAGGTGGAGACCGAGGAGGACATGGCGGCCGCCGCGAAGATGGTCGACAACGCGCACGGCGAGGTGAAGCTGGCCCTGCAGGAGCTGCGCGACCTGGCCCGCGGCATCCACCCGGCGGTGCTCACCGACCGCGGCCTGGACGCCGCGCTCTCCGCGGTGTCCGCCCGCTGCACCGTCCCCGGCGGGGTCAAGGTGAAGGTCGACCTGGCCGGCCCCGACGGCGAGCCGCAGCGCCCGGACTCGGCGGTCGAGGGCATCGCGTACTTCACCGTCAGCGAGCTGCTGACCAACGTCTCCAAGCACGCGGGCGCCCGCACCGCCTCGGTCGACGTCTGGCGCTCGGACGACCAGCTGATGGTGCTGGTCCAGGACGACGGCCGGGGCGGCGCGGCCCCCTACCCGGGCAGCGGCCTGGCCGGGCTGGCCGAGCGGATCCGCGCGGTGGACGGGGTCTTCCTGGTGGACAGCCCGGAGGGCGGCCCCACCACCGTCACCGTCGAACTGCCCTGGCGCACCCACACCGCCCGCCGCTGACCCGCCGAGGCCGACATCGAGGACACACCGAGGACGACAAGAAGCGCCGGGCCCCCGTCGAGGCAGTGACGGGGGCCCGGCGCCGATCCGGTGCGGCAGCCGGCCCGCGGAACCCTTGCGCGGCGTGCGGCCCGGCCCGCCGCACCGGGGCCAGGGGTCCTACGGCTAGGAGGTGGTCTCCAGCGTGCCGAGGGTGACGTCGGCGGTCATGGAGTTGCCGTCCCTGAGGTAGGTGACGGTGACCTTGCTGCCCGGGGTGAGCGAGGCGAGCGCGGTGGTGAGCGCGTTCAGCGAGTCGACCGGGGTGTCGCCGATCCTGGTGATGACGTCCCCGGGCTGCAGCCCCGCCGCGGCGGCCGCGCCGGACGGGCTGACCGCCACGATGACCGCTCCGGCCGGCTGGAACTGCTGGTTGAAGCTGGTCCGGGCGGTGATGCCGAGCGCGGCCCGGCCGGAGTTGGTGACCTTGCCCTGCTTGATCAGCTGGCCGGCGATGTTGGTGATGGTGCTCGCCGGGATGGCGAAGCCGATGCCGGGGGCGGCGGCGCCGTTGGCCTGCGGCTCGGTCGCGGCGAGCGTGTTGATGCCGATCACCTGGCTGTCCAGGTTGACCAGCGCGCCGCCGCTGTTGCCCGGGTTGATCGCGGCCGAGGTCTGCACCATGTTGCCGATGGTGGCGCCGGGCGAGCCGGGGCCCTGGGGTTCGGAGACGGTCCGGCCGATGGCCGAGACGATGCCCTGGGTGACGCTGCTGGAGAGTCCGAGCGGGCTGCCCATGGCGAGGGTGATCTGGCCGAGCTCGACCTTGGAGGAGTCGCCGAAGGTCGCGGGCTTGAGGCCACCGGGCGGGCTGCTCAGCCGGATCACCGCGAGGTCGGAGTCGGGGTAGCTGCCGACCAGCGTGGCGTCCAGCGCCTTGGTGCTGTTGGCGAGGGTCACGGTGAAGGTGTTCGCGGTTCCGACCACGTGGGCGTTGGTGACGATGTCGCCCTTGTCGTCGTAGACGATCCCGGAGCCGAGGCTGTCGCCGGTGGTGATCTGCACCACCGAGGGCAGCACGTCGGCGATCACCTTCTGGTAGGCGTCCTGCAGCTGGTTGGCGCCCTGCGTCGGGGCCGAGGAGGCCTGCTTGGCGCCGGCCGAGGGCGAGGAAGCGGAGGAGGCCGAGGAGGACGAGCCGCTGCTGCAGCCGGCGAGGGTCAGTGCGGTAGCCACCGCGACCGCGACCGCCGCCGGCCACCGCCCCCCGGGCACCGCCTTGGGCCCGGTCGGACGGGGCCCGGCCGGCAGGGGGCGGTTGTGTTCCTTCTTGCGGCTCACCTGGCTGCCTCCGATTCGTCACCACGCCGAGGAGCGCGGGCATGAGGACACGGAAATCTTTGTCAGCATTTCACCGATTTATCCGATTCGCTGGCCGGACTCGCCCGAAAAATCGACCGGAACACGGCCGGAAAGTCGACCGGATCCGAACGCCTAGGATCAGCACATGACTTGGTTGATCACCGGCGGTGCCGGATACATCGGCGGACACGTCGTCCGCCAGCTGCTCGACGCCGGTGAGCGCGTCGTCGTCCTGGACGACCTCAGCACCGGCGACGCCACCCGCCTGCCGTCCGACGTCGTCCTGGTCGAGGGCTCCACCCTGGACCGCAGCGTCCTGGACGCCGCGATCCGCGAGCACGGCGTCCAGGGCGTCCTGCACTTCGCCGCCAAGAAGCAGGTCGGCGAGTCGGTCGAGCAGCCCTTCCTGTACTACCGCGAGAACGTGATCGGCCTGCAGACCGTCCTGGAGGCGGCCGCCGAAGGCGGGGTCAAGCGCTTCCTGTTCTCCTCCTCCGCCGCCGTCTACGGCATGCCGGACGTCGACCTGGTCACCGAGTCGACCCCCTGCGACCCGATGAGCCCGTACGGCGAGACCAAGCTGGCCGGCGAGTGGCTGGTCGCCGCGGCCGGCAAGGCGTACGGCATGTCCACCGTGGCCCTGCGCTACTTCAACGTGGCCGGTGCCGCCTCCCCCGAGCTCTCCGACGCCGGCGTGTTCAACCTGATCCCGATGGTGTTCGAGCGGCTGACCGCGGGCCAGGCCCCGCGGATCTTCGGCGGCGACTACCCGACGCCGGACGGCACCTGCGTGCGCGACTTCATCCACGTCTCCGACATCGCCTCGGCGCACGTGGCGGCCGCCAAGCGACTGGCCGCCGACCCGGCCGGGGAGACCACGCTGGTGCTCAACATCGGCCGCGGCGAGGGCGTCAGCGTCAAGGAGATGCTGGAGGTGATCGGCAAGGTGACCGGCTACGACACCACCGCCGAGGTGACGCCCCGCCGCCCCGGTGACCCCGCCCGGGTGGTGGCCTCCGCCGACCTGATCCACCGCGAGCTGGACTGGACCGCGCGCCACGGCGTGGAGGAGATGGTGGCCTCCGCGTGGGAGGGCTGGTGCAGCCGCCACCCCGAGGCCCGCAAGGCCTGAGCTCCTGAGCCGGGCCCGAGCCCGCTCCTGAGCCGTCCGCCACGGCGGCGGGGCGCCCGCCCCGCCGCCGTACCGGTTCAAGGCACCGGTTCAAGGCACCGGCTCAGCGCACCGGGACGGCCGTGCCGTAGAAGGCGTCCAGCGCGTAGACGCAGCGGTCCTTGGAGCCGACGAAGACCCGCCCGCCGACCGCCACCGGTGAACCGGTGAGCTCGCCCTTGGTGCCGAGCTCCCAGCGCAGCTGACCGCTCGCCAGGTCCAGGGTGTGCAGCGAGTGGTCCCGGCTGCCCAGGTGCACCAGGCCGTCGGCCACCGCCGGGGAGCCGACGATCTCGCCGCGGGCGGTGTAGCGCCAGCGCTCCCGGCCGGTCGCCGCCTCGAAGGCGTACAGCACCTCGCCGCTGCCGACCAGCACCATGCCGTCCCCGACCACCACCGGCTCGGCGCCCTGGCGGCTGCCGGTGACCCCGCGCCAGCGGTCCAGGCCGGTGGCCGCGTCCAGCGCGTAGACGGTGCCCAGGTAGTCGGCCACGTAGACCGCGTCGGCGTCCAGGGCCGGCGGGGTGAACAGCACCACCGGGGCCTCGAAGCGCCAGCGCTCGGCCCCGCTGGCCGCGTCCAGCGCGTACACCCGGGTGCCGGCCGTCACGTACAGCACGCCGCCGCGCTCGACCGGGTGCGAGGGCACGTCCTCGCCGACCGGGAACGACCAGCGCAGGCCGGCGCCGCGCGGGTCGATGCAGCGCAGCCGCCCGGCGCCGTAGTAGTAGGCGGCGCCGCCCACCAGGACAGGGCCGGACTGCGGGTTCTCGTAGTCCTGCTGGGCGTCGTCGGCCCGCCACAGCTCGGCGCCGTTGGCGGCCGAGCGCAGCTGGACGCCGCCGCCCCTGATGCCGCAGCAGAGCACGCCGTCGGCGGCGGAGAGCGAGTAGACCCAGCCCTCCAGCGAGGTGCGCCAGCGCTCGGTGCCGTCCGCGGCGTCCACGGTGTACAGGTGCGGGCCGTCGGCGGCGTGCACCCGGCCGGCGTCCACCGCGAGCGCCCAGGCGACGTCCCGGGTCTTGTAGCGGCGCTCGCCGGAGCCGATGTCCAGCGCGTGCACCTCGAAGCTGGAGACGAAGAGCGTGCCGTCGGCGACGAGCGGGGTGCCCCAGACGTCGTTGGACATCCGGAACCGCCAGGGGCGCCAGCGGGCGGCCGGGGCCGGCACGGGCGGCGGGGTGGGGGCCGTCCGGCGGACCCAGTCGGTCGCGGCCGGAGCGGTGTTCGGGCCGGGCTGCTCGTGCTCGGCGCGCGGCCCCGGGCCTATCCGCACCGAGGCGCCGGACAGCTGCACCTCGACGTCGCCGCTGCCGGCGGGCGCGCGGTGCCGGTTCGGGGCGGCGATCTTCGCGGTCGGGATCTCGGCGTCGGAGGCGTGGCCCGGCTGCGGCGCGCTGTGCACCGGCCCGGCCGGCGACTGCGCGTGCCGCCCGCCCGGGTTGGTGCGCGGGTCGGCCGGCCCGTGGGACTGCTGCGGGTGCGGCGGGGGCGCGTGCGGGTGCGGGTGGGACTGCGGCGGCTCGGACGGGCCGTGCGCGGCCCGGGGCGGCGGCGCGGTCTGCCGGCGGCCGCGCTTGCGCTCGATCAGCTCCAGCGCGTTGGCGGGGAGCCAGTCGCTGGCCTCGCCGGAGGCGTCGTCCCGGGAGAAGAGGTGCGGGGCCAGCTCGGCCTGGATCTGCGCCGGGGTGGGCCTGCGCTCGGGCGCCTGCTGCATGCAGGCCCGGACCAGGTCCATCAGCTCCGGCGGCATGCCGGTCAGGTCCGGCTCCTCGCGCAGCAGCTGGAACACCGTCTCGACCGGGTTGGAGCCCCGGTACGGCGGGTGGCCGGTGGCGCAGAAGACCATCAGCGAGCCGAGCGAGAAGACGTCGCTGGCGCCCCGGACGGTCCGGCTGTCCCGGGCCTGCTCGGGGGACATGTAGGCGGGGGTGCCGACCGCGACGTTGGTCATGGTGAGCCGGGTGCTGGAGACCCCGGCCGCGATGCCGAAGTCGATCACCTTCGGCCCGTCCTCGACCACCAGGACGTTGGAGGGCTTGAGGTCGCGGTGGATCAGTCCGGCCGCGTGGATGGACTCCAGGGCCTCCGCGATGCCGGCGACCAGCCAGCGGGTGGCCTCCACCGGCAGCGGGCCGCAGTCCTCGACCAGGTCCTCCAGCGAGGGGGCCGGGATGTACGCGGTGGCCAGCCAGGGCACCCGGGCGTCCGCGTCGGCGTCCACCACGGCCGCCGTGTAGAAGCCGCCGACCGTCTTGGCGGCCGCGATCTCCCGGGCGAAGCGGACGCGGAACAGGTCGTCCTCGGCCAGCTCCGCCCGGACGGTCTTGATGGCCACCCGTCGGCCGGCCGCGGAGCGCGCCAGGTAGACCAGCCCCATCCCACCCGCGCCGAGCCGCCCCAGCACCTCGAAGGGCCCGATCCGCCTCGGATCGTGCGCCGTCAGCTGGTCCACTCCGCTGCCACCTCCCCGTTGTCCGCACCCGCCGCGTGGTGCCGGACCCGATTCTCCAATGCCGCCCGGTGCATCTCCAACCTCCCCCGCTCGGAGGGCCCGCCGACCCGAGCGGACGACCCGCCGGGCGGGCCCCTGGTCAGCGCGGACGGAACGGCCGGATTCTGACGTCCGCTCCGGCCGCGGCTTGCGCCGGACCCGCCGGACCGTCCACTTCCGGACGGTTCGCCACCGACCCAAGTTCGTCACGCTCTGTCACACGACCATCCCTCAGCGGACTCGCCGTCACGCTGCGAGATCGAAAGCACACGGGGGGGCTTCAACAGGCCCTTCAGAGCCCGGTGAATATCCGTCCGAAGCGGTTCATGCCGCTATACCAACCCCCCGTGCGGAGTAATAGTCGCATCACCGAATCGCGCCAAGATCTTGCCACGGTAAGCTGACGGCATGACAGGACAAGTTCGCACCGTCGACGGTCGCGTCGCCGGGCGACGCGGACAGGAGACGCGGCAGAAGCTGCTCGACTGCCTCCGCGAGATGCTCAGCACGTCGCCCTATCGGGACGTCAAGGTCATCGACGTCGCCCGTATGGCGGGTACCTCCCCCGCGACCTTCTACCAGTACTTCCCGGATGTCGAGGGCGCAGTCCTCGAAATCGCCGAGGAAATGGCCAAGGACGCCGACACCCTCAAAGAGCTGGTGGCCGGAAAGTCCTGGGCAGGGAAGTCCGGACCGACCACTTCGGAAGAACTGGTCGACGGATTCCTCGCCTTCTGGCGCAAGAACGACGCCATTCTCCGAGTGGTCACGCTCGGTGCCGCCGAAGGGGACAAGCGGTTCTTCAAGATCCGCATGACGGTCCTCAACGCGGTCGCCAAGCCGCTCGCGGAGGCCGTCAAGGAACTCCAGGCGAAGGGTCAGGCCGACAAGTCGCTCGACCCCAACGCCGTGGCCGGGGCCCTGGTCTCGCTGCTCGCATCGGCGGCCGAGCACCAGAAGGCCTTCACCTCCTGGGGCGTCAAGGTCAAGGACCTCAAGCCCAACCTCGCTCCCTTGGTGTACCTGGGCGTCACCGGCAAGAAGCCGCCCAAGTAGACCCACCGCCGACCCACCATCCGCTCCGCGCGCAGCCCCGGCCTCCTGTCCGGGGAACGACGGACGGCGGCCGTGTCCTCGGGGGAGGTCCGCCGACGTACCGCAAGCGCGCCAGACATGCCGGTGGGCGGGCACCCCGTGCAAGGGGTGCCCGCCCACCGGCATTTTGCTGCTACTCGCCCGCTCGCCTCCGCGGCGGGACCGTGTGGAGTTACGGGCAGCGGACGACCTGGCCCGCGTAGGCGAGGCCGCCGCCGAAGCCGAAGAGCAGGACCGGGTCGCCGGGCGAGAGCTCGCCGCGCTCGACCAGCTTGGAGAAGGCCAGCGGGATGGAGGCGGCCGAGGTGTTGCCGGAGTCGACCACGTCCCGGGCCACCACCGCGTCACCGAGGCCCAGCTTCTTGGCGATCGCGTCGATGATCCGCAGGTTGGCCTGGTGCGGGACGAAGCCCTTCAGCTCGGACGGGTCGATCCCGGCCCGCTCGCAGGCCTGCCGGGCGAGCGGGGCGAGCTGGGTGGTGGCCCAGCGGAACACCGACTGGCCCTGCTGACTGATCACCGGATCCCAGCCGGTGATCACCACGGCGTCGCCCTTCTCCGGCTCGGAGCCCCAGACCACCGGCCCGATGCCGGGCTCGGCGCCGTCCTCCTGGGCCTCGACCACCGCGGCGCCCGCACCGTCGCCGAAGATCACGCAGGTGGAGCGGTCGGTCCAGTCCAGCGTGTCGGACATCCGCTCGGCGCCGATCACCAGCGCGCGGCGGGCCGCGCCGGCCCGGATCGCGTGGTCGGCGGTGGCCAGGGCGTACGAGAAGCCGGAGCAGACCGTGTTGATGTCGTACGCGGCGGGGGTGCGCACCCCCAGCCGGGCGGCCACGGCCGCGGCGGTGTTGGGGCTGCGCTCGATCGCGGTGCAGGTGGCGACCACGACGAGGTCGATCTCCTCCGCCGTGCGGCCGCTGTTGGCGAGCGCCTTCTGCGCGGCCTCGGTGGCGAGGTCGACCAGGCTCTCGCCCTCGGCAATGTGCCGGGTACGGATGCCCACCCGGGTGCGGATCCACTCGTCGTCGGTGTCGACGAGCGCCGCCAGGTCGTCGTTGGTGAGGACCTTGGGGGGCTGGTAGTGGCCGAGTGCCACAATGCGAGAACCGCTCATGGTGCCATGGAACCGGGTTACCCGCTGGTCAGCGGGGCACGACCGGCGACAGGATCCGGCCCCGCGATCTGTAGGAGATCCACAAGGGGCCGTGCGGCGCCCGGGCCGTCGGGCTTCCGCCGGGGTCAGGTGGCCAGCGTCGGCGCGTCGCCCATCACGATGACGGGGTGGGCGGCCGGGTCCAGGGTGCGGATCAGCTGGGCCATCTTGTCCTCGGGGATCGACACGCAGCCGTGGGTGGGGCCGTCGTGGTCCACGTGGAGCCAGATGCCGCCGCCCTTCCTGGCGCCCATCGGGCGGCGGGTGTCGAGCGGGGAGTTGCCGGCCACCCGGTTGTAGTTGATCGCGACCACGTAGTCGAAGGAGCCGGCCAGCTGGTCGCCGAAGAAGCCGGTGCCGGAGACGACGAAGCTCGGGTCCTTGTCGTACGGGAGCTTGCTGCCCGGGTCGTCCTTGCGGCCGCCCGCGTCGGTGAGGCTGTAGACGCCGATCGGGCTGCGCAGGTCGCCTTCGTTGTGGTCGGCGGTCCAGCCGTTCTTGCCGTTGTGGCCCTGCCAGGTCTCGCCGGCCAGCCAGCGGCCCTCGGGGGTGCGGGTCCAGAGGACGACGGTGTTCTTGTCGGTGTTCCGGTCGGCGCCGGAGGCGACCACGACCTGGGTGGTCTCGGCGGGGATCTTCGCGGTGAAGGTGGCGCCGAGGCCGGGTATCGCGGCCACCGAGAGGTCCGCGCGGGCCTCGCCGCGGGCGGCGGCCGCGGGCGCGGACTGGCGGTCGGCGGCGGCCTGGGCGGCGGCGGGGGCGGGCTGGTCGGGCTTGTTGACGCCCTCCGGGCCGGGGCCGTCGGCGGCGGTGAGGCCGGGCTTGGCGTCGTTCTGGCCGACGGCGTACCAGCCGGCGGTGGCGGCGACCAGCAGCGCGGTGCCGGCCATCACCGCCTTGCCGTGACGTTTCTGCTTCGCCTTGCGGCGCCGGCCGCGGGCGGCGGCCCTGGATCCCGAAACGGGGGCGGCGGCCGCCACGGGCACGACGGGGGCGAGCGGCTCGGGCACGTAGACCGGCTCGGGCTCGTAGGCCGGTTCCGGCTCGTACACCGGCTCGGAGTGCTGGTAGACCGGCTCGGACTGCCCGTAGACCGGCTCCGGCTCGTACACCGGCTCCTGGTGGAACTGCTCCGGCTCCGCCCCGTACGGCTGGAACGGCTGGTCGTACGCCTCGACGTACCCGTCAGGGCTCTGCTGGTACGACTGGTACGACTGGTACCCGCCCTGGCCGTACTCCTGCGGGGCGGGCTGCCCGTACGCCTCGTAGGAGGGGTGCGGCTGCTCGTACGACTGCTCATACGGCTGCTGCGGCACCCCGTACACCGGCTCCTGCATCGGCTGGTACGGCGGGTACTCGGTGGCGCGATGAGAACCGGACATGCTGTCGATCCTGCCAAACGCCGTACCCGTTGGTAAACCCGGGGCGGGTGCGGAGGCCGTGAAGACGCCGCCGCCCGGGCCTGCAGGCGGCCCGGGCGGCGGGGAAGGTCCGCAGGTCGGACGGGGTGTCAGAGGCGCATCGCCTGCGGGGCCTCGCGGCGCATCGGGTCCGGGCCCTCGTACTCGCGGATGACCTCGTAGCGGGTGTTGCGCTCGACCGGGCGGAAGCCGGCGTCGCGGATCAGGCCGAGCAGGTCGTCACGGCCGAGCTTGTTCGGGGTGCCGAAGTTGTCCGCGTCGTGGGTGATCTTGTACTCGACCACCGAGCCGTCCATGTCGTCCGCGCCGTGGCTGAGCGCCAGCTGGGCAGTGGTGACGCCGTGCATCACCCAGAAGACCTTGACGTGCGGCACGTTGTCGAAGAGCAGCCGGGAGACCGCGAAGGTCTTCAGCGCCTCGGCGCCGGTGGCCATCTCGGTGCGGGCCATCAGCTTGTTGCGTACGACGCCGTCCTTGGAGTCGTGGAAGTCGTGCTGGTAGCGCAGCGGGATGAAGACCTGGAATCCGCCGGTCTCGTCCTGCAGCTCGCGCAGCCGCAGCACGTGGTCCACCCGGTGGCGGGGCTCCTCGATGTGGCCGTACAGCATGGTGGCCGGCGTCTTGAGGCCCTTGGCGTGCGCGAGGCGGTGGATCCGCGACCAGTCCTCCCAGTGGGTGTCGTGGTCGACGATGTGCTGGCGGACCTCCCAGTCGAAGATCTCCGCGCCGCCGCCGGTCAGCGACTCCAGGCCGGCGTCGATCAGCTCGTCCAGGATCTCGTCGGCGGACAGGCCGCTGATCTTCTCGAACCAGTGGATCTCGGTGGCGGTGAAGGCCTTCAGCGAGACGTTCGGCAGCGCCGCCTTCAGCTCCCGCAGCGAGCGCGGGTAGTAGCGCCACGGCAGGGTCGGGTGCAGGCCGTTGACGATGTGCAGCTCGGTGAGGGACTCGACCTCCATCGCCTTGGCGAGCCGGACGGCCTCCTCGATGCGCATCGTGTAGGCGTCCTTCTCGCCCGGCTTGCGCTGGAACGAGCAGTACGCGCAGGAGGCGCTGCACACGTTGGTCATGTTGAGGTGGCGGTTGACGTTGAAGTGGACGACGTCACCGTTCTTGCGCGTCCGCACGTGGTGGGCCAGCCCGCCCAGCCAGGCCAGGTCGTCGCTCTCGTAGAGCGCGATCCCGTCCTCGCGGGTCAGCCGCTCACCCGCGTAGACCTTCGCCTCCAGCTCGCGCTTGAGCCCTGCGTCCATGCGGTGCCCCGCCTCCTCCGACTTCGATTCCTTGCCGGAACGAGCGTACGCCTACGCCGACAGGAGCTCCGCGAGCAGGGCGGGCTCGATGTTGCCGCCGCTGACCACGGCCGCCACCGCCTGGCCGCCGGTCTCGGCGGCGCGGTGGAAGTACGCGGCCGGGGCGACCGCGCCCGAGGGCTCGGCTACCAGCCGGCCGCGGCGGGCCAGCAGAGCGACGGTGGCGCGGATCTCGTCCTCGGTGACGGTGACGATGTCGTCCACGTAGGCGGTGATGTGCTCGTAGGGCAGCGCGCCGACGGACGGGGTGCGCAGGCCGTCCGCGATCGTCCGGTAGGTGTCGGCGACCGGCCACTCCACCCGGCGACCGGAGCGCAGGCTCGCCTGCGCGTCGGCGGCCAGCTCGGGCTCCACGCCGATCACCCGGATGCCCGGGCGGGTCAGCTTGAGCGCGGCCGCCGTCCCGCCGATCAGGCCGCCACCGCTGACCGGTACCAGGACGGTGTCCAGCTCGGCCGGGGCGTCCTCGGCGATCTCCAGGCCGACCGTGCCCTGGCCCGCGATGACGAACGGGTCGTCGTACGGGGGCACCCAGACGTAGCCGTGCTTCTCCGCCAGCTCGCCCGGCAGGGTGTCCCGCTCCGCGGGGGACACCAGTACCACCTCGGCGCCGAAGCCCCGGGTGGCGTCCACCTTCACCGCAGGCGAGGTGTCCGGCATCACGATCACGGCCTTGATGCCGAGGATCCGGGCCGCGTACGCCACCGCCTGCGCGTGGTTGCCGCTCGACTGGGCGACCACGCCGCGGGCCCGCTCGGCCTCGCCGAGCGCGGCCAGCCGGTTGAAGGCGCCGCGGGTCTTGAAGGCCCCGGTCGGCTGGAGGTTCTCGGGCTTGAGCCAGAGCCGCCGCTCCCCCTCGGCCGCCCAGGGGGCGGGAACCAGCGGGGTGCGCACGGCGACCCCCGCGATCCGCTGCCGAGCAGCGCGCAGCTCCTCCAGACCGACCAGTGCCATGCGTCACTCTCCTACAGGAGGAAGTTCACTCACCCGGTTCTCCCACTTCGTGGAGAGTACGACGGTGGTGCGGGTCCGGGCCACGCCTTTCGTGCCCGAGATCCGCTTCACCACCGACTCCAGGCCGGCCACGTCGGCCACCCGGACCTTGAGCATGTAGGAGTCGTCACCCGCGATGAACCAGCAGTCCTCGACCTCGTTGAGGTCCTTCAGCCGGAACGCGACGTCCTCGTGGTCCGCGGCGTCCGTGAGCTGGAGGCCGATCAGGGCCGTGACGCCGAAGCCGAGCGAGGCCGGGTTGACCGTCGCCCGGTAGCCGGTGATCACCCCGGCCTGTTCCAGGCGGTTGATCCGGTCCGTGACGCTCGGGCCGGAGAGTCCGACCAGCCGGCCCAGCTCGGCGTAGGACGCACGGCCGTTCTCCCGGAGCGCCTGGATGAGCTGTCTGTCCACCGTGTCCATATACCGTCCGCGTCCTTCCGAACCTCTCCAGACCCACAGATCATTATCCGGATTCAAAGGCGCCGTGCGCCGAAAGACCCGGATATCGCAGAGAAGATACTCTCCCGCCCTCGGTCTCCTTACTCCCCCTCAGCAGTTGCGGCGCCACCGGTGTCGCTCCGGCGGGCCGCCGCCCCCAACTCCCCTTCCCAGCGCAGGTACAGGGAATGCGGCACGCCGACGGCGTCCAGCACCCTTCCGGCCACGAAATCCACGAGTTCGCGCACGGTGGAGCCGCCGGCGTAGAAACCGGGCGAGGCGGGGAGCACGACGGCGCCCTGCGCGTCGAGTTCCACCAAGTGCTTCAACGTCACCCCGTTGAGTGGTGTCTCGCGCACGCAGACGACGAGCGGACGGCGCTCCTTGAGGGTGACGCTGGCGACCCGCTGCAACAGGTCCTTGCTCAGCCCGAGCGCGATCCCGGCCACCGCGCCGGTGGTCGCGGGCACCACCAGCATGCCCTTGGCGGGGTACGAGCCGCTGGACGGGCCGGCCGCGAAGTCCCCGGGGGGCCAGTAGCGGACGTCCTCCAGGCCGCTCTCGTCGACGGCCAGCCAGGCGCCCAGGTCGGTGCGCCAGTGGGCGTCCCGGAAGGAGATGCCGGTCTCGTCCAGGATGGTGAGCCGGGCGGCCCGGCTCACCACGAGGTCCACCGCCTCCCCGGCGGCCAGCAGACCCCGGATCACCGAGGCCGCGTACGGCGTCCCCGACGCTCCCGAGACCCCGACCACCCACGGCTGACGCTTCGCAGTTCCCATGGGGCATTTCTATCCGGCTTCCCCCGGCAGGGCCGCATCCGCGGTCCCCCTGGAAGGATGGGGGCATGGCAGCGACCCTCGTCGACCTCACCCATCAGGTGACCACCGCGATGCCGGTCTACCCCGGCGATCCGGCCGTCCTGCTGGAGCCCGCGCTCACCACCGCCACCGCCGGGGTGAACGTGCTGGCCCTGCACCTCGGCTCGCAGTCCGGGACGCACGTGGACGCGCCGTACCACGTGGACGTGACCTGGCCGACCCTGGACGGACTGCCGCTGGAGCGGTTCACCGGCCCGGCCGTCCTCGCCGACCTGCGCGGGCTGGAGCCCCGGACGGCCGTCACCCCCGAGCAGTTGGCGCCCGCGCTGGAGCGGGCCGCGTACTCCGGCGAGGGCACCGTGCTGCTGCTGGCCACCGGCTGGGCCCGGCACTGGGGCACCGACACCTACCTCGCCCACCCCAGCCTGACCCCGGAGGCCGCGGAGGCGATCGTCGCCGCCGGGGTGCGCACCGTCGGGGTGGACGCGCTGAGCGTGGATCCGACCCCCGACCCGGGCCCGGGCGACCCGGCGGTGGCCGCGCTGCTCGCCGATCTCGCCGACGAGCACGACGCACCCGGAGGAGGGCCCGCCGAGGAGCCGTCGCTCGCCGCGCACCGGGTGCTGCTGGGGGCGCCCGGCGGCGGGGTGATCGCCGAGAACCTGACCGACCTGCGGGCACTGCTGGAGGCGCAGCAGGCCGGCCGCCCGGTGGAGGTCTCGCTGTTCCCGCTGCGGCTGGTCGCAGCGGACGGCGCCCCGGTACGGGCGGTGGCCCGGCTGGGCTGACCCCGCACCGGCCGAGGCGCCCGTCCACCCGCCGGATCGCCCCCGCCCGTACGGGACTTGGTCTAGACCATCCCCCGGTGGCGCCACTAGGCTGTCCGGCCATGGCAGAGATCATCGGAGTGATCGAGCGACTCTGGCGCTACCCCGTGAAATCCACCGGCGGCGAGCGGCTCGACTCCGTCGAGGTGGACGAGCGCGGCCTCGCCGGCGACCGCCTCTACGCCGTCCGCGACGCGGCCGGGAAGCTCGGCTCCGGCAAGAACACCCGCCGCTTCCGGCGGATGGACGGCCTGCTCCGCCTCTCCGCCCGGCTCGGCCACCGGATCGACGGCCCCGAACTGTTCGACCCGCTCGGCCGCCCGGTCGACCGGCCGACCGCCTTCCTGCGCGCCTACCTCCAGCGCGAGGACGTCGAACTCGCCCGCGAGGACGCCGTTTCGCACTTCGACCGGCTGCCGGTCAGCGTGCTCACCACCGCCACCCTGGACTGGATCCGCGAGGCCGTCCCGTTCGCCGCCGTCGACGAACGCCGCTTCCGCCCCAACGTCGTGCTGCGCACCCCGCCCGGCACCCCGCCCTTCGTCGAGGACGACTGGTTCGGCCGCCAGGCCCGCGGCGAGGCCCCCGGCAGCGCCCGGCTCGCCTTCGTCACCTCCAGCGAGCGCTGCACGATGACCGGTGCCCCGCAGCCCGGACTGCCGCACGCACCCGAGATCCTCAAGGCCGTCGTGCACGCCCACGACGGCCGCCTCGACGCCCTCGCCGAGGTCGCCGCCCCGGGCCGCCTGCGCGTCGGCGACCGCATCGTGCTCGACTGACAGCTCGCCAACTCCTCTACCGGGACCCGCCGATCGGGCCGCAAGAGGTGTCCGGCCGGACTCAGTCCGGCCCGGGTCCTGCCGGTGGTTCGGCCGGCGGTTCGGACGGGCGGCCCGGGGGGAACGACCAACGGCATGACGATCCCCCACCGCATGACCGGCACCGGCGACCACCACGTCCTGGTCCTGCACGACTGGTTCGGCACCAGCGCCGGCTGGGGCCCCTTCCTCGACTACCTCGACGGCCGCGCCTTCAGCTACGCCTTCCTCGACTACCGCGGCTACGGCCGGCGCAAGGACGTCACCGGCGACTACACGCTCGCCGAGATCGCCACCGACGCCCTCGCCCTCGCCGACCAACTCGGCTGGGAGCGCTTCTCGGTGGTCGGCCACTCGATGGGCGGCAAGGCGGCCCAGCAGGTCCTCGCCGAGGCGCCGCTGCGGGTGCGCAAGCTGGTCGGCCTGGCCCCGGTGCCGGCCGGCGCCTACCCGCTGGACGAGGCCGGCGAGGCGCTGTTCCACGGCGCCTCAGAGGACCGGGAGAAGCGCCTGGCGATCCTCGACCTGGTCACCGGGCAGCGGGCCGGCCGGGTCTGGCTCGACCGCATGGTCGACCAGTCGCTGCAGCTCTCCACCCGCGAGGCCTTCGCCGGCTACGTCCGCGACTGGACCACCGCCGACCTGGAACGCCGGATCAACGGCAATCCCGTCCCGGTCAAGGTGATCGTCGGCGAACACGACCTCGCCCTCACCGCCGACGTCATGCGCGCCACCTTCCTCACCCACTACCCCAACGCCGTGCTGGAGGAGCTCAGCGGCACCGGCCACTACCCGATGTACGAGACCCCGGTCGCCCTGGCCGCGTCCCTGGAGGCCTTCCTCCACAACTGATGCGAAGCAGGACCCGGACTCCCGCCGGTCCGACGACCGCGAGTGAGCTCGGACGAACAGCGGCCTCGTGGGAATCAGATTCCGAGCCCACGAAGGAGCAGGTCCACCAGCGCGAAGAAGAACAGCGAAATGCCGACGAAGCTGTTCGTCTGGAAGAACGCGCGGTTGAGCTTCGACAGGTCGTTCGGCTTCACGATGGTGTGCTCGTACACGAACGCGCCCGCGACGACCGCGAGGCCGATCCAGAACGCCACACCGGCGTCGGTGAGCACCGCGAACCAGCCCAGCAGAAGCGTCGTGAGGACGTGGCACACCCGCGCGCCCCGGATCGCCGCCGGCACGCCGAAGCGGGCCGGCGGCGAGCCGACACCGTTCTCGCGGTCGGACTCGACGTCCTGGCAGGCGTAGATGAGGTCGAAGCCGCCGATCCAGATGCCGACCGCGCCGCCGAGGACGGCGGCGTCCCAGGACCACGTGCCGGTCACCGCGAGCCAGGCGCCGACCGGGCCCATCGCCTGGGCCAGGCCGAGGATCGCCTGCGGGAAGTCGGTGAACCGCTTGCCGTACGGGTAGACGACCATCGGCACGACGGCCACCGGCGCGAGCGCCAGGCAGAGCGGGTTGAGCAGCGCGGCCGCGCCGAGGAAGACCACCAGGGCGACGGCGGAGCCGACGTACGCGGTCTTCAACGAGACGGCGCCGGTGACGAGTTCGCGCGAGGCGGTGCGCGGGTTGCGGGCGTCGATCTCGCGGTCGATGATCCGGTTCGCCGCCATGGCGAAGGTGCGCAGGCCGACCATGCACACCGTGACGATGAACAACTCGCCCCAGTGCACCCGCTTGTCGGCGAGGAACATGGCCGTCAGCGCGGCGATGTACGCGAAGGGCAGGGCGAAGACCGAGTGCTCGATCATCACCAGGCGCAGGAAGGCCTTCGTGCGCCCGGGGGTCTCAACTGCGGCCGTGCTCATCACAGTCCGTATTCCTTCCAGCGCCGGGAGACCAGCGCAGCCGTCGCCGGGTCGGAGGACACCATCTCCGGCCAGCCGCCGTCCCGGGTGTAGCCCTCCTCGGGGAGTTTCCGGGTGGCGTCGATGCCGGCCTTGCCTCCCCAGAACTGCTGGTACGAGGCGTGGTCCAGGTGGTCCACCGGGCCCTCGACCACGGTGAGGTCCCGGCTGTAGTCGACGTTGCCGAAGGCCCGCCAGGCGACTTCCTGGTAGTCGTGCACGTCGCAGTCGGCGTCCACCACGATGATCAGCTTGGTGAGCGACATCATGTGGGCGCCCCAGATGGCGTGCATCGTCTTCTGGGCGTGCTTGGGGTACTTCTTGTCGATCGAGACGATCACGCAGTTGTGGAAGCCGCCGGCCTCGGGCAGGTCGTAGTCGACGATGTCCGGGATGATGATCTTCAGCAGCGGCAGGAAGAAGCGCTCGGTGAACTTGCCCAGCGGGCCGTCCTCCGTCGGCGGGCGGCCGACCACGATGGACTGCAGGATCGGACGGCGGCGCATCGTCACGCAGTCGATCGTCAGCGCCGGGAAGGGCTCCTGCGGGGTGTAGAAGCCGGTGTGGTCGCCGAACGGGCCCTCGGGCAGCATCTCGCCGGGCTCCAGCCAGCCCTCCAGGACCACCTCGGCGTCGGCCGGGACCTGCAGCGGCACGGTCTTGCAGTCGACCATCCGCACCCGCTCCCCGGCGACGAAGCCGGCGAAGAGGTACTCGTCGATGTCCCCGGGCAGCGGCGCGGTGGCCGCGTAGGTGACGGCCGGCGGGCAGCCGAAGGCGATCGCGACCGGGAGGCGTTCGCCGCGCTTGGCCGCCACCGCGTAGTGGTTGCGGCTGTCCTTGTGGATCTGCCAGTGCATGCCGATGGTGCGGCGGTCGTGCCGCTGGAGCCGGTAGAGGCCCAGGTTGCGGATGCCGGTGTCCGGGTCCTTGGTGTGGGTGAGGCCCAGGTTGAAGAAGGAGCCGCCGTCCAGCGGCCAGGTGAAGAGGGCGGGCAGCTCGTCCAGGTTGACGTCCTCGCCGGTGAGCACGACCTCCTGGACCGGCGCGTCGCCGGACTTCACGTGCCTGGGCGGGACGTGCGCCATCGAGGCGAGCTTGCCGAAGGCGTCGCGGAAACCGGTGAAGCCCTGCGGCAGTTCGGGCTTGAGCAGGCCGGCGATCTTCTCGGCGATGTCGTCCGGGCCCTTGAGGCCGAGCGCCTTGGCCAGGCGCCGCTCGGTGCCGAAGACGTTCATCGCGAGCGGCATCGACGAGCCCTTGACGTTCTCGAAGAGCAGCGCGGGGCCCTTGGCCTTCTGCACCCGGTCGACGATCTCGCCGATCTCCAGGTGGGGGTCGACCTCCGCCTTGATGCGCTTGAGGTCGCCTTCACGGTCGAGGGCCCGGAGAAACGAGCGGAGATCGTCGTATGCCATGCCTGTCAGTATCCGCCACCCGATAGCCTGGCTTGCGTCAAGGGCCCCGGGAAGGCGCCCGCCACCGCCGCCCGTTGGGGGGAGATCGCAGCCATGTTGCGGATTCTGCTGACCGTCGTCCTTCCGCTCGCGCTCTGGGTCTGGGCGTTCGTCGACTGCCTGACCACCCCCGAGGACGAGGTGCGGCACCTGCCGAAGGTGGTCTGGGTGCTGATCGTGCTGCTCTTCCCGCCGCTGGGCCCGATCGCCTGGCTGATCGCGGGCAAGCAGCGCGGCTTCCTGCGGACCGCCGCCGACGGGCACCCGGGGCAGCCGGCCGCCGACGGCCGCGCGGGCCGAACCGGCCACCCGTCCGCGCGCGGCGGGCGCCCGCTCGCGCCGGACGACGACCCCGAATTCCTCGCCTCGTTGAAGAAGGGCAACAACGAGCACGAGGACATGCTCAAGCAGTGGGAGGCCGATCTGCGCCGCCGGGAGCAGGAGCTGCGGGACCGGGACGAGCCCGAGGACGGCAGGAAGAGCTGATCACGGCGGTTCGCGCCCTCCCTCCAACAGCCCACCCGGGCGGCCCCGGGTGGGCTGCGGCGTTTTTGGCGCTTCCCTACGACTGAACGCCCGCTCACCCACATGGCCTCGACCGGGACCCTTGACCCGGGCGGGACGAAGGCGGCCCCCGGGACGACCGGCCCGTACGGCCGCGGGATGGCCCTGACCTGCGCTTTTCTTCACACACAGATCATCTGACTGTCACCTTTGCGACAACCCCCCGTATTCGAACGAACACGGAGCGCTCCCGCCCCGGTGCGCCCTCTTCTGTGCAGCCCTGACAGCTAAACGAACCCGACCTTGTACGGAATCGACGCCGAAACCAGCGCACGGCCCCTCGTACAGTCATAAGTGAAGAAAGTGATTCGCGGCCGGGGGCACAGCAGACGTTGGCTGTCGGACAGTTCCCTCACCCTTGGAGTGGTTCGAGATGACGGTTGTGCATGAGGCGCCGGTCGACGGCGAGGTCCCCGAGGTCCCGGCCGACGCCCGCGGGCGGGTCGCCGAGCTGCACGAGCTGCGCGAGCAGGTCCTCCGCGGCCCCAGCGACAAGGCGACCGAGGCCCAGCACGCCAAGGGCAAGCTGACCGCCCGCGAGCGCATCGAGCTGCTGCTGGACGAGGGCTCCTTCCGCGAGGTCGAGCCGCTGCGCCGGCACCGCGCCCAGGGCTTCGGCCTGGAGGCCAAGAAGCCGCACACCGACGGCGTCGTCGTCGGCTGGGGCACCGTCCACGGCCGCACCGTCTTCACCTACGCGCACGACTTCCGGATCTTCGGCGGCGCCCTGGGCGAGGCCCACGCGCAGAAGATCCACAAGATCATGGACATGGCCATCGCGGCCGGTGCGCCGCTGGTCTCGCTGAACGACGGCGCCGGCGCCCGCATCCAGGAGGGCGTCACCGCCCTCGCCGGCTACGGCGGCATCTTCCAGCGCAACACCAAGGCCTCCGGCGTCATCCCGCAGATCTCGGTGATGCTCGGCCCGTGCGCCGGCGGCGCCGCGTACTCCCCCGCGCTGACCGACTTCGTCTTCATGGTCCGCGAGACCTCGCAGATGTTCATCACCGGCCCGGACGTGGTCCAGGCCGTGACCGGCGAGAAGATCACCCAGAACGGCCTCGGCGGCGCCGACGTGCACGCCGGCGTCTCCGGTGTCGCCCACTTCATCTACGACGACGAGCAGTCCTGCATCGAGGAGGTCCGCTACCTCCTGTCGCTGCTGCCGCAGAACAACCGCGAGATGCCGCCGTCCGTCGTCACCGAGGACCCGGTCGAGCGCCGCAACGACAGCCTGCTGGACCTGGTGCCCGCCGACGGCAACCGCCCGTACGACATGCGCAAGGTGATCGAGGAGATCGTCGACCACGGCGAGTACCTGGAGGTCCACGAGCGCTGGGCCACCAACGTGCTCTGCGTGCTCGCCCGCGTCGACGGCCACGTCACCGGCATCATCGCCAACCAGCCGCAGTCGCTGGCCGGCGTGCTGGACATCAACGCCAGCGAGAAGGCCGCGCGCTTCGTCCAGATGTGCGACGCCTTCAACATCCCGCTGCTCACCCTGCTGGACGTCCCCGGCTTCCTGCCCGGCGTCGACCAGGAGCACGGCGGCATCATCCGCCACGGCGCCAAGCTGCTGTACGCGTACTGCAACGCCACCGTGCCGCGCATCTCGCTGATCCTGCGCAAGGCCTACGGCGGCGCCTACATCGTGATGGACTCCCGCTCCATCGGCGCCGACCTGTCCTACGCCTGGCCGACCAACGAGATCGCCGTGATGGGTGCCGAGGGCGCCGCCAACGTCATCTTCCGGCGCGAGATCAACGCCGCCGAGGACCCGGACGCGATGCGCGCCCAGAAGATCAAGGAATACAAGAACGAGCTGATGCACCCGTACTACGCGGCCGAGCGCGGCCTCGTGGACGACGTCATCGACCCGGCCGAGACCCGCCAGGTGATCGCTTCCGCCCTGGCCATGCTCCGCACCAAGCACGCCGACCTGCCCAGCCGCAAGCACGGCAACCCGCCGATGTAGCAGCGCGGTCCACCGCAGCACGCCGCACCGGCCACCACCTCACACCACAGCCACCGGGGGAGAAACCAGGACATGACCGCTTCCGCCGAACCCCTCGTCCGCATCGTCCGCGGCAGCCTCAGCGACGAGGAACTCGCCGCCCTGACCGCCGTCCTGATGGCGCGCGCCGCCGCCGCGCAGCAGGCCGCCGCCACCGCCCCGGTCGAGCCGATCGCCACCTGGCACCGCCTGGAGCGCCGCCCGGCCTACTTCTCGCCGGTCAGCTGGCAGCAGGCCGCCTGAGACACGCTCTGACGCACCGCGGCGTCCGTCGACGGCCGGTCACCCCGCCCGGGTGACCGGCCGTCGGGCGTACCCGGCCCCGGGCGGCTCGGTAGGATGCCTACTGGACGGTATGCCTCCGCCGCCCCGTCGGCCCCCATAGGATCGGCCGCTGCCGAGGTACCAGAACTTCCCAGGGAGGCTGCGATGGCCAGGCAGGCCCGCGCGCTGGCGACCCGCCAGACGGTGCTGCTCGCGGCGGCCGAGGTCTTCGACGAGCGCGGCTACGCCGCCGCCACGATGTCCGAGATCCTGGACCGCGCCGGCGTCACCAAGGGCGCGCTGTACTTCCACTTCCGCTCCAAGGAGGAGCTGGCGCTCGCCGTCATCGAGGGGCAGGGCGCCTGGATCGCCGGCTGGGAGCCGGCCTCGGACAGCTCGGTGCAGAACCTGATCGACCTCGGGTACGCCTTCGCCCGCGCGCTGCAGTCCGATCCGCTGGTGCGCGGCAGCATCCGGCTGACGATCGAACACGGCAGCTTCACCCAGCCGCAGATCGCGGCCTACCAGGGCTGGATGGACCTGGTCCGGGCGCTGCTGGAGCAGGCCCGGGACGCCGGTGACCTCCACCCGGGCATCGACCTGGTCGCCGCCTCCGGGGTGATCACCGGGGCCGTCACCGGGATCCAGCTGAGCTCCCAAGTGCTGGCCGACCGGCAGGACCTGATCCAGCGGATGGCCGACCTGTGGACGCTGCTGCTGCCCGGCCTGGTCCAGCCGCACGCGCTCGCCCGGCTGAGCGTGGCCGAGCGCACCCCCTCCTGAGGCCCGCACCCGTGGCGTTCCGACGTACGGCGGGGTCGTTCAGAGCCGGTAGCCGGCCCGGCGGTCCGCGGCCACCAGGGCCGGCAGCGCAGCCGTCCAGACTCGCCGCACCGCCTCCGGCCGGGGCCGGTCGCCCTCCTCGCCCGCCAGCAGCACCTGCCCCGCCGCCACCGAGGTGAGCAGCTCGGCGGCGGCCCGCCGGTCCACCCCGGGGTGCAGCTCGCCGGCCTCGGCCGCGCGGTCCAGCAGCCGCTGGACGACGGCGGTGAGGCTGCGCCAGGTGGCGTCGGGCCCGGGCGGGGCGCCCGGGGTGTCCTCCCGGCTCGGCCCCCTGCGGCCGAGCCGGACGCCGGCCCGCACCACCACGTCCTCGCGCAGCATCCGGGCCAGCTCGTGCGAGAGGTCGATCAGTCCCTGGAGGGCCGGGCCGTCGGCGCGCAGGGCGCGCAGCGCGGCCGAGCCGATCTCCCGTCCGGCGGCGCGGCGCACGCCGTCGGCGAGGGCCTGCTTGGACACGAAGTGGAAGTAGAGGGCGCCCTTGCTGACCCCGGCCCGCCGGCTGATGTCGACCAGGCTGGCGGCTTCGAAGCCCACCCGTGCGAAGGTCTCCGCCGCGGCGAGCAGCACGGCCTGCCGGGTCCGCCCAGCCCGTTCCTGCTTGACCACTGGCCCCCCTCCGGACCGAACCGGATTCCACCCGGGCGTGATCCCCGCCCCGCCCGGCTGCTGTCGGCGCGCGCCCCCGGCCAGGAGCGGCGCTCGCATGCGGACGGCACCGGCCGAAACCGCATGGTTGGTATCTAATCTAGCGCCTGTTTCGTCCCCGCCGTCCAGCGGGGACGGTCCCCCGCCCAAGGTCTGCGGCTGCCCTGCGGGGCATCGCCGCAGCCCACAACGGGGTAGCGTGATCGCGCGGGCCGTGCGGCCGGGGCACCCCAGTCGCAGGACAGAAACCGGGTGGTATGTATGTTTTGCTCGGGCGTCCATGGCGGCCGCTCGACCGACACCCTGGGAGCGGGGGCCAGTCATGCCATCGATCGTAGAGCCGGACCCGCACGGCCCGTACGCCCACCCCGGCCCCGGGCCGGGCACCGGCACCGGCACCGGCTACGACTTCCACGACCGGACCGTCTCCCGGCACCTGGTGCACCGCGCCTCGGTCTCCGAGGTCTTCCTCACCGGCTGGCAGGCCACCGGCCCGTACGACTTCCTGCTCGGCGCCCAGTGGCCCCGGCTGCACGGCTTCTACCGGCTTCCCGGCGACCGCTACCACGACCCGGTGCTGATGGCCGAGACCGTCCGGCAGGCCGGGCTGCTGATCGGCCACGCCGGGTTCGGGGTGCCGCGCGGCCACCACTTCGTCATGGAGGACCTCTCCTACGCGCTCGCCGGCCCCGGCCTGCCCGGCCTGGCCGTCGGCACGGAACCGGCCTCGCTGATGCTCGCCGTCGGCTGCGAGGACGTCCGGATGCGGCACGGCCGGCTGGTCTCGCTGCGGGTGCACGCCGACATCACCCGGGACGGCCGGCCGATCGGCCGCGGCTCGGGCCAGCTGCGGGTGCTCTCCCCCGCCTCGTACGACCGGCTGCGCGGGGCCGGCCGGCACGCCGTCACCCCGCTGCTCCCGCCCGCCCCCACCGCGCCCGAGCTCGTCGGCCGGGCGCAGCCCGCGGACGTGGTGCTCAGCCCGACCCTGCGGCCGGACACCTGGGTGCTGCGCGCCGACGCCGCGCACCCGGTGCTGTTCGACCACGCGCTGGACCACGTGCCCGGGATGCTGGTGCTGGAGGCCGCCAGGCAAGCCGCCCAGCGGCTGCGCCACCCCGAGCCGGTCGTCCCGGTCGAGCTGGTCACCGCCTTCGACCACTACATAGAGCTGGACCGCCCCTGCTTCGTCCGGGCCGTCCCCGAACCGGCCGCGGACGGCCGCCGGCTGCCCGTCCGGGTCCAGCTGCTCCAGGACGGGCGGACGGC
Source organism: Streptomyces sp. 1331.2 (assembly GCF_900199205.1). NCBI lineage: Bacteria > Bacillati > Actinomycetota > Actinomycetes > Kitasatosporales > Streptomycetaceae > Streptomyces > Streptomyces sp. 1331.2. The sequence goes on along the minus strand of NZ_OBMJ01000001.1, from coordinate 4,301,610 downwards.
GGCCGAGTGCCGGCTGCTCACCGAACCGCTGGGCGGCCCGGTGGACGGGCCCGCCGAGGGCCCCGCGGTACCGGCGCGGCGGGACGCCCTCGACGGCCGCCCCGCCGCGCCGGGCCTCGCCGGCAGCCGGCTGCCGCTGGCGAGCTGAGGCGTTCGGACAGGTGCCCCCGTCAGGCGGCCACCAGCGCCGAGGCGGGCCGCCGCCCGGCGTGCATCACGCTGAGGTTGGCCGCCAGCCTGACCGGGTCCTGGGCGAGCCAGAGCCGCAGCGCGGCCCCCAGGGCGGCGCTGGCCGACTCGATCCGGACGTCGGTGATCTGCGCGATCCGGGCCGCGCCGGGCACCAGCAGGTCGGCCAACGGGTTCGGCAGCCAGACCGTCAGGGCGCACGGCGCGGGCATCGCGAGCGCCCCCAGCAGTCGGTAGGCGTCCCCCGGCGCGCTGAGCGTGGGAATGATGTCCAGCAGAGCGTCGGCCACCACCTCGGAGACGTCGCTCCGGTGTCCCTGGGCGAGCCGGCGGAGCAGCATGCGCTCGGCGGCGGTGATTCGGACGGTCAGCATGACCTCGTCGCACTCCATTGCGCGATTTCCTCCTCGTTCCTCCCCGTACCGGCACGGACGGCCGGCACGAACTACCCCTGTCGCACCGCGGCCCGGCTACCTCTCGCGGAAAGCCGGGCCGGTGGGTGTTTGCGCCCCGGTCAGATCCCCGCGTACGAGTGCTTGCCGGTGACGAAGATGTTCACGCCGTAGTAGTTGAAGAGCCAGCAGGCGAAGGCCGCCAGCGCCAGGTAGGCGGCCTTGCGGCCCTTCCAGCCGGCCGTCGCGCGGGCGTGCAGGTAGCAGGCGTAGGCGACCCAGGTGATGAACGACCAGGTCTCCTTCGGGTCCCACTCCCAGTACTTGCCCCAGGCGGCCTCGGCCCAGATCGAGCCCGCGATGATGGTGAAGGTCCAGAGCGGGAAGACCAGGGCGTTGATCCGGTAGGACAGCTTGTCGAAGGTGGCCGTGGCGGGCAGCCGGCGCCAGATCGAGGCCGAGGTGCCCAGCGGGCCGGTGGTCAGGCCGGCCGCCATCCGCTTGTCGAAGGAGTCCTTGCCCAGGTACAGCAGCGTGGCGATGAACGCCGCGTAGAAGGAGCCGCCGCAGAAGATCGCGGTGGAGACGTGGATCGCCAGCCAGTACGAGTGCAGTGCCGGGACGAGCTGCTCGGAGTCGGTGTACAGCACCTGGGTGGCGATGCCGAGGGTCAGCAGCACCGCGAGGACGACCGGCAGGCCGAGCCAGCGGACGTTCTTCCGCGCGGCCAGCAGGACCAGGTACGCCGCCGTCATGGCGAAGGCGAAGGCGCAGGAGAACTCGTACATGTTGCCCCACGGCCAGCGGGACACCGACAGGCCGCGGGCGACGATGCCGCCGCCGTGCAGCAGCGCCGCCAGGACGGTGAGCGACACGGCGATCCGGCCGGCCAGGTCGGCCTTCTCGCTGGTGCCGGCCGCGCCCGGGCCGTCCTCCTCCTCGGCGCCGCGCCCGCTGGTGACCACCGTCGCGCCCTCGCCCGCGATCGCGGTGCGGGTGAGCGTGGTGGTGCCGCCGCCGGCGCCCGCCACGGTGACGGTGACCGTCTTCCCGGTCTTCTTCCCGGCCGTGGCGACGGTCTCGGCCAGACTGCCGGACTGCTCCTTCGAGCGGACGGCGACGGCGCCCTTGCTTCCGAAGGTCCACTCGATCATGTGGGCGAACATGGCGAGCGTGTAGACCGCCATCGCCGAATAGATCAGCTTGTTGGAGAGGTCGGCCAGCTGTGGGTCGACCGCCGAGGCGAGGTGCACCGTCTACTCCTTGGAGTTCTGGTCGGCAGGGACTGCGGGGTCCGAGGCCTCGGCCTCGGGGTCGTCGGGTACGGCGTCGGGCGCGGCGGCGTCCGCGGAGGCGGGGGCGTCGTCCTGGAGGTCCACCGCGAGTTCGGCCAGCTCCTCGGCGATCTTCGCCGACTCGCTGCGGGCCAGGCCCGCCAGCTCCACCTGGGTGCCGCCGCCGGGCAGGGCGACCGCCCGCACCCAGATCCGGCGGCGCTGGATGAACAGCGAGCCGATCAGGCCGAGGATCGCCAGGACGGCGCCGGTCAGGGCGATCGCGTTGCCGGGGCGGTGCGAGACGTTGAAGCTGGCCCACTGCTTGTAGCCCTCGAAGGTGACGGAGCCGTAGCCGTCGGGGAGGTTCCAGCCCTGACCGGGCTTGAGCCGGGCCTTGGCCGGCTGGCCGTCCTGGGTCAGCTGGGTGAGCTTGCGGGTGTTGAGCTGGTAGACGTTCTGCGGCAGGCCGGAGTCGGTGCCGAGGTCGCCCGAGAAGGCGTTCAGCACCAGCTCGGGGGCGGCGTCGCCGGGGAACAGCGAGACCGGGCCGGTGCCCTCGAAGCTCAGCGGCGCGGTCGGCAGGAAGAAGCCGGAGAAGCCCATCTGGGTCTTGTTGCCGTCCGGGCCCAGACCGTAGTCGGAGACCTTCACGACGCCGGTGGAGGTCAGGTTGCCGTCCTGCGGCAGGAAGGGGACGGCGCCCTGGTAGACGACGTCGCCCTTGCCGTTGCGGACGGTGACGACCGGGGCGTAGCCGTGGCCGATCAGGAAGACCTTGCTGCCGCCGATCTCCAGCGGGTGGTTGACCTCGATCGTCGACTTCTTCAGCTTCGACGCGTCGCTGCCCGCGTAGTACTCGACGTTCGCGGTGAACTGCCGGGCGGCGCCGATCTGGTCGCCGTTGGTCTGGAACTTCGAGGTGAAGCCGTCCAGCTTCAGGTAGAACGGGTCGAGGTCCTGGCTGCCGTAGAACCGGGTGCCGTTGAAGTCGTCGAGCTGGGTGATGGTGTTCGAGTAGCCCTCGCCCTCGACCATCAGTTTGCCGCCGGTGCCCGACGCCAGGCTGGCCCAGGCGAACCCGCCGAGCAGGGCGAACAGCGACAGGTGGAAGAGCAGGTTGCCGACCTCGCGCAGGTAGCCCTTCTCGGCGGCCACCGCGCCGCCGGACAGGTCGGCGCGGAAGCCGCGCTTGCGCAGCAGCCGGTGCGCGGCGGCGTTCACCGCCGCGGGGTCCGCCCCGGTGCGCCAGGCCGCGTGGACCGGCATCCGGGTCAGGTTGCGCGGCGCGGCCGGCGGCTGGGCGCGCAGCACGCCGACGAACTGCCAGGTGCGCGGGACGATGCAGCCGGCCAGCGAGACGAACAGCAGGATGTAGATCGCGGAGAACCAGATCGAGCTGTAGACGTCGAACAGCTGGAGCTTCTCGTAGATCGGCGCGACCGTGGTGTGCTGCGCCTTCCAGGCCTCGACCTTCAGCTGGCCCTGGCCGTTCTGGTACTGCGGGATCAGCGAGCCGGGGATGGCGGCCAGCGAGAGCAGGAAGAGCAGGATCAGGGCGACCCGCATGGAGGTCAGCTGGCGCCACATCCAGCGCGCCCAGCCGAACGCCCCGATGCCGGTCGGGCCGTCGGACTCGACCGGTGCGGTGCTGAGCCGCTCGGCGGCGCTGTCGTCCGGCGCCGGCGGCTGCTCGGTCTCGGTCGTGGTGTTGCTCACGGTCAGATTCCGATCCGGAAGTCGGCGGTCCAGGACTGCAGCTGGCTCATCATGGAGTCCCAGACCCCGGTGACGAGCAGCAGACCGACCGCGACGAGCATGCCGCCGCCGATCCGCATCACGAGCGGGTAGTGCTGCTTGACCCACCCGAAGGCGCCCAGCGCCCGGCGGAAGGCCACCGCGGCCAGGATGAACGGTACGCCGAGGCCCAGGCAGTAGAAGGTCGTCAGCAGCGCGCCGCGCTGGGCGTCGGCCTGGTTGAGCGCCAGGTTCTGCACGGCGGTCAGGGTGGGTCCCATGCAGGGCGTCCAGCCGACGCCGAAGACCACCCCGAGCATCGGGGCGCCCAGCAGGCCGACGGCCGGGCGGCGGTGCGAGCGGACCTCGCGCATGCTCAGCCCGGGCACCAGGCCCATGAAGGCCAGGCCCATCAGGACGGTGAGCGAGCCCAGCACGAGGTTGATGGTCCGCTTGTAGTCCTGCAGCTCCTGGCCGAAGTAGCCGAACAGGGCGCCGGTGGAGACGAACACCGCGGTGAAGCCGAGGATGAACAGCACCACGCCGAGCAGCATCCGGCCGCGCCGGGTGCCGCGGGCGTCCGCGAGGTCGGCGGCGGAGAACCCGGTCACGTACGAGAGGTAGCCGGGGACCAGCGGCAGCACGCAGGGCGAGAAAAACGACGCCAGCCCCGCCAGCAGCGCGACCGGGGCGGCGACCAGCAGGGCGCCGCTCTGCACGGTCGAGGTGGTGTCGGCCAGGTGGAGCGCGGCCGGCTGCAGGGGCGGCAGGCTCACTGCTTCTGCTCCGCGACCACCGGCTGCAGGATCGACTCCAGCGCGTCCTCGGTGGTGCCGCCGACGGCGCGGGCCGCCAGCTTGCCGTCGCGGTCGACGATCAGCGTGGTCGGGATGGACTGCGGGTTGAGGCTGCCCTTGGGGAACTTGAGCAGCTGGGTGCCGGCCGGGTCGAAGATGCTGGGGTAGGTGACGCCCTGCTCCTGCTCGAATCGGACGGCGTTGCCCTTCTCGGTGTCCCGGGTGTTGATGCCGAGGAACTGGACGCCCTGGTCCTTGTACTTCTCCGAGACGGCCTGCAGGCTCTTCGCCTCGGCCCGGCACGGCCCGCACCAGGAGCCCCAGACGTTCAGCACCACGACCTTGCCCCGGTAGTCGGAGAGCTTGGCCGGGGCGCCCTCCAGGGTCTCCCCGGTGATGTCCGGGGCGTCCCCGCGCCGGCCGGCGTCCGCCTTCGACAGGTTGGTGCCCTTGACCGTGACGAAGCCGACCTGGCCCTCGCCGCTGCCCGACGAGCCCGCGGAGGAGCATCCGGTGAGGGCGAGCGCAGCGGCGGCGGCGGTGGCGGCAGCGGCTGCGGCGACACGGGGACGGGGGCGCGTCATGGCAGACATGTGAAAAGTTTCGCATGGAGTTCCGGGCAGGTTCGGGGGGGTCCTGCCTTGCGCGTCGCACCGCCTCTGACCTGCGACGAAATCGGGTCACCCGGCGCCCGCCGGGTGACCCGAAGTCATACTTACCTACCGCTTATGCGCCGTACGCGCGGGCGTGTGACGCCGCTCGCACGCCCCGTTCGAGGGGCTAGGCGCCGAAGCTCTTGCCCACCGGCTTGTCGCCCTTGCGGCCCTTGCCCACCAGGTGCGCGGGCAGCAGGTCGCGGGCCGGCTCGCGGTAGCCGACCGAGACGATCCGGTCGCCCTCGAAGGTGAAGCTGGTCAGCGAGGCCAGCGAGCACTGCCGGTTGCGCGGGTCGTGCCAGAGCCGGCGGCGCTCGACGAAGGAACGGACGATCCAGATCGGCAGCTGGTGGCTGACGCAGACCGCCTCGTGCCCGCGCGCGGCGTCCCGGGCGGCGCCCAGCGCGCCCATCATCCGCACCACCTGGTCGAGGTAGGGCTCGCCCCACGAGGGCTTGAACGGGTTGGTGAGGTACTTCCAGTACCCCGGGTTGCGCAGCGAGCCGTCGCCGACGCCGAAGGTCTTGCCCTCGAAGATGTTCTCCGCCTCGATCAGCCGCGCGTCCGCCGCGACGTCCAGGCCGTGCGCCTTGGCGATCGGCTCGGCGGTCTCCTGGGCCCGCTCCAGCGGCGAGGCCACCACGTGGGTGATGTCCCGGTCGGCCAGGTCCTCGGCCACCCGGTCGGCCATCTGCCGGCCCAGCTCGGACAGCCGGTAGCCCGGCAGGCGCCCGTACAGGATGCCCTCCGGGTTGTGCACCTCACCGTGCCGCATCAGGTGGACGACGGTGATCTCTTTGGCGGTCACTTCTCTACTGCTCCTGGGCTCGGATTGGACTAGGCCGTGGCGGCGGCAGCGGCGCGCGCGGCGGCCGGGAGGGCGGCGGCGATCCGCTCGATCGCCCGCTCGTCGTGGGACGCCGAGACGAACCAGGACTCGAAGGCGGACGGAGGCAGGTAGACGCCCTCGGCCAGCATCGCGTGGAAGAAGGCGGTGAAACGGTACGCCTCCTGGGTCTTCGCCTCGTCGTAGTTCGTGACGGCGGCCTCGGTGAAGAACACCGAGAACATGTTCCCGGCGGTCTGCAGCCGGTGCACCACGCCCTCCTTGGTCAGCGCCTCGGAGACCAGGCCGGACACCTCGGCGGCGACCTTGTCCACCGTCGCGTACGCCTCGCCGGTGCAGCCGCGCAGCTGGGCCAGGCCGGCCGCGGTGGCGATCGGGTTCCCGGACAGGGTGCCGGCCTGGTAGACCGGGCCGGCCGGGGCCAGGTACGCCATCACGTCGGCGCGGCCGCCGAAGGCCGCGGCCGGGAAGCCGCCGCCCATGACCTTGCCGAAGGTCAGCAGGTCCGGCGCCCAGCCCTCGTTCGCCGCCTCCAGGCCGTACCAGCCAGCCTTGGAGACGCGGAAGCCGGTCATCACCTCGTCGGAGATGAACAGCGCGCCGTTCTCCCGGCAGAGCCGGGCCAGGCCGCCGTTGAAGCCGGGCAGCGGCGGGACGACGCCCATGTTGCCGGGCGAGGCCTCGGTGATCACGCAGGCGATCTCGCCCGGGTGGGCCGCGAAGGCCCGCTCGACGGCGGCCAGGTCGTTGTACGGCAGCACGATGGTGTCGCCGGCCTGGGCGCCGGTGACGCCAGGGGTGTCCGGCAGGCCGAAGGTGGCCACGCCGGAACCGGCGGCGGCCAGCAGGGCGTCCACGTGACCGTGGTAGCAGCCGGCGAACTTCACCACCTTCGCGCGGCCGGTGAAGCCGCGGGCCAGCCGGATCGCGGACATGGTGGCCTCGGTGCCGGAGGAGACCAGGCGGACCTGCTCGACCGGGGCGACCCGGGCGACGATCTCCTCGGCCAGTTCGACCTCGCCCTGGCCGGGCGTACCGAAGGAGGTGCCGCGGGTGACGGCCTGCTGGACGGCGTCGATCACCGCGGGGTGCGCGTGGCCGAGGATCATCGGACCCCACGAGCACACCAGGTCGACGTACTCGCGGCCGTCGGCGTCGGTGAGGTAGGGGCCGGTGCCGGACACCATGAAGCGCGGCGTGCCGCCGACCGCGCGGAAGGCGCGCACCGGCGAGTTGACGCCGCCGGGCGTCACCACGGAGGCGCGATCGAACAGCGACTGGGACTGGGGGGCTTCGTAGGGGTAGCTCACGTGAGACATGGTCTCAAATCGTGTCCTTGCGCTCTGCATGTCGGACCCGATCATCTGGAACGATGATCCGGGCACTGTTGTCTGTACGGTTGTCCCTACAGCGGGGCCGCTGACGGCTCCGCGGGGCGGGCACGTCAGACTGTGCACACAGAGTGCGCGATCGCTCCGGTTGTGTGCAGGGGTGTGGAGAGGACTGCCGCGTACCGCGAGTGGGTACGGCGGCGCATGACGGGTAAGGAGCACGTCCGGAGGGACGCCGGACGTGCGGGGGTCTGTCGATTCCGGCGAATTCCGGTGAGGATGGTCCGAGTGTCCGAGGCGCAGGACGGCTACGACGAGGCCGCGGGGGGCTCCCGCAGGCCCGCCGAGGCCGCACGCGGGGGTACGGGAGCGGGTACGGGTCGTGGTCGTCGCGGCGGTGAGAGGCGGGGTGAGGGACGCGTGGGGGTGACCTACAAGTACTTCGGGGCCCCGGACCGTGCGACCGCCGCGAGAGTCCCCACCGCGCTCGGCCCCGGCGGGCTCGGCCTGGACGCCGGCGAGCTCGGCTCGCTGGGGCGGCTCGGCGACCTGATGGAGACCAGCGGCTCCCCCACCGGCCACCTCTCCACCAAGATCAAACCGGAGACCATGAGCGCCATGGTCCTCACCGGCATCCAGGGCGTCCCGCTGCACCAGGTGCCGCCGCTGGAGCTCATCGTGCTGCACCCGGACTACGCCGTGGTCCAGCTCCCGCACAACGTCGTCGAACCGCTCCGCAAGGCCGACGAGACCGAGCTCGGCGCCGCCGCCTTCATCTGGTCCACCGTGCCGGACCGGCGCGGGCCGCGGGACGCCTTCGTGATCTACAGCATGCTGCACGAGTGGCAGGACTTCGCCAACCGGCTGCACGACGCCGGGCACCAGCTGTACTGCCTGGTCTGGCCGTAACCGCAGACGCAGCCGCAGCCGCAGCCGCAATGCTTCACCCCGACTCCGCCGAACGCGGGCCGGGGCGAGGCTGATTGACGCTTCGTCAACTCCTGGCGGGCGATCGCAGCACCGCGGCGGCGAGCAGCAGGGCCACCGCCAACAGGCCCGCGGCCACCGCGAAGGCGAGCCGGAAGCCGGCCGTGAGCGCCTCGGCGGCGGGGTGCCCGGCCGCGGTCAGCGCCGCGGTGCGGCCGCCCGCGAGCGTGGTGAGGACGGCGACCCCGAGTGCCCCGCCGACCTGCTGGGTGGTGTTGAACAGGCCCGAGGCGGTGCCCGCGTCCTGCGGTCCGGCGCCCGACATGCCGAGGACGGCGAGCGTGGACAGCACCAGGCCGCCACCGGAGACGAGCAGCATCGTCGGCAGCAGGTGGACGACGTAGTCGGCGTCGGTCGGCAGCCGGACCAGCAGGCCGAGCGCGGCGAGCAGCAGGGCCAGGCCCGCCAGCAGGACGCCGCGCTCGCCGAACCTTGCGCTCAGCCGGGCGGAGAGCAGCAGCGAGACCGCGCCGATCGCGACGGCTGCCGGCAGCATCGCCAGGCCGGTGGCGGCCGCGCCGTAGCGGAGGACCTGCTGCATGTAGAGCGCGACGATGATCTGGAAGCCGAACATCCCGGAGATGGTCAGGATCTGCACCAGGTTGGCGCCGGAGACGTTGCGTGAGCGGAACATCCGCAGCGGGAGCAGGGGTTGGGCCGCCCGGGCCTGGCGGAGCAGGAAGCAGGCCAGCAGGGCGAGCGAGAGCGCGCCGAGGCCGAGGGTGCGGGCGGAGGCCCAACCGTGCCCGGCGGCGCCGACGATGGTGTAGATGCCGAGCATCAGGGCGGCGGTGATCAGCGCGGCGCCGAGGGCGTCGGCGCCGGCCCGCAGACCAGGGCCGCGGTCGGCCTCCAGCACCCGGACGGCGAGCAGGGCGGCGGTGAGGCCGAGCGGCAGGTTGATCAGGAAGATCCAGTGCCAGTCGAGGGCCTCGGTGAGCACCCCGCCGAGGACCTGGCCGATCGAGGCACCGGCCGCGCCGACGAAGCTGAACGCGCCGATGGCGCGGCCGCGTTCGCGCGGCTCGGGGAAGAGCGTGACGATCATGCCGAGGCTGACCGAGGAGGCCATCGCGCCGCCGATGCCCTGCAGGAAGCGGGCGGCGATCAGCATTCCCTGCCCGGTGGCGAGGGCGCAGAGCAGGGAGGCCGCGGTGAAGAGGGCGAGCCCGGCGACGAACACCCGCTTGCGGCCGATCAGGTCGCCGAGCCGGCCGGCGAGCAGGAGCAGGCCGCCGAAGGCGATCAGGTAGGCGTTGACCGTCCAGGTCAGGTCGGCGGGCGAGAAGTGCAGGTCGTCCTGGATGGCGGGCAGTGCCACGGTGACGATCGAGCCGTCCAGGATGATCATCAGCATGCCCGCGCAGAGCACCGCGAGGGCGAGGGTGCGGGAGCGGGCGGGGGCCGTGGGGGCCGTGGGGGGCGCGGCGGGGGCGTGCGTGGTCATGGCGGTTCTCCCGGTTCGTTGGGTACCGGGTAGGAACGCTATCAGATTGTTTTGTTCGGGACTATCTATCTCGGGAGCAGCTTGGGTGAGGGGCTGCAGCGCCTCGGGAGGTGCCTCACCCGCGGGACCGCCGGGCCCGGCGTACGGTCCGCTCGCTCTCCACCGGCTCCGCGAGGTGGTCCTCCACCAGGTGGGTCAGGGCCGAGACGAAGACCTCGCGCTCGGGCTGCGGCAGCGAATCCAGCAGCTCGCGGTGCACCCGGTCGGCGATCGCGGTGCCCTGCACCACGGCCCGCTCGCCCGCCTCGGTGACCGAGATGATCCGGGCCCGGCGGTCGGTCGCGGACGGGCGGCGCTCCGCCAGGCCCGCCTTCTCCAGCTCGTCGACGGTGACCACCATGGTGGTCTTGTCCAGGTCCGACAGCTCGGCCAGCTGGATCTGGGTGCGCTCGGCCTCCTGCGCGTGGAACAGCACGCAGTACGCGCGGGGGGTGATCCCGAGCTCGGTGAAGGCGGCCGCCATCCGGGTCGCCAGCACGTGGCTCGCGTGGTCCAGCAGGCCGGAGATGTCGCGGATCTGGCGCACGGGCGGGGTCGTCGTCATACGCCCGAGGTTAGCAACGGCCCGTCTGCTGCCGGATGATCCCGTTGCCAACCAAAGCCGGGTCTACGGGATGCCCAACTCGAACAGCGCATAGCCCGCGTACCAGCCCGCCGCGATCGCGGGCATCGCGAACAGCCCGACCAGCGAGGAGGTCCGCACCCGGCGCAGCGCGAACGCCAGGCCGATGCAGAGCGGGAAGGCCGGCAGCAGGTAGCGCGAGATGTTGCCGAAGATCTGGTTGCTGCTGAGCGCGGTGATGATGGTCAGCGCGGTGTAGACCCACAGCACCAGCGGCGGCCGGGCGCGCCAGAGCAGCACCAGCAGGCCGGGCAGGGCGATCAGCAGGGCGATGGCGATCAGGTCCGGGACGGGGTTGGACTGCCAGAAGTCCCAGTGGCCGGTGATCACGTCCATGATCGTGCGCAGGGTGGAGGCACCGCCGTCGAAGTAGCGGTTCCAGGCTCCGCGCTGGAGCTTGAAGTAGCCGCCCCAGTCGCCCATCTTCCAGCCGACCCAGGCGACGTAGCCGACCAGCCCCCAGGGAGTGATCAGCATCGCGGTCAGCGGGCGGGCCACGCCGTCGGTGCGGCGCACCAGCGCGACCAGCGCGGCGATCGAGACGGCGGCGATCAGCGCGGCGGCCGTCGGCCGGTTTAGGCCCGCCACCAGCGCCAGCAGGCCGGCCGCGACCCAGCGGCGGGTCATCACGCAGTAGCAGGCCCAGGCGGACAGCGCGACGAACAGCGAGTCCGAGTAGACCGCCCACTCCACGCCGGAGCCCGGGAACAGGCCCCAGATCACCGCGGCCGTCACCCCCGCCCGGAAGCCGCCCAGCCGCTCGGCGATCGCGAAGATCCCGGCCGCCGCGACCAGCGAGGCGAGCACCGAGACCACGATCCCGGACCCGTACGAGCCGAGCCCGGTGACCGCGCCGACCAGCCGCATCAGCCACGGGTAGAGCGGGAAGAAGGCGGCCGAGTTCTCGTAGTAGGTGGCGAGCGGGAAGCCGTGCAGCGGGATCAGCTGCGGGTTGTAGCCGTTCTCGGCGATCCGCTGGTACCAGACGCCGTCCCAGGTGCTCAGCACGTCCCAGGGGTTGGCGCCGCCGCCGCGGCCCGGCTGCTTCTTCAGGTAGTCGCCGGTGTGCGAGAGCAGCAGCAGGAAGACGGTCAGGCCGGTGGCCTTGACCACCGCGTAGGCGCCCAGCGCGGGCGCGAAGCGGTCCACCAGCGCCCCGAACCGCCCGGGCGCCCGGCCCGCCCGCTCCTCGGACGGCGCGCTCGGCAGCGCGGCGGACGCCCCGGGCTCGGTGCTGGACGACTCGGTGCTCGATGCCGTGCTCATGTGCTGTCGGTACTCCCCCGCCCCGCTCCTGGTCCGCGCGGCTCCGGCGCAACGATGTCCCCGAGAGCCTACGGCACGCCTCGCCGGGCCCGGCGCACCCGTGGCTCCCTTGCCGGAAACCGATCCGCCGCCGCCCTGGCGGGGCGGCGGCGGATCACGTCCATGTCCTCGTCAGCCCTTGACGTAGACGATGCCGAGCTTGGTGAGTTGCCAGAGTTGGGTGGGGGCGCCGGTGTCCTGGGCGAGTTCGATGTAGGGGTTGCCCTTGGCGTCGAGGGTGGGGGCGGCGGCGAGGACCTTGGAGGGGTCGGCGGAGTCGGCGACCTTGTAGCGGCCGTCGCCGGTCGGCTTGAACACCCAGTGCTGGTTGCCGCCGCCGTTGCAGCCCCACTGCTGGATCCGGGTGCCGGGGGCGGTGGAGGCGGCGTTGGCGTCCAGGCACATGGCGCGGTTGCCGCTGAAGTCGAGCTCGTAGCTGCCGCCGGCCTTGGCCTCCAGCACGAAGGACTGGTTGAGGCTGCCGGTGGCCGGGTAGCTGATCGCGGGCCGGCCGTCGGTGGAGTCGCCGTAGGTGCCGCCGCCGGTGAGGTCGAGGACGTTGCCGGTGGCCGCGTTGGTGAGCTGGTACCAGGCGCCGTCCTCGGGGACGTCCGCGAAGGGCTGCCCGGGGGTCAGCGGCTGGATCGAGGTGGTGTTCTGCTGGTTGAGCGTGCAGTACGCCTGGGCGAGGTCGGGCCGGGCGTAGAACTGGCCGAGGCAGACGCCCTCGCCGCGGTAGCCGGCCACCCGCAGGTGGTACGACTGGCGGACCATGTTCATGCACAGCCCGGGGATGCCGATCTGCGAGTCGCAGCCGTTGCGCACCCACTCGGAGAGGTTGATGACGTCCCCGTTGCTGTACTCGTACGGGGAGCTCGTCCACTCCGCGCAGACCTCGTGGCCGAAGGAGACCCGTCGCTGGTCCAGGTACCGGACGCCGGGCACCTGCTCGGCTGCCCCGCGCAGCGCGTCACTGAGGGTCGGCACCACCCAGTTGTGCCCCCAGGCGAGGTCCTCGGGGAAGGCCGGACAGCCGTCGGCGACCTTGCCGAGGTAGTCGTTGCGCCGGATGTCCGGGGTGATCGGGTTGAAGTACGACTGGTAGACCAGCTGGTACGAGGAGTCGGCGTAGCCGGCCCTGCGCATGGTCTGCCGGATGTTCTGCAGCGCCGCGACGACCTTGGGCTGGACGCCCTTGGCCCGCCGGCGGATCTCGTCGCTGCCGATGGTGTCGCGGCAGCCCTGGTCCTTGGGGACCGGGAAGTACTGCGCCAGGCAGTGCATCATGATCCCGCTGAAGTCGAAGTCGTCGTTGGCACCGATCGTGACGACGACCATCTTGACGTCGTACTTGGCGGCCGTGTCGGCGAGTTTGACGTCCTGTTTGGGCTCGCCGAAGTCGCCGAAGCCCGGGCCGGTGATCTTCGCCAGTTCCGGGTCGCTGACCAGGTCGCCGGTCTGGGCGCCGGAGCAGGCGAGGTCGATCGGGGTGACCCCCGGGATGTCGGTGACGAAGATCTCCGACTTGGGGTGCCGGTGGCAGTAATTGGTGGGGCTGTCGGTCTCCGGGAAGTAGCCGTCGTTGGTGTCGGTGCCGGCGCCCTCCCCGGAGATGGCGCTGTCGCCGAGGGCGACGACCGCGGCCGGACGGGCACCGACCGGGGCCGGGGCCGGGGCGGAATCGGCGAGGGCGGCGGGGGCGCCGGCCAGGCCGAGGGTGGCGACGAGGGTGCCGGTGGCGAGCAGTGCGGCGTACCGGGAGCGGCCCGCCGGCCTCCCATGGCGCCGTGCCGCCGACAGTCGTGACCTGATCACACGCGACTCCTTGCGGGGGTGGGGGACCGCCCTGGCGGGGGCGCCGAGCGGCGCGGTGCAGGAGAGGAGCTGAAAAGGTGAGCAGGTCTCGCATTCTAGGTACTGACAAGTAACGCAACAAGGCTTGTGACAGCGCGGGGAACTGACGGTGCACCAACCACCCGGGCAGGCGAAGAGCCGCCGCCCCGCGCCCCAGGAGGGAAGCGCGGAGCGGCGGCTCTCACCGGCCGAACCGGGTACGGACTCAGCCCGCGTTGACGCAGTGGTTGCCGAACGCCGGGTTCAGCAGTCCGACGACGTCGACGGAGTTGCCGCAGAGGTTGACCGGAATGTGCACCGGGATCTGGATCTGGTTGCCCGAGATGACACCGGGGGAACCGGCCGCGACGCCCTCGGCGCCGGAGCTGGCCATCGCGGTGCCGGCGCCGGCGGCCACGATGCCCACCACGGCCGCGCCGACAGCGGCGGTCTTCTTGATGCTCATGCGAGCCTCCTGACTGTTCAACAGAGATGCACGGGGAGTGCGACATCAAGAACGAGACCTCCCCGAACCGGTTGCGACGGTGAGCGCACTGTCACCCGTCTGGCGCAACAGCGCCCGCGCCGGGCAGCCGCGACCGGCATTCGGGTGATCAGGAAGCCGGACCGTTTCCCCGCGCGCGGTGCCTCGTTCTCCCTCACGGAACCCGGTCCACCGGCCCCCACAACACGAATCGAGTACCGCTCATGCGCAAGCTCGCCCACGGCGTCGTCGGCAACGCGGCCACCGGCGGCTCGGGTCTCGTGGCGGGCCTCCCGAACGCGGCGTCCGGCAATCCCTGCCGGAACGTCTGACCGGGAATTCCACCTGGTCGCGCCTTTGTCCGAAACTCTCCCGGCCGTGCGGAAGGGATTTCGAGAGGCGCTGCAACACGGCGGCTGCGTCCACGCCCGAGCCATGGGCGGAACACGCCGGTGTGCGCCGTCCGAGTGACAATCACGGCAATCCCAGAAGACCTGGGGCGAGTATTCCCGCTCGCCTGGCTCCCGACAATTCCCTTCCGTCGGGCGGAAATCGGAGGAAAGACATCATGCGCAACATCAAGAAGGCCGCCGCCCTGTCGCTGGCCGCCACCGGCCTGGTGCTCGGTGCCGCCGGCGGCGCGTTCGCCAGCGCGGGCGCCGAGGGCGTGGCCGCCGGCTCCCCGGGCGTGCTCTCCGGCAACCAGATCCAGATCCCGGTGCACATTCCGGTCAACGTCTGCGGCAACACCATCGGGCTCATCACGATCCTGAACCCGGCGTTCGGCAACAGCTGCGCCAACATCGGCTGAAGCGGCGGTCGCCGCACCGGCGACAGCTGACTCACCGAGCACGTGCCGCGCACCACAGTGCCGGAGCGCGGCACGCTCCACCCGTGTGTGATCGAGGAGATCAACCCCCATGCAGAACGTGAAGAAGGCCGCCGTCCTCTCCGCCGCCGCTGCCGGCCTGGTGCTGGGCGCGGCAGGCTCCGCCGCCGCGAGCGCGGGCGCCGAGGGCGTCGCCGCCGGCTCCCCCGGCGTCATCTCCGGCAACCAGATCCAGGTGCCGATCCACATCCCGATCAACCTGTGCGGCAACACCGTCAACGTGATCGGCGCGCTGAACCCGGCCTTCGGCAACAGCTGCGCCAACGTCGAGCTGCCCCCGCCGCCGGCGGACAACTGCTGATCCCCGATCGGCACGTGATCCGGCCGTACTGCCCCCCGACCAGCCGGCCGGGGGGCAGTTCGGCATCCCCGGACGGCCGTCCGGGACCTCCGATCCACCGAAGGGTGATCCGCATGGTTTCGAAGCAGAGCGGGGCCGGTCTGGCCGCCGCCGTCGGTGCCGTGGTGCTGCTCGGCGCCGGTTCGGCGCAGGCCGCCACCGCCCCGGCCGGCCAGGCCCCGGCCGGGCCGGCCACGCTGGCCAGGACCGACGTCGGCCAGGCGCTGAACGGGACGACCTCCGGCCTCGGCTACGGCATCGCGCCGCTCAAGGGCCTGCGTCTGGACCCGTGGGCGAACTCCTCGGCCGACGTGCTCAACAACGGCGCGACCGTCCAGCCGGACCAGGGCCTGGCCCCGATCGGCACCGGCACGCTGACCGGTCCGCTGAGCGCGGGCGGCGGCGTCAAGGACCTCCCGCTGGTCGGCGGGCTGACCGGCGTCCTGCCGGGCTGAGCCCCGGCCGGGCCGAGGGTCCGGACGCGCCGGAGCCCGGCACCCCGCCCGTACGGCGGGTGCCGGGCTCCGGTGTGCTGCCGCCCGGGGCGGAGCCGGATCAGAGCCGGGTGAGGTCGGTCAGCCCGGTCTGCCGCAGCACACCGGTGGCCGTGGCGGTGGTGGCCGCCGGGTCGGCCAGGCCGGTCTGCTGGACCACGCCGGTGGCCGTCGCCGCGGTGGTCATGGTCAGGTCGTCCACCTCGTCGGTGACCGAGAGCCGGTGCTCCTCGCTGCCGAGGCTCGCATTGGCCCCGGGGACGACCTGCACGGCGCCGGTGAGCAGCCGCGGGTCGACCTCGTCCACCCGGAGCCGGCCACCGGCGAGCTGGCCCGCGCCGTCCTGGGCGAGCGAGAGCGGCTTGCCGAGGGTGAGGCCGGGGGTGTCGGCGCGCAGCGGCGCGGCCGGGGCGTCCAGCAGCACCTGCCCGAGGTCGGCGCCCTGGTCGACCAGCGGGAGCGGCAGCTCGGCCTTGGCGCTCGGGCCGACCTTGCCGGTGCTCAGCTGGGGGACGATCCGCTCCGGGACCAGCTCGGTGCTGGTGCTGGTGGTCCGGCCGGGCACCGGCGGCATCAGCAGCGAGGCCGGGATGCCGGCCGAGACGTGGCTGCCCAGCGGAGTGAGCGGTACGTCCGCGGGGACCTGCTGGGTGGCCAGCGCGTCCTCCAGGGCCCCGACCTGTTCGGGGCCGACCGGGGCGGCGGAGGCCGCGCCCTGGGAGGCGAGCATGCCCGCACCGACCGCCAGCAGCATCGCGCCGGCCCGCTTGGAGAACTTCATGCTTTTCACCGTTCTGCTGTCCGTACAGGGGATCACTGAGGAAGGGCTGCGCGGGCGCAGCCGGAAAGCAATCTGCCTCAACGAGTGAGCAGGAGGACGGATTGCGGCGGTTAACCGGATCGGCCTAATAATCCGACCGGAAACCCCCCTTCGTCGTGTCTCCCGGACTCTTTTCAAAAATCCCCGTAACCTTCCGTGCCGTCATTCTTTGATCTGGACGTCAGTGACTGCAGACCGGGTCTGAGCGTTCTACGCGTTGTACGCACGGAATCCAAGAGCATTTCAGAGAGGGATCTCCCCATGATCCAGAAGTCCTTCGCCGCTGCCGGCCTGGCCGTCGCCGCGCTGGCCGCCGCAGCCGCGCCCGCCTCGGCCATCGGTGACGCGGACGGCGCCGCAGCCTCCATCGAGGGCAACGGCGGCACCAACTTCACCGGAACGGTCGGGAACAACAGCCCGAACTTCCACTTCCTGGACAACGCGAACGTCTGCCTCCCCGAGATCCACAACATCGCCGTCGGCGTGCTCGGGGTGGCCGTCCCGGTCGAGGTCCCGATCGCCAACAGCGGTGGCAAGCAGTACTGCACCCAGGGCCAGGGCACCCAGAGCCACGGCGACGCGGGCGTGTCCCACCTGATCGGCTGACGCTCCGTTCAGCTCCCTGCACCACCCCCCGATCCACCCACGAATCGCTCCCCCGATTCACCCCCGAGAGGAAAACCGGAAATGATCAAGAAGTCCCTCGCCGCCGCCGGCCTGGCCGCCGCCGCCATCGCGATGTCCGCCGGCTCGGCCTCCGCCATCGTCGACTCGGACGGCGCCGCCACCTCCGTCCAGGGCAACGGCGGCACCAACCAGACCGGCACCCACGGCAACGGCAGCCCGAACTTCCACACCCTGGACAACGCGAACATCTGCCTGCCGGAGGTCCACAACATCGCCGTCGGCGTGATCGGCGTCGCGGTTCCGGTCGAGGTTCCGGTCCTGAACAGCACCCCGAAGCAGATCTGCAACGTCGGCCAGAACACCCAGTCCTCGGGCGACGCGGGCGTCTCGCACCTGATCGGCTGATCAAGGGGCATGGCACGGACGGAGGGCCCGGGGAGGAAGGTCTCCCCGGGCCCTCCGGGCTTGGCGGACGAAGTGTCCGGACGGCCGCCGCAGCGCGGACCGGCCGGGTGACCGCTCGTCCGGGCCGGCGCGGGGCGCGCGGCCGGACGAACGGATGTGAACACGTGTCAGAGCGTCCGAGCGGGCGCTCCCAGAGAGAGGGCAGATCCATGAAGAGCATGCTGGCCAAGGCCGCGCTGACCGCCACCGCCGCACTGGCACTCGCGGGCGCCGCCACCCCGGCCTTCGCCCACGCCGGCCTGGTCGGCGGCGGCTCGTTCGCCGCCACCGCGAACCAGCCGTTCCTGGCGGCCGAGGGCTTCGGCATCGCCCACACCACGGACACCGCCGCGGGCGGCTTCGGTGCCGTCGCCGCCACCTCCACCGACATCGTCGGCGGCGGCGAGGGCTTCGCCCACATCAAGGGCTGGATGTAGCAAACGGGAAGGCCGGGCCGCTCCCCGCGAGGGGAACGGCCCGGCCTTCTGCGTTGCGGCGCCTGCTACTTGAGCAACCGGGCCGCTTCCACGGCCCAGTAGGTGAGGATCTGCTCGGCACCGGCCCGGCGGATGGAGGTGAGCGTCTCCAGGATGGTGCGCTCGCGCTCGATCCAGCCGTTGGCGGCGGCGGCCTCCACCATCGCGTACTCGCCGGAGATCTGGTAGGCGGACACCGGCACCGGGGAGACGTCGGCGACCTGCCGCAGCACGTCCAGGTACAGCATGGCGGGCTTCACCATCACCATGTCCGCGCCCTCGGCGAGGTCCAACTCCAGCTCGCGCAGCGCCTCGCGGGCGTTGGCCGGGTCCTGCTGGTAGCTCTTGCGGTCGCCCTTGAGCGAGGAGTTGACGGCCTCGCGGAACGGGCCGTACAGCGCGGAGGCGTACTTGGCGGTGTAGGCGAGGATGCTGACGTCCTGGTGGCCGGCCCCGTCCAACGCCCGGCGGATGACCGCGATCTGACCGTCCATCATCCCCGACGGGCCGACCACGTGGACGCCTGCCTCGGCCTGGACCACGGCCATCTCGGCGTAGCGCTCCAGGGTCGCGTCGTTGTCCACGCTGCCGTCCTCGGCCAGCACGCCGCAGTGGCCGTGGTCGGTGAACTCGTCCAGGCAGAGGTCCGACATGACCACCAGCTGGTCGCCGACCTCGGCGACCACGTCGCGGATGGCCTGCTGCAGGATCCCGTCCGGGTTCGTCCCCTCGGAGCCGACGGCGTCCTTCACCTCGGGCAGGCCGAACAGCATGATGCCGCCCACGCCGGCCTCGGCGGCCTCCACCGCGGCCTTCCGCAGGGTGTCCCGGGTGTGCTGGACCACGCCGGGCATCGAGGTGATCGGCTTCGGCGCGGTGATGCCCTCGCTGACGAAGGCGGGCAGGATCAGCTCCGCCGGGTGCAGCCGGGTCTCGGCGACCAGCCGGCGCATCGCCGGGCTCTGCCGCAGTCGGCGCGGGCGTACGTACGGGAATTCAGCGGACACGGCTTCTCTCTCCGAACGGTCGTACAGTGCCGGGGGCGACGAACTGCCGCCCCCGGCACCCTGGTTGAGGGTCAGCGGGCCTTGCGGCGCGAGCCCGGGCGGCGCTCGCTCGGCCGGTAGACCGGCTCGCCCGCCGCCGTCGCGGTGTCACGGCGCTTGGCCCCGAAGTCTGCCAGCGCCTGGGCCAGCGCGGCCGCCGACGGCGCCGGGGCCATCACGTCGACCCGCAGGCCGTGCTCCTCGGCGGTCTTGGCGGTCGCCGGGCCGATGCAGGCGATGACCGTGACGTTGTGCGGCTTGCCCGCGATGCCGACCAGGTTCCGGACGGTCGAGGACGAGGTGAACAGCACCGCGTCGAAGCCGCCGCCCTTGATCGCCTCGCGGGTCTCGGCCGGCGGCGGCGAGGCGCGCACCGTCCGGTACGCCGTCACGTCGTCGACCTCCCAGCCGAGCTCGACCAGGCCGGCCACCAGGGTCTCGGTGGCGATGTCGGCGCGCGGCAGCAGCACCCGGTCGATCGGGTCGAAGACCGGGTCGTACGGCGGCCAGTCCTCCAGCAGACCGGCGGCGGACTGCTCGCCGGAGGGCACCAGGTCCGGCTTCACACCGAAGTCCACCAGGGCCTGCGCGGTGGTCTCGCCGACCGCCGCGACCTTGATCCCGGCGAACGCGCGGGCGTCCAGGCCGTACTCCTCGAACTTCTCCCGGACCGCGCGCACCGCGTTCACCGAGGTGAAGGCGATCCACTCGTAGCGGCCGGTGACCAGGCCCTTGATGGCCCGCTCCATCTGCTGCGGGGTGCGCGGCGGCTCGACCGCGATGGTCGGCACCTCCTGCGGCACCGCGCCGTACGAGCGCAGCTGCTCGGACAGGCCGGTGGCCTGCTCCTTGGTGCGCGGCACGAGGACGTTCCAGCCGAACAGCGGCTTGGTCTCGAACCAGGAGTGCGAGGCCCGGTGGGCGACCTGCTCGCCCACCACGGCTATCACCGAGGTGGCCGGGTCGACCGGGGCGGAGACCGGCGAGGGCAGCACCCGGGCGGCCTTCAGGTCGGCCGCGATGCCGGCCAGGGTGGAGGTGAAGGTCCGCTGGCGGGTGGTGGTGCCGGAGAGCGTCGCGCTCAGCGCCGACTCCGGCTTGCGGCCGTTGGAGACCAGCGCGCCCGCGGTGGCCGGCAGCTGGCCCAGGGTGGTGCGGACCACCAGGGTGGTCTCCGCGCCGCCCAGGTCCACCGGGCCGCCGGACAGCAGCTGGGCGCCGTCCACGAAGCGCACGTCGGTGCCGGCCCCGGCCCGCAGCGGGACGCCCGCGTACGCCGGGACGCCGACCGACTGGGCGACGCCGGGGATCACCTCGAAGGGGATCCCGTCGCCCGCGCAGCTGAGCATCTCCTCGGCGGCGCAGCCGTCCAGGCCAGGGTCGCCGTCGACGGTGCGGACCACGTGCTTGCCGGAGCGGACGGCCTCGGCGACCAGCTTGGCGAGGTCGAAGTCGGCGCCCTCGGCGGCCGGGGTGTGCACCTGCACGGCGGCCGGACAGTGGCTGCGCACGGCGGCCGCGGTCAGCGGGTCGGCGACCAGGACGTCGGCGGTCGACAGCACCTCGACCGCGCGCAGCGTCAGCAGGCCCGGGTCCCCGGGGCCCGCGCCCAGGAAGGTGCACCGTCCGGTGGCGGGCTGTCCCGCCGGGAACAGGTCGTCGGTGGCGGCGGTGGGGCTCATCGGGCTCGCTCCCCCATCAGGGCGTCCGCGCCCGCGCCGAGCAGCCGGTCAGCCAGCGCGCGGCCGAGGGCCGCCGCCTGCTGCTCGGCGGTCTCGTCGAGGACGATCGGACCATTGGCGGACATCTTCAGCAGGGCGGAGCCGTCGGGGTTGCCGACCACGCCGTCCAGCCGCAGTTCGTTCTCCCGGCCCCAGGTGGCCAGTGCGGCCACCGGCGCCGAGCAGCCGGCCTCCAGGGTGGCCAGCAGCGCGCGCTCGGCGGCCACGGCGACCCGGGTGGGGGCGTGGTCCAGGGCCGAGAGCGCGACGGTCAGATCCGCGTTCGCGGTGGTGCACTCGATCGCGAGCGCGCCCTGGCCGGGGGCCGGGATCATCAGCTCGGGGTCGAGGTGCTGGGAGATCTCGGCGCCGCGGCCGAGCCGGTTGAGGCCGGCCGTGGCCAGCACCACCGCGTCCAGCTCGCCCGCGGTCACGTAGCCGATCCGGGTGTCCACGTTGCCGCGGATCGCGACGGTCTCCAGCTGGGCACCGCGGGCGGTGGCCCAGGCGTTCAGCTGGGCCATCCGGCGGGGGGAGCCGGTGCCGATCCGGGCCGTACGGCCGGCGCCGGCGAGCTTCTCCACCAGCTCGTCCAGGGCCAGGCCCTCGGCCGCGACCAGGGCGTCCCTGGTGTCCTCGCGCTCGGGGACGGCGGCCAGCACCAGGCCCGCGGGGGCGGCGGTGGGCAGGTCCTTGAGCGAGTGCACGGCGAAGTCGATCCGGCCCTCCAGCAGCGCGTCGCGCAGCGCGGAGACGAACACCCCGGTGCCGCCGATCTGCGCCAGCGCCTCGCGGGAGGTGTCGCCGTAGGTGGTGATCTCGACCAGCTCGACGGGGCGTCCGGTGAGCCTGGTCACCTCGCGGGCCACCATGCCCGACTGGGCCATGGCGAGGGCGCTGCGCCGGGTGCCGAGCCGCAGGGCCGCGGTGGCCGGAGGCTGCTCCGTGATCGGTTGACCATTCATGAGGTGATCGTCCCGGTGGTACTCGTGGGATGGCTGACGGTTCATCTGCTGCCCCCGGCGGAGGGCTGGGGCGTGCCGCCGACGGGCGTGCCCGACACGGCGTGCACGGCCGCCGGGTCGAGGTCGAACAGCTCGCGCAGGGCCTCCGCGTAGGAGGCTCCGCCGGGCTCGGCGGCCAGCTGCTTCACCCGGACGGTCGGGGCGTGCAGCAGCTTGTCGACGACGCGGCGGACGGTCTGGGTGATCTCGGCGCGGGAGCGCTCGTCCAGGTCGGGCAGCCGGGAGTCCAGCCGGCCCAGCTCGGCGGCGACGACGTCGGAGGCCATCGCGCGCAGCGCGACCACGGTCGGCGCGATCCGGGCGGCCCGCTGGGCGGCGCCGAAGGCGCTCACCTCGTCGGCGACGATCCGGGTGACCTGGTCGACGTCGCCGGCGCCGGGGGTGGCGGCGTGCGCGTGCGACAGGCTCTCCAGGTCGACCAGCAGGGCGCCGGGCAGCTCGTGCACGGCGTGGTCGACGTCGCGCGGCATCGCCAGGTCGAGCAGGGCGAGCGGCTGCGCGGCCGTATGGGAGGCGACGGCGGCGGCCACGTCCTCGGCCCGGATCACCACGCCGGCCGCGCCGGTGCAGGAGATCACCAGGTCGACGTCGGCCAGCACCTCCGGCACCTTGGCGAGGTCCACGGTGCGGGCCACGTCCGGGCCGAGGATCTCGACCAGGCGCTCGGCGCGGGCCGGCGTCCGGTTGGCGATCAGCAGGTCGGTCACGCCGGAGCGGACCAGGGTGGCGGCGGCCAGCGAGCTCATCGAGCCGGCGCCGACCACCAGCGCGCGCTTGCCGGCGATCTCGCCCGCGCCCGCGGCGACCTGCTCCAGGCCGAAGGTGACCAGCGACTGGCCGGCCTTGTCGATGCCGGTCTCGCTGTGCGCCCGCTTGCCGACCCGCAGCGCCTGCTGGAACAGCTCGTTCAGGCCGCGCCCGGCGGTGTGCTCCTCCTGGGCCTTGGCCAGCGCGTCGCGCAGCTGGCCGAGGATCTGGCCCTCGCCGACCACCATCGAGTCCAGCCCGCAGGCCACCGAGAAGAGGTGGTGGACGGCGCGGTCCTCGTAGTGGACGTACAGGTGGGAGGTCAGCTCCTCCAGGTCCACCCCGCTGTGGTGGGCCAGCAGCAGCGACAGCTCGGCGACGCCGGCGTGGAACTTGTCCACGTCCGCGTACAGCTCGATCCGGTTGCAGGTGTTCAGCAGCGCGGCCTCGGCGACGGTGGCGGTGGCCGCCGCGTCGTGCAGCAGCCGGGTCGGCACGTCACCGGTCAGGGCGGCGCGTTCCAGCACCCCGACCGGGGCCGTGCGATGGCTCAGCCCTACGACGAGAAGGCTCATGCCCGCCCCCCACAGCTCTCGGTGTTCATGCGGGCATCACCGCGGAGAGGTCCCCGTCGCCGCCCTTGGCGCTCTTTCCCTTGGCCTGCTCGGCCGGGTCCTTGGCCGCCGACTCGGCGGTGCCGCGGGCCTTGCCGGTGCCGCCGGCCGCGCGGCGCAGCTTGGCCGCGGCGGCCCGGACCGGGCCGGGGGCGCGGTCGAGCACCGACTCGGAGCGGTCGTCCGGCTCCTCACCGGCCTTGCGCTGCTCGTGGAAGGCGAGGATCTGCAGCTCGATGGAGAGGTCCACCTTGCGCACGTCCACGCCGTCCGGGACGGTCAGCACGGTCGGGGCGAAGTTCAGGATGCTGGTGACGCCCGACTCGACCAGCCGGTCGCACACCTGCTGGGCGGCGCCGGGCGGGGTGGTGATCACACCGATCGAGACGTGCTGGCTCTCGACGATCGACTCCAGCTCGTCCATGTGGCGCACCGGGAGCCCGGCCGCGCTGGTGCCCACCACGTTCGGGTCGGCGTCCAGCAGGGCGGCCACCCGGAAGCCGCGGGAGGCGAAGCCGCCGTAGTTGGCGAGGGCGTGGCCGAGGTTCCCGATGCCGACGATGACGACCGGCCAGTCCTGGGTCAGACCGAGCTCGCGGGAGATCTGGTAGACGAGGTACTCGACGTCGTAGCCGACGCCGCGGGTGCCGTAGGAGCCGAGGTAGGAGAAGTCCTTGCGGAGCTTGGCCGAGTTCACGCCGGCCGCGGCGGCCAGCTCCTCGGAGGAGACGGTCGGCACCGAGCGCTCGGAGAGCGCGGTGAGGGCCCGCAGGTAGAGGGGCAGGCGCGCGACGGTCGCCTCCGGGATTCCCCGGGCACGCGAGGGTCGGCGCGCGGCGCCCTGGTCGGGCGTCTGCGAACTGCTCTGTGGTGATCGGCCGATTGCCACGGTGCTCCTGTGGGTGAAGCTGGGCTTTGGCAGCCAGGCTATGCGTTTGTGAACGTGTGCACAAAGATGGTGTCCGATTTGTCCCCGCACAGTGATGCGCATCACGCCGTCGAACCCATAGCACCGGCCCGCGTCAGCACGACCTCCGGGGCCTGCGAACCGGGCAGCCACGGGCCGTACGACGCCTCCCGGCGCAGCAGCGGGACGGCCCCGCCGGACGGGCGGGAACGGGCCCGGCCCAGCCGCGGCCAGGGCACCCGGGCCGCCTCCCGCAGCGGCCCGGCCCAGTCGTCCGGCGGGCAGGACGGGGCGCCCAGGCAGTGCCGCAGCAGCTCCGCCGTCACCCGGGCGTCGCCCAGCGCGGTGTGCGCCGGGTACCACCCCAGGCCGGCCGCCTCCACGCAGGCCGCCAGGCCGTACCCGGGCAGCTCCGGCAGATGGGCGCGGGCCAGCCCCATCGTGCACAGCACCGGGACGGGCGGCAGCGGCACCCCGATCCGGGCGAACTCGCGGTCCAGGAAGGCGTGGTCACAGCTGACGTGGTGACCGACCAGCACCCGGCCGGCCAGCAGCTCCAGCAGCCGCGGGGCGATCTCCCGGAAACGCGGGGCGCCCTCGACGTCGCACTGGCGTATCCGGTGCACATGGGTCGGGCCGACCGGGCCCAGCGGATCCAGCAGGGTGGCGAACTCCCCCTCGGGGCACAGCCGCTCGTCGAGCAGCACCACCGCGACCTCCACCACCCGGTGCCGCCACGGGCTGCGGCCGGTCGCCTCCACGTCCACCACGGCGAAACCTCCGGCCCCGTGCGGGACTCCGGGCGTCCCGGGGATCGGGGCGGGAAGCATGGCGGCACTCCTCGTGTGCTCAGCCCCCCACGGGCGCAAACGCGTTCGATCGTAAGCCGACCAACCCGCCCCGCCTCACGCCGGAACGGGATGGGTTTGGCAACGATTCGGCGAAGCGCCCCCGCCGATCGGCGGGGGCGCGGGCGCTCGTGCGGACGGCCGATCAGCCGCCGAGGGCGGTGCGCAGGCGGCGCTCGTCGACCCGCCAGAAGTCGTGCTGACGGCCGTCGATCAGGGTCACCGGGATCTGCTCCCAGTAGCGCCGGTACAGCTCCTCGTCCTGGGTGATGTCCTTCTCCTCGAAGGACGCCCCCAGCTCGCCCGCCACCCGGACGATCACCTCCCGGGCCTCGTCGCACAGGTGGCAGCCGGGCTTGCCGACCAGGGTCACGGTCCGGCCCGCGGGATCGGGGCTCTTGCGTCGCAGCAGTGGGCTCACCAAGCCATTTTGCGCCATCGCCCACCGGCCCCGGGCCCGGCTCGGGCGAGCGGGGCGGTGGGCCGGCTGTTCACCTTCCGGGCACGGCTTCGTCACGGCCGCTCCGCGTGCGGCTGGCTATGCTCGATGGCATGGCCGTGCTCCGAAGGCTCACCCAGGCGAAGCGCTCCACCAGCGAGCGGAGCGCCCTGGCGGGCGAAGCCGCGGCCGAGGCCGCCGAGGCCGCGCTGCGCGCCGAGCCCGAGCCCGCCGCCGAGGCGACCGCGCCGGCCGCGGCCAAGCCCGGGAAAGCGCCGAAGGCCCCGGCCGGGAACCACACCCCGGAGCCGGGCGACGCCCGCGCCGCCGCCTTCTTCGACTGCGACAACACCATCCTGCGCGGCGCCGCGATCTTCTACCTCGGCGTCGGCCTCTTCCGCCGCGGCTTCCTCACCCGCCGCGACATCGCCCGCTTCGCCTGGCAGCAGGCCTGGTTCCGGCTGCACGGCGCCGAGGACCCGGACCACATCTCGGACGCCCAGCAGTCCGCCCTCGGCATCGTGGCCGGCAAGCGCACCGCCGACCTGGAGGCGATCTGCGAGGAGGTCTTCGAGGAGGTCGTCGCCGACAAGATCTGGCCCGGCACCCGCGCCCTGGTCCAGATGCACCTGGACGCCGGCCAGCGGGTCTGGCTGGTCACCGCCGCCCCGCTGGAGGTGGCCCGGATCATCGCCCGGGGGCTCGGCATGACCGGCGCGCTGGGCACCGTCGCCGAGGCCCGGGACGGCCACTACACCGGCCGGCTGGTCGGCGACCTGCTGCACGGCCCGGCCAAGGCCGCCGCCGTCCGGGCGCTGGCCCGGCGCGAGCGCCTGGACCTCGACCGCTGCGCCGCGTACAGCGACTCCGCCAACGACATCCCGATGCTCTCCCTGGTCGGCCACCCGTACGTGGTGAACCCGGACGGCGCGCTGCGCCGCCACGCCCGGGCCCAGGGGTGGCGGGTGCGGGACTTCCGGACGGGCCGCAAGGCAGCCCGGGTCGGCCTGCCGGCGGCGGCCGCGCTCGGGGCGGCCGCCGGAGCGACGGCGGTCGCGGTGGCGCTGCACCGGCGTCGCCGCCGCGCCTGAGCCCCTTCGCCGCAGACCCCTTCGGAGCCGTCGTCGGGACCGCCGACGGGGCCCGCGGTGCCTTCCCGACGGGCTCGCCCGGGCGGGTGACCGGGCGTCAACCAGGGCCCTGACCTGGCCGCTCTTACGGGCGAACTCCCCTTCGTCGTGCGGCAGTCCGGGGCTCTCGCTCGAACTTGCCAGCCGGTGACCGGTTCTGATCGTTCGCCAGCCGGGGAAAGTCAGGGGTTGCCGGGCCCCAAGACTGGGAAACCGCCCGCCAGACCGCCGAATTGGTCACCCTGGGCACCTGTTCGATCACGTTGAGCCGGATGAAGGATGCCAGCTCCGGTCAGTGTCAGCCGAATATGCACAACAAATGGATCCCAAACGACCACTTCGGCCACACGGTGTAGCTGTCATTGCACAAAGCGTTATTCTCTCCTGGATGCACGTCCCCACGCGTCCCGCTCGAACGGACGCTTCGGGGAGTGCTCTCCGCGCAGGCGGAGGTGATCCGTCCACAGTTCTGCCTCTGGGAGTCCCGTGTACCCACCCGTCCGGAACGACGCGCCTGCACCCTCCCGCCCGTCGTCCGCGCCCCTGCGCCCCCGCACCGGCCACCGCGGCCGACCGACCGCCGAGCGGCAGATCTCCACCGGCCTGGACCTGCTGCGCAGCCTGCTCCGCAGCCAGCTCGCCGCCTCGCCCCAACTCGCGCCCGCCGGAGGATCGTTCGGCCACCCGCACGGCGCCGGCCTGGCGCTGCGCACCACCGCCGCCGGCTCGGCCGGCACCGGCTCGCGCAGCCGCACCGGCACCACCGGCGTCGGCCGCGGCCGCTCCCGGACGGCGGCCGGCCCCGGCTACGAGACCGAGCACAACCCGATCATGGAGCTGGTGGAGCGGGCCCAGGCCGGCGAGAGCGAGGCCTTCGGGCGGCTCTACGACCACTACGCGGACACCGTCTACCGCTACATCTACTACCGGGTCGGCAGCCGGGCCACCGCCGAGGACCTCACCAGCGAGACCTTCCTGCGCGCGCTGCGCCGGATCGGCACCTTCACCTGGCAGGGCCGCGACTTCGGCGCCTGGCTGGTCACCATCGCCCGCAACCTGGTCGCCGACCACTTCAAGTCCAGCCGCTTCCGGCTGGAGGTCACCACCGGCGAGATGCTCGACTCCAACGAGTGCGAGCGCAGCCCGGAGGAGTCGGTGCTGGAGTCGCTCTCCAACGCCGCCCTGCTGGACGCCGTCCGGCGGCTCAACCCGCAGCAGCAGGAGTGCGTCACCCTGCGCTTCCTGCAAGGGCTCTCGGTGGCCGAGACGGCGCGGATCATGGGCAAGAACGAGGGCGCCATCAAGACCCTCCAGTACCGCGCCGTGCGCACCCTGGCCCGGCTGCTCCCGCCCGACGCGCGGTGAGCCGGCCGTGACCGAAGGGGAGATACCCGCCGGGCGGCCCGGTCGGACGTCACCGTCCGCATCCGACCGACACGTCAGGGTGAACGGTCGGTCCGATGATCAGCCGTGCGTAACCGACCGCCCCCACCGATCGTTGGCCAACGTGCAAGCCCCCACCAGGCATACGGTCAAGTCGAATTGTGACCTATCACCCGATGGAGTGGCTTTGGCCCGCCGGGGCAACCGTCCGGCAGGCCGGGGTGTCGACAACGACGAAGGGAGGTGTGGCCCGTGACGGCAAACGTGCTGGAGCACCGGCGGGCGAAGGCCTTCGCCGAGGCGCTGGAGGCCCACCAGGCGGAGCAACGCCCTGCGGCCAACGCGGAATCGGCCAACACCGGTGACACCAAGGCCGGTTCGGCCGCGATGGCCGAACTGGTCGGCCTGACCGACACACTGGGGGCGCTGCCCGGGCCGGAGCTGGACCGTGAGGTCCGAACGGTCCAACGCGCCCAGCTGATGGCCGCCTTCGAGCAGGCCTTCGCCGGCGGGCCGGGCGCCGCGGTGCCCCGCCAACGCCGCCACCGGGCGATCCGGACGGCGCCACGCGGCCGCTGGAGCCGCCGGTTCGCGATCGGCGGGCTCGTCGCCGGGCTGGCCGTCGGCAGCCTGGCCGGCGCTGCCGCCGCGAGTTCCAACGCCCTCCCCGGGGACACGCTGTACGGGCTCAAGCGCGGCCTCGAAGGGCTCCGTCTCGACTTCGCGGGCTCCGACTCCGAGCGCGGTGAACTGCTGCTCGACAACGCCGCCACCCGGCTCGACGAGGCCAAGGTCCTGGTCGGCCGCACCGGCCCGGCCGGCGGGCTCAGCCCGGACACGGTCGAGCAGGTCCGCCACGCCCTGGAC
This sequence comes from Streptomyces sp. 1331.2, assembly GCF_900199205.1. Classification (NCBI taxonomy): domain Bacteria; kingdom Bacillati; phylum Actinomycetota; class Actinomycetes; order Kitasatosporales; family Streptomycetaceae; genus Streptomyces; species Streptomyces sp. 1331.2. The sequence goes on along the minus strand of NZ_OBMJ01000001.1, from coordinate 4,272,832 downwards.
GACATGCACGCCGACGCCCTCAGGGGCCGCGAGCTGCTGCGCTCGGTCTACCGCAGCAACGGCTCGCTGGACCCGATGCGCGCGCTGGCCGGCTTCGCCCACGACGAGGACGGCCGCTGGACCGAGCTGCAGGGCAGGCTGCCCGTCCAACTGACCCGGCAGGCCAGCCTGGTGAACCAGCTCTTCGACGACATAAGCGAGGACGTCGCGCCCCTGCGGCTGGCCCAGTCCCCCGCCAAGAGCGGTGGCACGGGCGGCCCCGGAGCGGGCGACGGCTCGGCCGACCCGACCGGCGGCTCCTCCGCCGGTGCCCCGGCGAACGGCACCGGCGCCGCTCCGGGCGACCAGGTCTCCGGCGGAGCGACCGGCGGCAGCCGCCCCGGCGGCGGCGTGGCCCCGGCCAACCCCGGCGCCGGCGCGACGGGCGGCAGCGGCAAGGGCGGCGGCCTGCCGAGCACCCTGCCCACCAGCGCCCCGGACGCCGTCAACGGGCTGGTCGGCGACCTCACCAGCGGGCTCACCGGTGCCAAGCCCGCGCCGAGCGCCGACGCGGCCCCGTCGCAGGCGCCCCAGCCGTCCGGCACGCCCGGCGTCCCGGACGCGGCCCGTCAGCAGGGTGTCGAGGTTCCCCCGCTGGTCCCGGGCCTGCTGCCCGGGCTGCGAATCCTCGGCGGCTGACGTCAGGACTGCGGGGGCCCGGCGGAGTGCGATATCCGCCGGGCCCCCGCTGCGTGGCCGGCCGTTCCGGAAGCCGGCCGTTCCGGAGGAGCCGGGTCGGCAGGAGCGCAGGGCCGGGGGCCGGGGGTCAGAAGAAGACCGAGCGCCGCTGCACCAGCAGCTGGTACAGCGAGTGCTGGATGGTCTCGCGCACCTCGTCGGCCAGGTCGAAGACCAGCATCGGATCGTCCGCCGCCTCCGCCGGGTACCCGTCGGTGGCGATCGGCTCGCCGAAGCGGATCGTCCACTTGGTCGGCAGCGGCAGCACCCCGAGCGGCCCCAGCCAGGGGAAGGTCGGGGTGATCGGCACGTACGGCAGGCCCAGCAGCCGGGCCAGCGTCTTCACGTTGCCGACCATCGGGTAGGTCTCCTCCGCCCCGACGATCGAGCAGGGCACGATCGGCACCTTCGCCCGCAGCGCCGAGGCCACGAAGCCGCCGCGGCCGAAGCGCTGGAGCTTGTAGCGCTCGGAGAACGGCTTGCCGATGCCCTTGAAGCCCTCCGGCCAGACCCCGACCACCTCGCCGCGCTCCAGCAGCGCCTGCGCGTCCTCGTTGCAGGCCAGCGTGTGGCCGGCCTTGCGGGCCAGCTCGTTGATGCCGGGCAGTACGAAGACCAGGTCGGCGGCGAGCATCCGCAGGTGGCGCCGGTTCGGGTGGTGGTCGTGGATGACCACCTGGGTCATCAGCGCGTCCAGCGGGATCGTCCCGGAGTGGTTGGCGACGATCAGCACGCCGCCCTCGGCCGGGATGTTCTCCACGCCCTGGACGTCGATCCGGAAGTACTTCTCGGCCAGCGGGCGCAGCAGCGAGAGCAGCACCTCCTCGGTGAGCTCCCGGTCGAAGCCGAACTCGTCCACCTCGTAGTCGCCGGTGACCCGGCGGCGCAGGAAGGCCAGCCGCTCGGCCGCGCGGCCCTCCCAGCCCTTGCCGAGCAGCCGGGTGGCGGCCGGGCCGAGCGGCCCGGACAGTGCCCCGCCGACCGCCCCGGCCAGCCGGTCGGCCAGCCCGGGACTCTCGGGGGAGCTGTAGCTGGGGGCGGACTCGATCGGGATGACCTTGGCCTCGCCCGGTGCGTTCTCGGCTGCGGCACTCATCGCGGGTTCAGCTCCTCGGTCGGCGGGGGCGGTTCGGTACGGCGCCCGGTGCGGCGGGGTCCGCCCCTTCCGGGCCGAGCAGGGCGCTCAGCCGGTCGGTGACGGCGGCCAGCCGCTCGGGCGGCAACAGGCCCGGCCCCTGGGCGGCGGCGAAGTCGGCGAAGGCCTGCGGGGTGGTGAACGCCGGGCGGTAGCCGAAGGTCTCGCGCAGCCGGGTGGTGTCCACCACCCGGCCGTGGGTGAGCAGTCGCAGCTGCTCCGGGGAGACGTCGACCAGCCGGGTCTGCCGGGCCAGCACGGCCATCCAACTGACGGCGGGCAGCAGCAGCGGCAGGGTGGGCCGGCCGAGCCGGCGGGCGCACTGGGAGAGCAGCAGGACGCCCTCCCCCGCCACGTTGAAGGTCCCGGTGTTGACGGTGCCCGGCTCGGGCTCGACGGCGGCCCGGCAGAGCACGGCGACGGCGTCGTCCTCGTGCACGAACTGCAGCCGCGGGTCGTAGCCGAGGACGGTCGGCAGCACCGGCAGCGCGAAGTACTCGCTGAGCGGGGTGTCCGCGTTCGGGCCGACGATGTTGGCGAAGCGCAGCACCGTCACGGCGACGTCCGGACGGCGCCGGGCGAAGCCGCGGACGTAGCCCTCGACCTCGGCGGCGTCCTTGGCGAAGCCCCCGCCGGGCGGGTCCTTCGGCTGGATCCGCTCGCTGAACACGGCCGGGTCGCGGGGCGCGGATCCGTACACGCCGGTGGTGGACTTCACCACCAGCCGGCGCACCCCGGGGGCCTTCTGGCAGGCGCCGAGCAGCTGCATGGTGCCGATGACGTTGGATTCCTTCACCGCGGAGCGGTTGGTGGAGCCCAGGCCGGTGGCGCTGACGCTGAGGTGCACGACGGTGTCCACCCGGTGCTCGGCGAGCACCCGGGAGAGTGCCGGGCGGCGCAGGTCGAGCTGGTGGAAGCGGTACGGGGCGGCCGGGCCCGCGAACTCCCCTGCGGACTCCTCGGCCGGCAGCCGGGGCGGCTGCACGTCCACGCCGACGACCAGGTCCACGCCGGGGAGGCGGCGGACCTCGGCGGCGAAGCGGGCACCGAGATGGCGTGCCACGCCGGTGACGAGCACGACCACGCCCACGGTGCTGCACCCCATTCCCTCGACCCGAGCGGACTGCGTGCACCGTACCGCGCCGCCGCGCCGGGCCGTGAAACGACACCGCCCGCCCCGGGCCGCAGGGGCCGGGACGGGCGGTGAAAGCGCTGGGCGCGCGGGGCGCGGCCGGGGGCGCTTACTTCTTGTTGCGACGCTGAACGCGAGTGCGCTTGAGAAGCTTGCGGTGCTTCTTCTTGGCCATACGCTTGCGACGCTTCTTGATGACAGAGCCCACGGAACAACCCTCGCTCACTGAGACTCTCGTCCGTGAGAGACGGAGTCCATACGACTGACGTGAGGGCCTAGCCTACCGTCCGCCGGGCCGGGGCCGTAATCGTGCTCCCCGTTGCCGGGAAACTCGCGGGAAATCCGGGGCGAACGGGGCCGGTCCGCGGCTGCGGGCCGGGCCCCGCCGACCCGGGGCCTACGCGCTCTCAAGCCGCACGTACGACTCCTTGAGGTACTCGTGCACCGCCTGCTGGGGCACCCGGAAGGACCGTCCGACCCGGATGGCCGGCAGCTCTCCGCTGTGCACCAGGCGGTACACCGTCATCTTGGACACCCGCATGACCGCGGCGACCTCCGCCACGGTCAGGAAGACGACTTCCTGCAGGGGACGCTCCACGGAACTCATGACCATCACCCGACCCTTACCCGTGTGCAAGGCACCGGCTTCCCCTCCGGTGACTCCACCGGCACACGTGTATCCCCAGAGTAGTTATGGGTGGTACCAGTGGGAAGAGGGGAAGTGCAGTCCTCGTACGGTGAGAGATAGGCCTGTTGCAGTACGTAGCCGCTCGGCGGATCGGACGGGTCTCCGTACGCACCGCCCGGCGGGCCCGTGCTGCGGGCGGCGGGTTCAGGCCAGCAGGCCGTGGTGGGGGAAGACCGCGCGGCGGGCGGCGAGGATGGCCTGATCGAGCCGGTCGGCCGGATCGTAACCCGCGTCGAAGTCGCGCCAGGCCGGGCGGGCGCCGTCGGTCATCCGGAGCGGGGCCGGGCGGCGGGTGCGGCGGTAGACCTCGGCGCGCCAGGGCTCGGGGGTCTCGGTGGCCGGGTCGACGGGCCGGCCGGCGGCGGTGGCGACCAGGTGGGTCCAGCTGCGCGGGACGACGTCCACCACGGCGTAGCCGCCCCCGCCGGTGGCCACCCAGCGGCCGTCGGCGTGACGGTGGGCCAGGTCGTGCAGCTCCTCGGCGATCAGCCGCTGGGCGTCGACGGTGACGGCGAGGTGGGCGAGCGGGTCCTCCAGGTGGGTGTCCGCGCCGTGCTGGGTGACCAGGACCTGTGGCCGGAAGGCGTCCAGCAGTTCGGGCACCAGGGCGTGGAAGGCGCGCAGCCAGCCGGCGTCGCCGGTGCCGGCCGGCAGCGGCAGGTTGGCGGCGGATCCGGGGGCGTCCGGGCCGCCGGTCTCGGTGGGCCAGCCGGTCTGCGGGAAGAGCGTGGCGGGGTGTTCGTGCAGCGAGACCGTGAGCACCCGCGGGTCGTTCCAGAAGGCCTCCTGGACGCCGTCGCCGTGGTGGACGTCCACGTCGACGTAGGCGACCCGTTCGGCGCCGAGTTCGAGCAGCCGGGCGACGGCCAGCGCCGGGTCGTTGTAGACGCAGAAGCCGGAGGCCTTGGCGGGCATCGCGTGGTGCAGTCCGCCGGCGAAGTTGACGGCGTGCGGGGTCTCGCCGCGCCAGACGGCCTCGGCGGCGGCCACGGACTGGCCGGCGATCAGCGCGGAGGCCGAATGGATCGCGGGGAAGGACCAGTTGTCTTCGGTGCCGAGCCCGTGCCGGGGGTCGGACAGCTCGGGGTGGGCGGCGGCGTGCCTGACCGCCTCGACGTACTCCCCGGTGTGCACCAGCCGGAGGGTGGAGTCGCCGGCGGGCGGCGCGGAGCGGACGGTCACCCCGGGGCCGGCGTTCAGGCCGAGGGCCTCGACCAGGCGCATGGTGAGGGCCAACCGGGTCGGGTCCATCGGGTGGCCGGGGCCGAAGTCGTAGGCGGTGACGGCCTCGTCCCAGAAGAGGTGCAGGCCGCAGGGGGTGTCACGCTCGGCTTCGGGCATGGCCTCCACCGTAGCGGGTGGCGGTGGGGCGGTCGGCACCGAGGCGGTGCAGACAAAATCTTCACGGCTCCCTATCCTCTCCGCCATGAAGCCATTCAGCGTGCAACGCCTCGGGGTAATTCTCGCTGCATTACTGGGACTTGGCATGGTCTTTGCCGCCCAGCCGGCCTCCGCCGCGGTCAGTGGCACCACCTTCGCCGTCAACAAGTCGACGGCGGCACCCGGTGACCAACTGACCCTGACGCTGACCCTCGCCAACACCGAGAGCAGCGACATCTACTTCGCCTACGAGTTCATCCAGCCGATCTGGCCGGCCAACCAGCAGGCCGGCGCCTTCAACGTGCTCAGCTGCGCCGGCGACTCCACCGACTGCTCGGTGAACGGCAACAACGCCGCCTTCCACTTCACTGCGCCGATCGCCCCCGGAGCCAGCCGTACCGTCACGCTGACCGTCCAGGTCACCGCGACCCCGACCTGGGGCGCCGGACCGTACACGCTGAACTGGGCGCCGTACGTCTACTACGAGTTCGGCCAGGTGGGCGGGCAGTCCACCACCAAGGACCAGCTGTGGGCCAACGGCCTGCCCGAGCTGCAGACCGTGATCAGCTGACCCCCGTCCCGCCGACCGCTCCAGCCGCCTGCCCCCGCCGTCACGCGACGGCGGGGGCAGGCGCGGGCGCCGGGGCGAAGCGGTCGGCCAGCGGCAGGACGGCGAGCACCAGCAGCATCGGGGCCAGCAGCGCCCAGCGGTACGAGCTCGCGTCGGCGATCGCCCCGACCAGCGGCGAACCCACCAGGAAACCCACGTAGTTGAAGAGGTTGAGCCGGGCCACCGCGGCATCCGAGTCGGCCGGGAAGAGCCGGCCGCCGGCCGCGAACACCTGCGGGATGATCGCGCAGATGCCGAAGCCCAGCACGGTGAACCCGGCGATGCCCGCCCAGGCAGCGGGCGCGACGGCCGCCACCCCGAAGCCGAACGCGGCCAGCGCCGCACCGGAGCGGACCACCGGGACGGCGCCGAAGCGCTGCACCGCGCGGTCCCCCAGGGCGCGGCCGAGCAGCATCGCCACCATGTAGCCGAGGTAGGACAGCTTGGCCAGGTCCTCCCGGCTGCCCAGGCCGTCGGTGAGGTACTTGACGCTGTAGTTGGAGACCGAGGCGTCGGCGATGTAGGCGAAGGCCATCGCCAGGCAGAGCGGCAGCAGCGGCCGCCAAGGGATGGACCGGGCGGCGGCCTCGGCGGCCTCCCGGACGGCGTCGCCGAGCTCGGCGGGCCCGGCGAATCGCGTGCCGGTGAGCACCGCGAGCGGGGCGATCACCGCGGCGGCCGTACCGAACAGCACCGGCAGCCCGAGGTCGTAGTGCGAACCGAGGCCGGCGAGGGCCGCGCCGAGGATGCCGCCGAGGCTGAACGCGGCATGGAAGCCGATCATGATCGAGCGGCCGTAGCGGTGCTGCAGGCCCACCCCGAGCATGTTCATACTGGCGTCCAGCGCACCCACCAGCAGGCCGAACGCGCCCAGCGCCAGGGCGAGTTGCCACAGGGCGCTGCCCAGCCCGGCGGCCGCGAGGCTGAGGCAGACGGCGGGCTGGACCACCCGCAGCACGGCCCGCGCGCCGGTGCGCTTCACCAGCTGCTCGGAGGTGATCGAACCGACCCCGGCCAGGATCGGCACCGCGGCCAGGAAGACCGGCAACAGCCCGTCGCTCAGCCCGTACCGGCGCTGGATCTCCGGGATGCAGGTGACCAGCAGCGCGAAGGTGGTTCCCTGGAGCAGGAAGCTGACGGCCAGCGCGGCCCGCCCGACCCGCAGGCCGGGCGCCGGCGGGGACGGGACGGGCTGCACGGGCGGCGCGGCACTCATACGGACCTCCACACGGGCCGCCACACGGGGCCCTCCACGACGAGCCACCCGGCGGCCTCGCTACCGGCCGGTAGGACGATGTTGGCGAGAGCGTAGGCGGTGCGCCGCGTTTGCGGGAGGGGTCGTGCAGGGACTTCCCCGCCGGCCGGCCCTGCTGCCGAGTCCCCTGTCGGGGGCGCCGCGGACTACTTCCCGCCGGAGGCCAACTCCCGGGAGCGGTCCCGGGCCGCCTCCAGGGCGCCCAGCAGCGCGGCCCGCACCCCGTGGTTCTCCAGCTCGCGGATGGCCGCGATGGTGGTGCCCGCCGGGGAGGTGACCGCCTCGCGCAGCTTCACCGGGTGCTCGCCGGAATCCCGCAGCATCACCGAGGCGCCGATCGCGGACTGCACGATCAGGTCGTGCGCCACCTGCCGGGGCAGGCCGAGCAGGATGCCGGCGTCCGTCATCGCCTCGACCAGGAAGTAGAAGTACGCCGGGCCCGAGCCGGACAGCGCCGTGGCCGCGTCCTGCTGGGACTCGGGCAGCCGCAGCGCCTTGCCGACCGAGCTGAAGATCTGCTCCGCCCGCGCCAGGTGCTCCTCGGAGGCGTGCGAGCCGGCCGAGATGACGCTCATCCCCTCGTCCACCAGGACCGGCGTGTTGGGCATCACCCGGACCACCGGGGTGCCGGCCGCCAGCCGCTCCTCGAACCAGGCGGTGGGGATGCCTGCCGCGGCCGAGATCACCAGCCGGTCCGCAGCAATGTGCGGGGCCAGCTCCTCCAGCAGGGTGCCCATGTCCTGCGGCTTGACCGCGAGGATCAGGGTGTCGGCGAGCTTGGCGGCCTCGGCGTTGGAGACGGCCACCACGCCGTACCGGCCGGCGAGTTCGACTGCGCGCTCGGGGCGGCGGGCGGTCACCAGGACGTCCGCCGGATCCTTGCCGGCCCGCAGCAGACCGGAGAGCAGGGCCTCGCCGATCTTGCCGGTGCCCAGGAAGGCGATCTTCTGTCCGTGTGCTGCGCTGCTGCCCATGGTCCGCTCCTTGCCTCGGTACTTCGGCCATCCTCGCACCGCACGCAGGCACCCGGCGGGACCGTCCGGTCCGTGGTCGCGGGGCCGGACGACCGCAGTGCGAGGACGGACCCTAGGGGTGAGAACCAGGGGGTTCCCCTATGGCCCCCGGGCCGGAGCGGGCGCACCGTGGAGGCATGGCACACGACGAAATGTCCCGACGTGAGAACCGGCAACTCGCCGTCGCCTCGGCGACCGTGGGCCCGTGGCGGACCGCCGCGGGAGTCGGTGCGGTGGTGGGGGCGACAGCCCTGGGGATCGAGGCGATCTCCGGCAGCTGGTCGCTGAGCATGCTGGCCGGACCGGCCGGCTGGGCCCTGTTCTTCTTCTTCCTGGTCGGCACCATCGGCGGCCGACTGCGCCGCGACACCGCCGACCGGCGGCTGCGCCGCTGGGCGAACGACCACCCGTGGCAGTCCGCCCTCCCGGCGGCCGGCGCGCTCCTGGGACTGAACACCCTGGTGCAGCTGTTCCTCGGCGACGCCGGCCTGTTCGGCGCCTTCTTCCTCTCCTTGCTCCCGGCCGGCCTCCTGCTGGCGATCGCCGGGGTGGTGGGGTCGGTCAAGCAGGCCCGCGGCAGGTCCTGAAAGAGCAGGTCACAGGGCCGGAACAGCGGCTCCAGGACGTGAACAGCGGCGCGGTTCCGGACGAAAGGGGTTGAAGCACCCCCGGCGGACACGAGTTCACCACCCGGTGCGCCCCCGATCGACGTGCCGTCACACCCCGTCGTCATACTGGCGCGATGCCGATAGCCGAAGATCCGGAACCGCGCCCCGCCAGGGGCGACGAGCCGGGCGGGTCCGACCCGTCCGGGACGGGCGAGAAGGACCCGTTCGCCGACCTCGTCCTGGACGAGGAGTTCGTCCGCAACGCCAGCGTCAAGGAACAGGCCGGGCGCACCCGCATGCTGAGCGCCCGGTGGAAGCACACCCCGCCGGTCGACCCGGGCGGCCGCCGCTCGGTCAACGACGGCCCCGCGCCCAAGCGCCGGTTCGGCCGCAAGCCGAAGCCGCAGCCGCTCGATCCCTGGGGCAACCCGCGCCCGCGCCGCCGCCGGTTCGCATGGCGCACGCCGCTCTACGTCGCCCTGACCGTCGCCGTGCTGCTCGCGGCGCTGAACACCGGCGCGCTGCGCACCTGGTACGCCGACCACCTCGGCGGCCCCTCCGCGGCCCACACGCCGGTGCCCACCGTCGCCCCCGAGACCGCCAAGCCGACCACCGCCCCGCCCAAGGTCGACGAGCAGCAGCCGACCGTCGACCACCCCTGGGCCGGCTCCCCCGCCGAGGGCTGGCCGAACGGCGCCGACGCCTTCGTCCTCCCCGAGGCCCAGGCCACCGGCGTCTTCTCCGCCGAGCAGGTCGCCGCCCAGCTGAAGTCCGTCAAGGACTACCTGATCGCCGCCAACCTCGACCCGAAGGTCATCGGGGGCGGCCGGCCGGACGCCGCCCTGGCCCTGCTGGAGCGGCAGGACCAGGACGGTGCGAAGACGGCGCTGGACCACCCGACCAAGGAGAACGACCCGACCAGCTGGTTCAGCCGCTTCGACCCGCGCGACGCGATCCCGGTGGGCGACACGGTCAAGGTCCAAGGCCGGATGACCTACGAGGGCGACGGCGACAAGGGCGTCCTGATCCACACCGACTTCAGCTTCGTGTACGCGCTGCGCCCCGGCCCGGACGCCGCCAAGCGGGCCGTGTCGCCCCAGCCGACGCCGGGCGCCCCGCAGCCGACGAAGTCGGCCCCGGCGCAGGGCGGCGGCACCGCCAGGCCGGTGGGTCTGCTGACGCCCTCGGACGACGTGGCCGGGGACACCTGGACCACCCGCACGATCGTGCGCCGGGTGGACACCTTCCGCTTCTACGACCCGGCCCGCTACCAGGTCCAGCCGAAGAAGATCGTCTACGACAAGAGCCAGACCGACCCCGCCAACTCGGCGTGCGACGTCTACGACGGCTACTTCCACCCGCAGTTCGACCAGTTCGCGGCGCTGCAGCAGGACACCCCCGGCTCCCGGCCGACCGGCCCGGCGATCGACCCGTACGACCGCAGCAAGGACATCCAGCAGACCGAGGAGTGCGGCACGATCAGCCGCAACTGACCGGCCCGTTGCGGCTCGTTGCGGCTCGTTGCGGCTCGTTGCGGCTCGTTGCTGCCGATCGGTCGGCCCCGGCTTGTCAGCGCTTGCGCTTGGGCCGGCTCGGCGCCTTGGCGTCGGGCCGGCCGCTGCGGCTCGACTGGCGCTTCTCGTACTGGGCGACCGCCCGCTCGTACGCGGCCCGGTGGACCGCCTCGCCGGGGGCCTCGACCAGGCTGCGGGCGAAGTAGGCGAGCAGGGAGCCGGCGCCGCCGATCAGCCAGACCGCGCCGAGCGACTTGTCCTCGGCCATCCAGCCGGTCAGCTGGTCCTTGCCCTCGGTGAGCACCTTCCAGGTGCGCCGGACGGACATCATCGAGCAGACCGCGATGGCGGCGGTCAGCAGCCCGTTGAGGAAGGTGCCCTGGTCGGAGAGGGCGATGCCCTCGACGCCGAAGCGGAGCACCAGCACCACGGCGGCGGTCGCGACCAGGGCGCCGGCCGACACGGCGACCCGGCGCAGCCAGTAGCCGCCGTCCCGGTTCAGCCAGCTGGTGCCGAACCAGCGGATCGGCTCCGGCTCTGGAGCACCGGCCGGCCTGGGGGCGCCGTCGGGCTTGAGGGCGGGGGTGGGGGGCTGCTCGCTCACGCCGTCGATTATCACCCGGCCGCCGCAGCTGCCGGAGGGGCCGTCCCGTGTGCCGGGACGGCCCCTCCGTCGTTCATCGGCGTCGCCGCCCGGCCTCGGCCGGGCGCGGGACGCCGCTCAGCCGAGCTTGGTCACGTCGCGGACGGCGCCCTTGTCGGCGGAGGTGGCCATCGCGGCGTAGGCCCGCAGCGCCTGGCTGACCTGGCGGTCGCGGTTCTTCGGGCGGTAGCCGCCCGAGGCCTCCAGGGCGCGCCGACGCTCGGCGAGGACCTCGTCCGGGACCTCCAGGGAGATCGTCCGGCCGGGAATGTCGATGGCGATGATGTCGCCGTCCTCGACCAGCGCGATGGTGCCGCCGGAGGCCGCCTCCGGGGAGGCGTGGCCGATGGACAGGCCCGAGGTGCCGCCGGAGAAGCGGCCGTCGGTGACCAGTGCGCAGGCCTTGCCGAGGCCCCGGCCCTTGAGGAAGGAGGTCGGGTAGAGCATCTCCTGCATGCCCGGGCCGCCCTTGGGGCCCTCGTAGCGGATGACGACGACGTCGCCCTCCTTGACCCGCTTGGCCAGGATCGCCTCGACGGCGTCCTCCTGGGACTCCACCACGACGGCCGGGCCGCTGAACGTCCAGATCGACTCGTCCACGCCGGCGGTCTTCACGATGCAGCCGTCCTCGGCGAGGTTGCCGTACAGCACGGCCAGGCCGCCCTCGACGGAGTAGGCGTGCTCGACGCTGCGGATGCAGCCCCGGGCGCCGTCGGTGTCCAGCGACTCCCAGCGCTCGGACTGCGAGAAGGCCTCGGCGGAGCGGACGCAGCCGGGGGCGGCGTGCCACAGCTCGACGGCCTCGGCGGAGGGCGAGCCGCCGCGCACGTCCCAGGTCTTGAGCCACTCGGCGAGCGAGTCGGCGTGCACGGTGTGGACGTCCTCGTTGAGCAGCCCGGCGCGGTACAGCTCGCCGAGGATGGCCGGGATGCCGCCGGCCCGGTGGACGTCCTCCATGTAGTACGAGCCGTTGGGCGCGACCTTGGACAGGCAGGGCACCTTGCGGGAGATCGCGTCGATGGCCCGCTGGTCGAAGTCCAGCTCCGCCTCCTGGGCGGCGGCGAGCAGGTGCAGGATGGTGTTGGTCGAGCCGCCCATGGCGATGTCCAGGGCCATCGCGTTCTCGAAGGCGGCGCGGGTGGCGATCGCCCGGGGCAGCACGGAGGCGTCGTCCTGGCCGTAGTGGCGGTTCGTGATCTCGACGACGGTCCGTCCGGCCTTCTCGTACAGCGCCCGGCGGGCGGTGTGGGTGGCGAGCACCGAGCCGTTGCCGGGCAGGGAGAGGCCGATCGCCTCGGTGAGGCAGTTCATCGAGTTGGCGGTGAACATGCCGGAGCACGAGCCGCAGGTGGGGCAGGCGTTCTCCTCGATGATCGCGATGTCCTCGTCGGAGACGTTCTCGTTGACGGCCTGGGAGATCGCGTCGACCAGGTCCAGCTTGCGCACGGTGCCGTCGACCAGGGTGGCCTTGCCGGCCTCCATCGGGCCGCCGGAGACGAAGACGGTCGGGATGTTCAGGCGCAGCGCGGCCATCAGCATGCCCGGGGTGATCTTGTCGCAGTTGGAGATGCAGATCAGGGCGTCGGCGCAGTGCGCGTTGACCATGTACTCGACCGAGTCGGCGATCAGGTCGCGCGAGGGCAGCGAGTAGAGCATGCCGCCGTGGCCCATCGCGATGCCGTCGTCCACCGCGATGGTGTTGAACTCGCGCGGGATGCCGCCCGCCTGCTTGATCGCCTCGGAGACGATCCGGCCCACCGGCTGGAGGTGGGTGTGGCCGGGGACGAACTCGGTGAAGGAGTTGGCGACCGCGATGATCGGCTTGCCGAAGTCCTCGCGGGCTACGCCGGCGGCCCGGAGAAGCGCCCGGGCGCCTGCCATGTTGCGACCGTGGGTGACCGTACGGGACCTCAGCTCGGGCACTGTGCTCCACTCCTTCGGGGCTCTCGCGGGCGCCCCGCTGGTGGGAGGGTGCGGGGGCCGCTGTGGCTACGAGCCTACGCCCGCCGTCCAGGCGGCGGACCGGCCGTCCGCGATGCGGTCAGGCGGGCGGGCCCTCCGAGGCTGTGGGGGTCAGCCGGGCTTGACGGCCACGGTGAGGTCCAGGGTGAAGGGCTCGACCACGACGCCGTCCGGGAACTCGGCGAGCAGGGCGTCCCGTTCGCCGGCCAGGATCGGGGCACGCTCCTCGGGGGTCAGCGAGGCCATGAAGGAGCGGGAGGTGAGGTCGGTGAGCACGTGCTCGACGCCGGCCCGCCGCTCCCAGCGCAGCCGGGCGCGCCCGACCGCCAGCCCGGCCGGGGCGAAGTGGCCGGTGTGCTCGGTGATCCGGCCGTACCCGTGGTAGCGGTCGGGCAGCGCCGCGGTCAGCCGCTCGACCCGGGCCCGGACCCAGGGCACGGTCTCGTCGTGCACGTTCCACCAGGTGGCGAGCGCGCCGCCCGGCCGCAGCACCCGGATCGCCTCCGGGACGGAGTGCTCGGGGCGGGTCCAGTGGAAGGCCTGGGCGTAGCCGATCAGGTCGGCGGAGCCGTCGTGGAAGGGCAGGTCGTCGCCGTTGCCGCGGACCAGCGGGAGCGACGGGGAGGCGGCCAGGAACTGGGCGGCCATCCCGGCGTACGGCTCGACGGCGATCACGTCCGCGCCGCGGGCGGCCAGCAGCCGGGTCGCGATGCCGGTGCCGGCGCCGACGTCCAGGACCCGGGCCCCCTTGAGACCGCGGCCCCACAGCCGCTCCAGCTCGTCGAACAGCTCGTTCGGGTAGCTCGGGCGGGCACGGTCGTACTCGGCGGCCACCGCGCCGAAGCTCTGGGCCAGTTCACGGAAGTTGCCGAGCTCGCTGAAAAGCCGGTCGTTCGTCACCGCTCCCCCTCCGTACGGAAGTTCGCGCCCCCGTGGGCCAGGCGGCCCCGGTGGGTCGGGCGCCCCGGTGGGCCAGCGCTCAGCGTACGCGCGAGGCGGTGGCGAGGTGCAAGCGGGTGAAGGCCAGGGCCTCGGCCAGATCGGCCTCGCGTTCGGCGGGGGACGCGGACCGGCGGGTGTTGACCTCCAGCACCACGTGGCCGTCGAAACCGGTGCGGGCGAGGTGTTCCAGCAGCTCGGCACAGGGCTGCTTGCCGCGGCCCGGGATCAGGTGCTCGTCCTTGCCGGAGCCGCTGCCGTCGGCCAGGTGGACGTGGGCGAGCCGGTCCCCCATCCGCTCGACCATGGCGAAGGTGTCGATCCGGGACGTCGCGACGTGCGACAGGTCGATGGTGAAGTGCCGGTACTCCTCGTCCGTGACGTCCCAGCCGGGCGAGTACGCCAGCACCTCGCGGTCGCGGTAGCGCCACGGGTACATGTTCTCGACGGCGAAGCGGACGTCGGTCTCGCCCGCCATCCGGTTGATGCCCGCCACGAAGTCCCGGGCGTACTGGCGCTGCCAGCGGAACGGCGGGTGGACGACGACGGCGCTCGCGCCGAGCTTCTCGGCCGCCGCCCGGGCCCGGACCAGCTTGGTCCACGGGTCGGTGGTCCACACCCGCTGGGTGATCAGCAGACACGGCGCGTGCACGGCCAGGATCGGCATCCGGTGGGCGTCGGAGAGCCGGCGCAGGGCGTCGACGTCCTGGCTGACCGGGTCGTTCCAGACCATCACCTCCACCCCGTCGTAGCCGAGCTTGGCGGCCAGCTCGAAGGCGACCGCGGTGCTCGCCGGGTACACGGAGGCGGTCGACAGGACCACCTTGGTGTCGGGGATGTGCAGGGTCGGGTGCGGGGGCAGCACCAGGCGATCGGTGGTGCGCAGCAGCGGCGGGCGAGCGGCCTCCCGGCGGGCGGCCTTGACCGAGCGGACCGACTGGACGGCGGCCTTGGCCGCGCCGGCGGCCCGGGCGGTGCGGGTCTCCTTCGGCGCGGCGGGCGCGGCCTTGGCGGCGGCCCGGCGGGGGGCGGGGCGCTTGGTCGCGGCTGGTTCCGTCGCGGGGTTCGGCGCCGGGTTCTTGGTGGGGGTGCTCTGCTTCGTGGTGGACTTCGCGGTGTGCTGCGTGGTGGTGTGCTGCGTGGGGGTCTGCTTCGCGGTGGGCTTCGTGGGGGTCTGCTTCGCGGTGGGCTTCGTGGGGGTCTGCTTCGCGGTGGCCTTCTTCGCCGAGGCCTTCTTCGCGGTGCGCTGGGCCGCCTGGACGGCCTTGGCGGCCTTGGCGGCCTGCGCGGCGGTGGCGCCCTTGACCGCCTTGCCGAGGCGGCGGCGCGGACTGTCCGACCGCGGCTGCCCGTCCCCGGGAGCGCGGCCCTCCCGCGTTCCGTCCTCGCCCGCTGGTTGCACCACGGGAGACAGCGTAAGCGGAGCGCGGGCCGAACGGGACGCCGTCCTGACGCCGTCCTGACACCGCCCCGGCCTCGCCCGGTACCGCCCCGGCGCCGCCTCGGCCTCGTCCTACGGGGTGAGGGCCGGTCGGCGCCGGTCCGCGGGGCTGTCCATGGCGTCCAGGCGGCGCAGGATGATGCCCTCGCGCAGCGCCCACGGGCAGACGTCCAACTCGTCCAGGCCGAACAGGTCCATCGCGGCGTCGGCGACCAGCGCGCCGGCCAGCAGCTGCTTGGCGCGGCCCTCGGAGACGCCGGGGATCTGCGCGCGCTCGGCGACGGTCATCGTGGACAGCCGTGGCAGCCAGGCGGCCAGCCCGCTGCGGGTGAGCCGACGGTCGGCGTACGGGCCGGCGTCGGCGGGGGCGGCGCCGGTCATCCGGGCCAGCTGCTTGAAGGTCTTGGAGGTGGCGACCGCGTGCTGCGGCGGCCCGAGCCGCGAGATCTCGCCGACCACGGTGGCCATCTCGGCCCGGATGTGGCGTCTCAGCTCGCGCAGCCCGTCCGGGTCGGCGACGTCCCCGGGCAGCCAGCGCGCGGTCAGCCGCCCGGCGCCCAGCGGCAGCGAACAGGCGACGTCCGGCTGCTCGTCCAGGCCGCAGGCGATCTCCAGCGAGCCGCCGCCGATGTCCAGGTTGAGCAGCCGGCCCGAGGACCAGCCGAACCAGCGGCGGACGGCGAGGAAGGTGAGCCGCGCCTCGTCCTGCCCGGACAGCACCCGCAGCTCGACGCCCGTCTCGGCGGCCACCCGGCGCAGCACCTCCTCGCCGTTGGCGGCCTCGCGCACGGCGGAGGTGGCGAACGGCAGGATGTCGACGACGCCCTTGTCCTCGGCGACCCGCAGCGAGGAGGCGATGTGGCCGACCAGTCGCTCGACGCCGGGCCCGCTTATCGCGCCGTCCTCGTCCAGCAGCTCGGCCAGGCGCAGTTCGGCCTTGTGCGAGTACGCGGGCAGCGGGGCAGCGCCCGGATGGGCGTCCACCACGAGGAAGTGGACCGTGTTGGAACCTACGTCGAGCACACCGAGTCGCATAACTCTCCACGCTACGCGATCCGGGTAGGGGCGAGGCGGGTCGGGACGGTATTCGCGCTGGTCCGGCCACCCGTCGCAGGTCGTGCCGCCAGTGGCCGCGCGGGGGCCGTCCCGGCGCTCCGTCAGGCAGTCGGCGTCCGCCCGACGGCAGGCCCGACCCGGGGGCCGGTGATCAGACCGTCGGCGTGCCGGGTGGTCTGCACGTCGGTCTCCAGCCAGTCGGTGCCCTGGTCAAGGGCGGCCGCGAAGGAGGCCCACGGTGTTCTCAGGGGCGTTGCGCGGCGTGGGACGGTGGTCGATCACCACCGGCGCCTCCGGGGCGTGCGCGGTGTCCGGGGCGTGCGATGGACCCGACAGCCCCTCGACGGCCTCAGGTTCCCCGGTGTTCCGTCACAGCAGGCCGTCCCACAGCTGCTCCACGATGACGGCCCACCAGTTCTCGGGGTCGGCGAAGACCGTTCCGTCCACCTCCGCGAGAGCCCGCTGCAAGGTGTCCACGGCCTCGCCCGCGGCCACCGGGCCGAGCCCGCGCAGGGTCGGCCACCAGCCGGCGAAGACCTCCAGGCAGCGGACGAAGGCCCGCAGGTCCGCGTTGCAGTGGCGGGCGGTCGCGTAGTCCGGGTCCACCGCCCGGACCGTGCCCTCCACGGTGTCGAGCGCCATCAGCGCCCAACCGTCCGTCCCCAGCAGCAACAGGCCGGCGAGCGCCTGGCGCTCGCGCTCGGCCGCCCGGGTGCCGCGGCCGAGTGCGGCCAGGTGCGCGGCCAGCGGCGGCAGCACGGTGTCGGGGCGGCTGCCGTCCGCGATCGCCCCGGGGCCGGGGTGGTGCAGTGCGAAGAACCCGGGCACGGCCGTCGGCACGCCCACCGTCAGCAGCAACGCGGCGGCCTCCCCGGGCAGTTCGGCCTGGGCGACGTCCACCGGGTCGAAGCGCTGCACGCCCGCCGGGCCGAACCGCTCCACGAGCCGCGCGGCGAGCACCGCGTCGGGCACCGCGTCGGGTTCGTACGGGCCGCTGCGCGCCGGGCGGGGGAAGGGCACGCGGTTGCGGACCGGCCCGTCGGGCGGTGCGGGCAGGGCCCGTACGGCGGTGGCGCGATGGTCGAAGCGCGGACCGTAGGGAAGGCCGAAGTCGATCCGGGCGTACGGCAGTTCGGCCGCCAGGGCGTGGGCCCAGTAGCCGCCGGGCAGAGCGCTCATGCGCAGGTCGGTCCGGACGGCCAGCACGTCCTCGGCCGCGACGCCCTGCTCACGCAGCCACCACCAGCCGCGCAACGCCGGGTGCGGCAGACCCGCCGCCGAGCGCAGCGCCAGCGACCGCTGCTCGCCCGCACCGTCCCGGTACGTCAGCTCGGCCCTGGCGCCCCGACCGGTCGCCGCGGGAACGGTCGGGTCGTAGCCGCCGGCACCGACGAAGTCCCGGTACAGGCCTACCACTTCGTCCACCGGCGCGGAGGGCCACACGGTGAACCGCCCGTTCTCCCGGTCCACCACGGCACAGGCCGCACCCACGTCCTCGGGCGCCCGCCGCTCCCCCGTCCGCGGATCCACCTCCACGGGCGGGGGCTCCGCCCACACGACCCAGCCGAGCTCGAACTCGTGCGCGACCACCCGCCGCAGCGCCGCACCGGCCCCCTGCGGCAAATCCCCGTTGATCCACCGGTGCCCTGCCTCCACCGCCTGCGCCCGCGAGATCACCCGACCACCCCATCCCCGTCCACAACCCCCGACACCCGGCCCCCACCCGCGCCGCGACCCTACGCCCCCGCTAGGCGCACCCCCTGCCCACCCCCACGCAGCGGAATATGGCGGTCGGTCTACATCACCACTCGCCGGAACAGGAAGTCGGCCTCATCGACTTCCTGTTCCGCGCCACCAGGCCCCCAAGGGCCGGCCGAATATGTAGACCGGTCTACCTATCCATCAAAGCGCCACCCGATCCCTCCGAGCACAGAAAGTCGGCCGGGCCGACTTTTCGTGCAGGAACCCCTTCACGGCCGGCCACGGAGGAAAATATGGCGCTCGGTCTACATACTCGCCGGTTACCTCAACCGAACCACGCGCAAGAAGTCGGCCGGGCCGACTTTTCGTGCGCGCTCTCACCCAGGCACCCCGAAGGAATATGACGCTCGGTCTACATATTTCCCCTAAGCCTCCGACCCTCCATGAGCTGCACAGGAAGTCGACCCAGCCGACTTCTCGTGCACACCCCCCAACCGAATATGACGGTCGGTCTACATAATTCACTGAACGCCCAGCCGGACCACGCACAGGAAGTCGGCGGGGCCGACTTTTCGCGTGCGGGTCTCGCCTTGGCGCGGGAACGAATATGAAGCTCGGTCTACATATTTCTCCCCAGGCCCCACCGCCTCCGGCCGCTGCGTAGGAAGTCGGCCCAGCCGACTTCCTACGCAGCGGTCCCGGCCCCCAGGGGTTCAGGCGGTGGGGGCGAGGTCGAGGGGGTGGCCTTCGGGGGTGAGGGCGATGGCCCAGAGGCCGTGGGTGGCGGGGTGGAGGGGGGTGGGGCTCCGGCGGGCGAGTTGGTGGTCGAGGTAGGTGACGGTGTCCTGGTGGTTGACGGCGTTCCAGGCGTGGGGGCGGCCGAAGCTGTCGCGGGTGAGGAGGACGGCCTGGGCGCCGTGGCCGGCCCGGCGCAGGTCGTCGGCGAGGCGGTCGAAGGCCTGGCCGCCGTCGCCCAGGTCGCGGAAGGGGGCGCCGAGTTCGCGTTCGGCTCGGTCGCGGCCGCCGCGTTCTCCGGCGTCGCCCTCGGTCGGGATGCGCGGGGCCGCGCAGGTGGGGCGGCCGGCGTAGCACTCGACGGCGGACAGGGCGATCTCCAGGCTGTTGTTGGCCCGCCCCGGTTCGCGGTGGCCGCCGTCGTTGACGGCCTCCGTCCAGCCGCCGACCGCCGGGTCGGGGTACCGGGCGGGCAGACCGTCCTCGTCGCGGGGTGCGCGGCGTTCGAGTTCGGCCTGGTGCTGCGGGTCGACCGGGGCGAGCCCACCCGGCAGGCCGTACGGGCGGCTGTCGGTGATGCTGCGCAGTCGGGCGCCCGGGTCGTCCGGGTGGCCGCCGCGCCGGGCGCGCAGGGCGAGTTGGAGGGCCATCGCGTGCGCGGTCGCGACCGGGACGGCGCCCCAGGCGAGGGTGGGGTCGGCGACGGTCGGGGCGGTGTCCCGGCGTCGGGCGTCCCCGGGGTGCGGCTCGGGTCGGCCGATCACCGGTGTGGTGCCGACGATCGGCGGTGCGGCCGGTGCCGGCGGTACGGCCTGGGCGGACGGCGGGCCGGTGACGGGCTGCGGCGCGGCAGCGGCCGGGGTGCGGGGTACGGCCGTCCCGGGCCTGGGTTCGACGCCGGGCTGCGACCCACCGCCGACGACACCACCGCCCACGGTGCCGCCGCCCACGGTGCCGCCGGGCGCGCCCGCCCCGACACCGCTGCCGAACGGCGCCGCACCGTGCGCGGCCCCGCCGCCCACGACGCCCCCCACGCCCCCGACCGCGAGCGGGCCGGGTCCGACGGCGCCGACGGTGCCGACCGTGCCGACCGCCGGGTACCCGCCCCCGTACACCGGCGTCCCAACCGGCCGGACCACCAGCACATCCGGCCCGGGCCCGTACGAGGAGCCGTTGGACCAGGAGCCGTTGGACCAGGAGCCGGCGGCAGGGCCGGATGACACGGACGGCGCGGCGGGTGCAGGCGCGGTCACCGAGTCCGTCCGTAGGGTCACCGGCGTACCGCCCCCGCCGCCACCCCCGCCGTGCGCCGGGGCCGGGGCCGGGGCCGCAGGCGCCTGGAGCGGGTAGTCCCCGTCCGACCAGCCCGCCGACCCACCGCCCTGGCGAACCGGCGCGGCGACGGACCGCGCGGACGCCCCGTCGTCCCGCGACGGCGGTGTCCAGTCGCCACCGGCCGCCGCCCGGTGTTGCCCCTGCCAGCCCCCGGTCGCGTACGAGGACCCCGAGGGCACCGCGCCGACGGTGTCCGCCCCACCCGCAACCCCGCCCACGACCGAACCCGGGTCCGCCACGACGGCCGAGGCCACGGTCAGCCCGCCGGGCCCCGTCGGGTCCTGCTTCCCCGGGGCGCCCTCGGCACCGGCCGCTCGCCCGCCGGCCGGCCCGTCACCCGCCGGCAGCCCGGCGAGCGGCAGTCCGCGGAGATCCCTGCCGTCCGAGCCGGTGAGCACCGGCTGCCCGTGCTCGTCCAGCCGGACGGCGAGGTCGGCCACCCCCACGACCGGTTTGCCGTCCGGCCCCGGCACGACCAGCAGTCCGGACGCGTCGGCCACCTGGCTGCCGTCGGCACGGAGGATGACCGGCCGGCCGTCCTGGCCGAGGACGGGCTGCCCGTGCTCGTCGAGCTTGACGGTGAGCCCGGGCACGCCGACCAGCGGCTTGCCGTCCTTCCCCGTGAGCAGCACCAGCCCGGCGCCGTCCGCGCCGAGCACACCCGGTTCGCGGAGGGCGGCGGGCAGTCCGGCGGCGGTCGGGTCGAAGGCGCCGGTGCGGTACGAGGCGGTGGTGATGCCCGTCCCCGGCGCGGTGCCGAGCCGGAGCAGGGCGACGGCGGCCGGCTCCTTGAGCGCGGTGGCGAGGGCGTCCTTCATGCTGCGGCCGAGTTCGGCGAGCAGCCCGCCGATCTTCAGCGCGGCGGCCTCGACGGCGACGGCCGCCACGCCTTCGGCGACCTGCGCGGTGGCGGCGTTCTTCACCTCGGCCGCGAGGCCGCCGACGGCCTTCTCCAGCCCACCGACCACCCCACTCGGCCCCGAACCGGCTCCCGAGCCCGAACCCGCACCCGCTCCCGACCCGGCTCCCGAGCCCGAACCCGAACCCGAACCCGAGCCACCGTCCTCCGCCGCCACCCGGTCGGCGACCTTGCCCGCCGCCTCCTTGGCCTTGGCGGCCTGCTCCTCGGCCTGCCGGAGGTCGGCGGCAAGCTGCTGCAGCGTCGCGACGATCTCGGCCTTGCAGGTGTCCACGGCCCGCGCGGCCGTGTCGAAGGCCCCGGCGACCAGCCCGACCGCGGTGTGCGTGTCGTCCAGGTGCCCCTTGCCGCCCCCGCTGAAGGCCTGCCAGTACGCACCGAAGGCCTCGACCGCGTGCCCGGAGTTGTCGGCGGTGACGCGGTGGACGGATTCGCCGCAGCGGCGGGTGAGGCGGTCGGCCTCCGTGCCGAACTCGCGCCAGACCCCGGCGGCCTTGCGCAGGCCCTCCTCGTCGGCCTGCGGCCACTGGTGGCCGGTCCTGGCCAGCACCGGGACCAGTTCCTCGGGCAGTTTCCGGGACACGCGCCTTCCCCCTTCGAGCCGGGTCCGTCAGACCGACATGTCCTTGGGGACGACGGTCGCCGCCCCCGGGGTTGCCCCCGGCCCCGGCCCCGGCCCCGATTCAGGCCCAGCCCCGGCCCCGAACCCGGTCGCCGCCGAGCTGTCCGCGTCCGTCGTGCGCTCGGCCATCGCGTGCAGCCCGGCCCCGACCTTCCCGACCCGCCCGGCCAACCCCCGCAGCCCGCCGACGAGTTCGCCGTACGCCGGACCGTACGCGGCGGCGAAGCCACTGCCCGGCTGGTCCGCGCCCCAGGGGGCGCCGAGCGCGGTGAGATCCTGCTCCAGGGCGGTGACGGCCTTCGCCAGCTCGCCCCCGAGCTTCTCGAACTCCCGCCCCTCGCCGTGCAGTTCCCACGGCTTGAGGACGAACGTCCCACTCGCGCGGTCGGACGCCCCGGTGCTGCCGCCTGCCATCCCCGTACCTCCCGTAGCGGACCGGCCGCCATCCTAGGCACGCTCCGGGGCCCGCCCGCAGCGCCCGACGGACCTCTTCACCCCGCCTTCACCCGCACCGAGCCCGACACCGAGCGCCGCACCGTACCCGACGCCGAGCCCGACACCGAGCGCCGCACCGTACCCGACGCCGAGCCCGAGGCCGAGACCGATCTCCACGTCGAGCACCACCCCCAGCACCACACGCACCCCCGCCACACACCACAGCCCCGCCATCACCCCCGCGAAAGCTCTACCCTTGCCGGGTGGCACCAGCTGAAACGTCCAAGAAGAAGGCCAAGGCGAAGCCCGAGGCCTCCCCCGCCCCCGTCGACCTCGCGATGCCGACCCTGCGCCGCGAGATCCCGCGCGACGAGGTCCCGCTCGACTTCCCGCGCGCCTGGGTCGAGTTCGCCGACCCCGCCGACGAGGAGCAGGTCTTCCGCTGCGACCTCACCTGGCTGACCTCCCGCTGGTCCTGCGTCTTCGGCCAGGGCTGCCACGGCATCCGTGAGGGCCGGGGCGAGTCGGACGGCTGCTGCACGCTGGGCGCGCACTACTCGGACGAGGACGACGAGAAGCGCGTCGTGGGGCACGCGGCGCGGCTGACGCCCGAGCTGTGGGAGAACTTCGCGGAGGGCACCGACGCCAAGGGCCGGATCATCTCCGACGTCGCCACCTCCGGCGAAGGCACCTCCGGAAACGGCACCCCCGGCAAGGCCGCTCCCGCCCGCGGCATCACCATGCTGGACGAGGACGGCGATCGCCAGACCCGCCGGGTCAACGGCGCCTGCATCTTCGTGAACAGCCCCGGTTTCGCCGGCGGCGCCGGCTGCGCCCTGCACGCGCTCGCCCTCAAGGAGGGCCGCGAGCCGCTGGAGACCAAGCCGGACGTCTGCTGGCAGCTGCCGATCCGCCGTACCTACGACTGGATCGACCGCCCGGACGACACCCGCTACCTGCAGGTCTCGATCGGCGAGTACGACCGCCGCGGCTGGGGCCCGGGCGGCCACGACCTGCACTGGTGGTGCACCGGCGCCCCGGCGGCCCACCAGGGCGCCGAGCCGGTGTACGTCAGCTACCGCCCCGAGCTCACCGAGCTGATGGGCAAGGCGGCGTACGACGTACTGGCCCGGCTCTGCGAGGAGCGGATCGCCACCAAGGGCGACCGCAAGGTGGCCCCGCACCCGGCCGACCCCGCCAAGAAGGCCGACCCCGCCAAGAAGACGAACCCGGCCAAGAAGACGAACCCGGCCGACAAGACGGACCCGGCCAAGAAGCCCAAGGCCCACAAGAAGAGCTGAGCGGCCCCGACCTCCCCCGGACTGCCGCCCTCCCCGGAGCCCCGCCCTACTTGTCGATGTCCCCCACCACGAAGAACATCGACCCCAGGATCGCCACCATGTCCGCGACCAGCGTCCCCGGCAGCAGCTCGGTCAGCGCCTGCACGTTGTTGTAGGACGCCGAGCGCAGCTTGAGCCGCCAGGGCGTCTTGTCGCCGCGCGAGACCAGGTAGTACCCGTTGATCCCGAGCGGGTTCTCGGTCCAGGCGTAGGTGCTGCCCTCGGGTGCCTTGAGCACCTTGGGCAGCCGCTGGTTGACGGGCCCGGGCGGCAGGGTGGCGAGCTTGTCGAGGCAGGCGTCGGCGAGGTCGAGCGAGTTGGCCGTCTGCTCCAGCAGGCATTCGAAGCGGGCGAGGCAGTCGCCCTCCTCGCGGGTGACGACGGTGAGGACCTGCCGCAGTTCGTCGGAGCCGTACGCGAGGTAGGGCTCGTCGCGGCGCAGGTCGAGGTCGAGGCCGCTGGCCCGGGCGATGGGGCCGCTGACGCCGTACGCCTCGGCCTGGGCGCGGGTGAGGACGCCGACGCCGGCGGTGCGGGCGCGGAAGATCTCGTTGCCGAGGACGAGGTCCTCGAAGACGGGCAGTTGCCCGCGGACGGTGGCGACGGCGGTGCGGACCCGGCCGAGCCAGCCGGCCGGCAGGTCCTCCTTGAGGCCGCCGACCCGGTTGAACATGTAGTGCATCCGGCCGCCGGAGGCTTCCTCCAGGACGTGCTGGAGGTCTTCGCGGCCGTTGAAGGCGTGGAAGACCGGGGTGATGCCGCCGAGTTCGAGCGGGTACGAGCCGAGGAACATCAGGTGGTTGAGCACCCGGTTGAGTTCGGCGAGCAGGGTGCGGATCCACACGGCCCGCTCGGGGACCTCCATGCCGAGCATGCGCTCGACGGCGAGGACGACGCCGAGTTCGTTGGAGAAGGCGGAGAGCCAGTCGTGCCGGTTGGCCAGCATGATGATCTGCCGGTAGTCACGGGCCTCGAACAGCTTCTCCGCGCCCCGGTGCATGTAGCCGATCACCGGCTCGGCGGTGATGATGCGCTCGCCGTCGAGCAGCAGGCGAAGCCGCAGTACACCGTGGGTGGCCGGGTGCTGCGGGCCGATGTTGAGCACCATGTCGGTGGTGCCCGCCTCGCCGGTGAAGTTCTCGGCCCCTGCCCCGATGCCGACCGTGGTCTCCCTCATGACCCCAGAGTCTGCCATCCCGGCAGCCGTTCCAGGCTGTCCGGTACCGGCATGCGGACGCTCTGCACGAGCCAGCCGAAGCCGCCCAGCCCGCTCGGGTCGGTCAGTTCGGCGGCCTCGCCGGCGCCGCTCAGCGCCCGCAGGTAGCCCGCCGGGTCGGAGGAGGCGAGGGTGAGCGGCGGTCGCCCGCCGGTCACGCCGAGCGCGCGCAGCGCCTCCCGCTGGGTCGTCCACAGGCTGTGGAGACCGGGGACGGCGGCGGAGTCCAGCGCGACGTGCGCGGTGACGTCGCAGGTGCCGTCCGGCACCGGGGGGACTTCACGGCCGTCCCGGAAGCCGGTGTACGTGCCGAAGGGGGGCCGGCGGCCGGCGGTGTGCCCGTAGTCGACGGCGACGGCCAGGCCGCGTTCCAGCCCGGCGACGGCCCGGGCCCAGGCGGCGTCCCGGGGGCCGCCGAACTCGACCGCTTCCCCGGGCTCCGCGACCGGCCACCAGCGTTCGGCCCAGGCCGCGTCGGCCGCCGAGACCGGTCCACCGAGGCGCTGCCGGCCGGTCGCGGTGTCCACCTCGACGTAGCGCAGCACCCCGTCCTCGTCGACCTCGCCGGCGTCCAGCGGCACGTTGTCCAGCCATTCGTTGGCGAACAGCAGCCCGGTCAGGCCGCGCGGCAGTTCGTCCGTCCACAGGACTGTGGACGGCAGTGCGGCCGGCCGGTCGGCGATCTCCACGCCGTACGGGCGCAGCCGCGCCAGCACCCGGTCGGGCAGCTCGGCGAGGACGCCGGTGAGCAGTTCCCCCCGCCCGGCCCCGACGTCGACCAGGGCCAGCTCCTCCGGGCGACCGAGGGATTCGTCAACCTCCAGCAGCAGCCGGGCCACCGCACGGGCGAACCCGGGGGAGGCGTGCACGGAGGTGCGGAAGTGGCCGGCGGGGCCCTCCGGGCGGCGGTAGAAGCCCCGGTCGGGGTCGTACAGGGCCTGTTCCATGGCGGGCGCCCACCGCATCCAAGTCATGGGGCCCGACGCTACCGGGCGGCGGGCACCGGAAACGGCGGACCCTCCCCCCGGAACCGGCCGACCCCCTCGGAGCCGGTCGGCCCTCTCCTCGGAACGAGCCGACCCTCCCCATCGGGGCCGGGGCTTCTCCGACCTACGGAGTAGAACGGATCGCCCTACCGGCGGACCTGGACACGCGGAGCGACTGCCTACGCTGGACACGTGCATCGACTCAACGCCTGGCTCCGCCGTCACCCCATGGTGGTCGACGCCGCCTGGGCGGCGATGGTGCTGTTCCTCGGCCTGCTGCCGAACCAGAGCTTCCCCGACGACGACTGGCAGTTCAACGCGGGCGTCCTGGTCGCGCTGCTGCTGCCCGCGCTGATGGTCTTCCGGCGCCGCCACCCCGACGTCACCGTGGCCGCCGCCGTCGGCCTGGGCGTCAGCCAGGTGCTCGCCGACATCGAACCGGCCGGCTCCTCGATCGCCTACCTGGTGTTCGCCTACACCGGCGCCGCCTTCGGCCAGAAGTGGACCTCCCGGCTGGCGCTGACCGCCGGGCTGGCCGCCGGGCCGCTGGTGTTCTGGCAGCTGCACCCGATGAAGACGGTCCGCGAGAGCGGCGACCACTACGTCTCCCGCGGGTACGGCATCGGCGAGGCGGCGGCGCTCATGCTGCTGATGAGCACGCCGTTCATCCTCTGCTGGGCCTGGGGCCGGCTGACCAGGGTGCGCCGCGCCTACCTGACCGAGCTGGAGGACCGCGCGGCCCGGCTGGAGCGCGAGCGGGACGCCCAGGCGAAGGTCGCGGTCGCCGCCGAGCGGGCCCGGATCGCCCGCGAACTGCACGACGTGGTCGCGCACAACGTCTCGGTGATGATCGTCCAGGCCGACGGCGCCGCGTACGTGCTCGACAACTCCCCGCAGCAGGCGAAGGAGGCGCTCGGCACGATCGCCTCCACCGGCCGCCAGGCGCTGGTCGAGATGCGCCGCCTGCTCGGTGTGCTGCGCACCTCCGACACCACCGTCGAGGAGTACGTGCCGCAGCCGGGCGTCGAGGAGCTGCCGGAGCTGCTGGAGCAGGTCCGCACGGCGGGGCTGCAGGTGGACTACGCGACCTCCGGGCACCCGCGCGAGCTGCCGCGCGGCGTCGAGCTGACCGTCTACCGGATCGTCCAGGAGGCGCTCACCAACGTCCGCAAGCACGGCGGCCCGGACGTGCACGCCCGGGTCGCGGTCGACTTCGGCGAGCGCGAGCTGGCCGTCCTGGTGGAGGACGACGGGCGGGGCAGCACCGACGAGCAGCTGGCCGCCGGCGGCACGGACGGCCTGGGCCACGGCCTGATCGGCATGCGCGAGCGGGTCGGCATGGTCAGCGGACGCCTGGACGTGGGCCCCCGCCCCGGCGGCGGCTTCCGGATCCGCGCCGTCCTGCCGCTCAAGGCCGCACACTGACCCTCCGCGCACTTCCGCCCCCTTAGGAGCCACCTTGACCATCCGCGTGATGCTCGTCGACGACCAGGAACTGCTGCGCACCGGCTTCCGGATGATCCTGCAGTCACAGGGCGACATCGAGATCGCCGCCGAGGCGGGCGACGGCGCGCAGGCCCTGGAGCGGCTGCGGCACACCGAGGTGGACGTGATCCTGATGGACGTCCGGATGCCGCGCCTGGACGGCGTGCAGGCGACGCGGCGGATCTGCCTGGCCGAGGACGGCAGCCCGCTGCCGGGCGCCCCGCACGTGCTCATCCTCACCACCTTCGACCTGGACGAGTACGCCTTCGCCGCGCTCAAGGCCGGTGCCAGCGGCTTCCTGCTCAAGGACGTCCCGCCGACCGAGCTGGTGGCCGCGATCCGCGCGGTGCACGGCGGGGACGCGGTGGTCGCCCCGACCACCACCCGCCGGATGATCGACCGCTTCGCCGAGGTGCTGCCCACCCCGCAGAGCGCGCCCGGTTCGAACGTCCTCGACCCGCTGACCGAGCGCGAGCGGGAGGTGTTCCTGCTGGTCGCCCAGGGCCTGTCGAACGGCGAGATCGCGGCCCGGCTGGTGCTCTCCGAAGCGACCGTGAAGACCCACGTCGGCCGGATCCTGGCCAAGCTCAGCCTGCGCGACCGGGTCCAGGCCGTGGTGCTGGCGTACGAGGCCGGGCTGATCCGGGCCGGGACGACCGACTGACGTCTCCCGGCCGGGGCCACGGACCCTCTCCGGGCCGGGGCGACCGACTGACGCGCCCGTACACTGGGGCGGTACGTCCGGTACCCGCAGGTGGACTGGAACGGATGATCAGGGACAAAGGTTGAGTCCTTCCGATTTCGCGGACTTCGGCGACCTCGCCCCGCTCGCCGACGGCCTCGGCGACCCCGGCGATCCCGGCAACCGCCCGGCCCGGCTCGCCGTCGGCGTGGTGGGCACCGGCCGGGTCGGCCCCGCGCTGGGCGCCGCGCTGCAGCTCGCCGGGCACACCGTGGTCGCCGCCTCCGGGGTGTCCGCCGTCTCCCGCCGCCGCGCCGAGGCGCTGCTGCCGGGGGTGCGGATCGTCACCCCGCCGCAGGTGCTGGCCGCCGCCGACCTGGTCCTGCTGACCGTCCCCGACGACGCGCTGGCCGACCTGGTGGCCGGGCTGGCCGCCACCGGCGCCGTCCGGCCCGGGCAGCTGGTCGTGCACACCTCCGGCGCCCACGGCGTCGCCGTGCTGGAGCCCGCCACCCGGGCCGGGGCGCTGCCGCTGGCCCTGCACCCGGCGATGACCTTCACCGGCACCTCGGTGGACCTGGCCCGGCTGGCCGGCTGCCCGTTCGGCGTGACCGCCCCCGAGGAGCTGCGGCCGGTCGCCGAGGCGCTGGTGGTGGAGATGGGCGGCGAGCCCGAGTGGGTGCCCGAGGAGGTCCGCCCGCTCTACCACACCGCCCTCGCGCACGGTGCGAACCACCTGGTCACCCTGGTCGCCCAGGCGATGGAGCTGCTGCGCACGGCCGGCGTCGCCGAGCCCGGGCGGCTGCTCGGCCCGCTGCTGGGCGCGGCCCTGGACAACACCCTGCGCTCCGGCGACGCGGCCCTGACCGGCCCGGTCGCCCGGGGCGACGCGGGCACCGTACGGCGCCACCTGGCGCAGCTCAGTACGGTGTCCCCCGACATCCCGGCGGCCTACCGCGCGATGTCCCGCGCCACCGCGCAGCGGGCGCTGGCCAACGGGACGATCGACGAAGCGTCGGCGGCGGCGCTGCTGGACGTACTGAACGAGGAGAATCACTGATGGCACGCGGCAAGCAGCCGAACAAGCCCCAGCGGACGCCGAAGGTCCACCGGGCCGTCGTCACCCGCACCGTGGACGACTTCGAGGCCGCGTTCTGGCCGGACGAGCAGCCGGTGGACAACGCCGTCGTGATGACCATGGGCGCGCTGCACGAGGGCCACGCCGCGCTGATCCGGGCCGCCCGCAAGCAGGTCGGCCGGGAGGGCCGGGTCGCGGTGACGGTCTTCGTCAACCCGCTGCAGTTCGGCGCCGGCGAGGACCTGGAGCGCTACCCGCGCAGCCTCGACGAGGACGTGAAGCTGGCCGAGGAGAACGGCGCCGACGTGGTCTTCGCGCCGTCCGTCGAGGAGGTGTACCCGAACGGCGAGCCGCAGGTGCGCCTGGCGGCCGGCCCGATGGGCGAGCGCTTCGAGGGCGCCACCCGCCCGGGGCACTTCGACGGCGTGCTGACCGTGGTCGCCAAGCTGCTGCACATCACCGACCCGGACTTCGCCTTCTTCGGCGAGAAGGACGCCCAGCAGCTGGCGGTCATCCAGCGGATGGTCGCCGACCTGGACTTCGACGTCGAGATCGTCGGCGTGCCGACCGTGCGCGAGGAGGACGGCCTGGCGCTGTCCTCGCGCAACCGCTACCTCTCGGAGGAGGAGCGCACCCGGGCCCTCGTCCTGTCCAAGGCCCTGTTCGCCGGCCGCGACGCCGCCGCGCAGGGCCCGAAGGCGGTGCGCGAGGCCGCCTCGGCCGTCCTGGACGGCGCCGAGGGTGTCACCCTGGACTACCTCGCCCTGATCGACCCGCACGACTTCACCGAGGCGGCGGACGACTTCCAGGGCGAGGCGGTGCTGGCCGTCGCCGCGAGGGTGGGCTCGACCCGCCTGATCGACAACGTCCGCATCATCGTTCGCTGAAAGTCCGCCGAAGGTTCGCCGAACCGGTAGCCAGACCCCCTTCAGGCATGCACTCACAGGAGGCGTGACCCGCAATGCTCCGCACCATGCTCAAGTCCAAGATCCACCGGGCCACCGTGACCCAGGCCGACCTGCACTACGTCGGTTCCGTCACGGTGGACGAGGACCTGCTCGACGCCGCCGACCTGCTCCCCGGCGAGCTGGTCCACATCGTCGACATCAACAACGGCGCCCGGCTGGAGACGTACACCATCGCCGGCCCGCGCGGCACCGGCGTGATCGGCATCAACGGAGCCGCCGCCCGTCTGGTCCACCCGGGCGACCTGGTCATACTCATCGCCTACGGGCAGATGGACACGGCCGAGGCCAAGGGCTACGAGCCGAAGGTCGTCTTCGTGGACGAGCGGAACCGGATCACCGGCCTGGGCGGCGACCCGGCCGACGCCCCGGAGGGCACCGGACTGCTCCGCGGTGACGTGGGGGCACCTCCCGGCCGCCAGGCCGGGGGCGCGTACGGTGGCGACGGCGCGGCCACCCCGGCCACGCGCTGAAGGAGCCACTGAGCCATGTCCGTCACCCATCGCCTCACCGCGCCGGCCCCCGGCTGGACCGCCACCACCGACGTGGTCGTGGTCGGTTCCGGGGTCGCCGGCCTCACCGTCGCGCTCAACGTCCGCAAGGCCGGCCTGCGGGCCATGGTGGTCACCAAGGCGATGCTGGACGAGGGCTCGACCCGCTGGGCCCAGGGCGGCGTCGCGGCCGCCCTGGGTGAGGGGGACACCCCCGAGCAGCACCTGGACGACACCCTGGTGGCCGGCGCCGGCGTCTGCGACGAGGAGGCCGTCCGCACCCTGGTCACCGAGGGCCCGGACGCCGTCCGCCGGCTGATCGCCACCGGCGCCCTGTTCGACCGGGGCGAGGACGGCGAGATCCTGCTGACCCGCGAGGGCGGCCACCACCGCCGCCGGATCGTCCACGCGGGCGGGGACGCGACCGGCGCCGAGATCTCGCGCGCCCTGGTCGCCGCCGTCCGCACCGACCCGGACATCGAGCTGATCGAGCACGCGCTCGTCCTCGACCTGCTGACCGACGCGGCGGGCCACGCCGCCGGCCTGACCCTGCACGTGATGGGCGAGGGCCAGCGCGACGGCGTCGGCGCCGTCCGGGCCCGCGCGGTGGTGCTCGCCACCGGCGGCATGGGCCAGGTCTTCTCCGCCACCACCAACCCGGCGGTCTCCACCGGCGACGGCGTGGCCCTGGCCCTGCGGGCCGGCGCCGCCGTCGCCGACCTGGAGTTCGTCCAGTTCCACCCCACCGTGCTCTGGCTGGGCCCGGAGGCCGAGGGCCAGCAGCCGCTGGTGTCCGAGGCGGTCCGCGGCGAGGGCGCCCACCTGGTCGACGCGGACGGCGTGCGCTTCATGGTCGGGCAGCACGAGCTGGCCGAACTGGCCCCGCGCGACATCGTCGCCAAGGCCATCACCCGGCGCATGCAGGAACAGGGCGCCGAGCACATGTACCTGGACGGGCGGCACTTCGGCGCCGAGATGTGGGAGCACCGCTTCCCGACCATCCTCGCCTTCTGCCGCGCCCACGGCATCGACCCGGTCACCGAGCCGATCCCGATCGCCCCGGCCGCGCACTTCGCCTCCGGCGGTGTCCGCACCGACCGGCACGGGCGCACCAGCGTCCCCGGCCTGTACGCCTGCGGCGAGGTCGCCTGCACCGGCGTGCACGGCGCCAACCGGCTGGCCTCCAACTCGCTGCTGGAGGGTTTGGTCTTCGCCGAGCGGATCGCCGCCGACCTGGCGCAGCTGCACGCGGCCGGCGAGCTGCCCGAGCGCCCGGTGGACGTCGCCGCGGCGCGGGCCGCACGGCCGGTGCCGCTGCCGCCCTCCGAGGCCCGGGCCGAGATCCAGCGGCTGATGTCGCGCGGCGCGGGCATCCTGCGCTCGGCCGCCTCGATGGCCGACACCGCGGCCGGGCTGGCCCTGATCGCCGAGCAGGCGTTCGCGCACGTCGCCGAGGAGAAGCCGGCCGACCCCCGGGTGGAGACCTGGGAGGCCGCCAACCTGCTGCTGGTAGCCTCCGCGCTGGTCGCGGCCGCCGCGCAGCGCGAGGAGACCCGCGGCTGCCACTGGCGCGAGGACTTCCCCGAGCGGGACGACGCCCACTGGCGGCGCCACCTGATCACCACCCTCGCCGCCTCCGGCGACCCCGTCAGCACTCCCGAGGAGCAGTAGAACCATGACGCACTCCCACGACGAACTCCCCCTGGCCGACCAGGGCGGCTGCGGCGACGGCTGCGCCTGCGGGGACGGCGAGGGCTACGAGACCGGCCTGGACCCGCAGCTGGCCGAGCTGCTGGAGCAGGCCGGGCTGGACCCGGTCGAGGTCGAGGACATCGCCACCCTGGCGCTGGCCGAGGACCTGGCGGGCGGCGAGGACGTCACCTCGGTGGCCACCGTGCCCGCCGACGCCGTCGCCACCGCCGACTTCACCGCCCGTCAGGCCGGCGTGGTGGCCGGTCTGCGGGTCGCCGAGGCGGTCGTCTCGCTGATCTGCGAGGAGGAGTTCGAGGTCGAGCGGCACGTCGAGGACGGCGACCGGGTGGAGGCCGGCCAGGTGCTGCTCTCGGTCCGCTCCCGCACCCGTGACCTGCTGACGGCCGAGCGCAGCGCGCTCAACCTGCTCTGCCACCTGTCCGGCATCGCCACCGCGACCCGCGCCTGGGCGGACGCCCTGGAGGGCACCGGCGCGGTGGTCCGGGACACCCGCAAGACCACCCCGGGCCTGCGCGCGCTGGAGAAGTTCGCGGTGCGCTGCGGCGGCGGCGCCAACCACCGGATGGCGCTGTCCGACGCCGCCCTGGTGAAGGACAACCACGTGGTCGCGGCCGGCGGCGTGGCCGAGGCCTTTCGGGCCGTCCGGGCCGCGTACCCGGAGCTGCCGGTCGAGGTCGAGGTGGACTCCGTGGAGCAGATCGCGCCGGTCCTGGAGGCCGGGGCGGACCTGATCCTGCTGGACAACTTCACCGTCGACCAGCTGAAGGAGGCCGTCGCGCTGGTGGACGGCCGGGCGAAGCTGGAGGCCTCCGGCGGACTGACCCTGGCCGACGCGCGCGAGGTCGCCCAGACTGGTGTCGACTACCTGGCCGTGGGCGCGCTCACCCACTCCTCGCCGATCCTGGACATCGGCCTGGACCTGCGCGCCTGAGCCGTCAGGGCAAGACGCAGACTCGTCCCGACTCGCAGAAAGCGCCCCATGCTCCTCACCATCGACGTCGGCAACACCCAGACCACACTCGGCCTGTTCGACGGCGAGGACGTGGTGGAACACTGGCGGATCTCCACCGATCCGCGCCGCACGGCCGATGAACTGGCGGTGCTGCTGCAGGGGTTGATGGGCAGCCACACCGCGGTCCGGGAGGCCGCGGTGGAGGGCCTGGCGATCTGCTCGTCCGTTCCCGCCGTGCTCCACGAGCTCCGCGAGGTGACCCGCCGCTACTACGGCGACGTCCCCGCGGTGATCGTGGAGCCCGGCGTGAAGACCGGGGTGCACGTCCTGATGGACAACCCCAAGGAGGTCGGCGCCGACCGGATCGTCAACGCGCTGGCCGCCAACCACCTCTACGGCGGCCCGTGCATCGTGGTCGACTTCGGCACCGCGACCACCTTCGACGCGGTCAACGCCCGCGGCGACTACGTCGGCGGCGCGATCGCCCCCGGCATCGAGATCTCCGTCGAGGCGCTCGGCGTCCGCGGCGCCCAGCTGCGCAAGATCGAGCTGGCCCGCCCGCGCAACGTGATCGGCAAGAACACCGTGGAGGGCATGCAGTCCGGCATCCTCTACGGCTTCGCCGGCCAGGTCGACGGTCTGGTCGACCGGATGGCCCGGGAGCTCGCCAAGGACCCGGACGACGTCCAGGTGATCGCCACCGGCGGCCTCGCCCCCCTGGTCCTCGGCGAGGCCACCACGATCGACGTCCACGAGCCCTGGCTGACCCTGATCGGCTTGCGCCTGGTGTGGGAGCGCAACCGCCCGAGCTGACCCGCTCCCCCGTCGGGCCGACCGTGGGTGGTTCGGCGCGAGGTTACCGACAAATCGGATATTCCTCACGTAGTGTCAGCCCATGCCTACGCCACACGGATCGCGCGGCGGCATGGCCTTCAGCGCCGACGAAGTCCGCGTGCTGCGCCGAGCCCTCGCCCAAGCCCTGCACCCCGCCGTCCCCGTCCACCTCCAGGCGCCCGACCGGACGGCACGCGCCGGGCCGGGCGCCGAACTGTGGGCGGAGGACGTCCAGGACGCCCTGCGCCTCACCGAGGCGATCGACGAGGCCGTCCAGGAGGGCGGCCGGCTGCGCGCCTTCCTCCTCGCCGACCTCGGGCGCTACCGCTCCGCCCTGCCGGGCAGCGCCCCCGGCTACCTGGCTCGGCTGGAGGAGGCGGTGACCGACGGGTACCTGCCCGGGCCCGAGGACCTCACCGCTCTGCGCGGGCTGACCCGCCAGCCCTGCGGGCACGGCGAACGGGCCCGCCGGTCCCGGCTGGCCGGGCGCTGCCACGCGCTGGCCGAGGCCGCCGTCCGCGAACGCCTCGCCCTCACCTCCGGCCAGCCGCGCCACCTGGTGGCCGTGCCGAGCCCCGCCGCACCCCCGAGCAGTCACCCCACCCACGTAGGAGGACGGACCACCATGAGCAGCACCGACTCCCGCCCGGAGCAGCCCGCCGAGCCCGCCGCCGCGAAGACCCCGCCCCGCCCGCACCGGATGCCCACCCCCGCCGAGCTCTTCGGCCGCCGCCCCAAGCCCCCGGCCCGGCCCGCCCCGCCGGTCGAGGAGGAGATCGAACTCCGCACGGGCACCGACTGAGCCACCGGCCACGGAGGGGGGACCGCACCCGCGGTCCCCCCTCTGTCCATGTGTCGACAATCCCGTGATTCCACCGCTGATCGCTCATCACATCTTCATAACCTTCCGGCCGATCCGCAGGTCATTCGGTCCGGACCTGTCGGAATTGCCACCGGATCGACCCGAATGACCGCCCGTAATTGCGCCCGTAATCTTCGGCGTTACGACTTTCGATTCGGGGGGATCCCATGCACTCGACCCGTACGCGCCGGACGCTCGGCGCGGGTGCGGCCACCGTCGTGGCCGCCCTGGCCGTCGGCACGGCCACCCTGCCGGCGCACGCCGCCGACCACCAGCTGAAGATCTTCGTGGCCGGCTCCTACCAGCTGTCGAGCACGCCCGCCCCACAGCCCCAGTGGGGCGAGAACGTCTTCCTGAACGTCGGCCGCACCGGCACCGGGCCCGTCGACAACGTCAAGCTCACCCTCGACGTCTCCGGCCTCGACGGCGTGGCCTCGCTCAGCACCAAGGGCCGCTGCACCACCGCGGGCAAGATCATCACCTGCGACGTCGGCCGGCTGGACTACGAGAAGATCAACATCACCGACAACCTGTGGCTGAGCGCCCTGCCCGGCGTCAAGCCCGGCGCGAGCGGGACGGTCCACGCCACCCTCAGCGCCCCCGGGGCCCAGACCGGCACCGCGGACTTCCGGGTGGACGTCGGCGCGGCCACCTTCCGCACCAAGGCCCCCTCGCGGAACGAGGGCGTCAAGGTCGGCGGCAAGCTGCCCGCGACGCTGGAGTTCGCCAACCACGGCGACCTCCCCGCCAAGCGCGCGATCGTCAACGTCAACCTGACGCCCGGCCTCAAGGTCGACACCTGGCCCTCCAACTGCGAGTACGCCTACGACAAGGGCACCGCGTGGGGCAAGGACGCGCCGATGCCCCTCACGCACGCCATCTGCACGATCGACGGCGAGATCGCCCCCGGCCAGGCCGTCAAGCTCGACGGCCTCGACATCACCGTCGGCTCGGAGGCCTTCTACGACGTCGCCGGCTACACGGTGTTCCCCACCGAGGACGCCTACGCCAACGACGGCGCTGACCTGCGCAAGCGGCTCTCCTTCCAGCACGGCACCGGCAAGCCCGCCACCCTGGTGGACACCGCCGGCACCGGCATCCCGGCCGGCCTGGACGTGAACGGCTACAACACCGAGCAGGAGGTCGTGTCCGACAACGGCGCCGACTTCGAGGCCACCAGCAGCTGGGCTCCCGACGCGTCCGGCACGACCGGCACCTTCACCGTCGGGATGGGCAACAAGGGACCGGGCTCGATCTACGACCGCAGCGGCGGCGAGGGCGCCCCCGACGTCACCGTGCAGTTCCCCGAGGGCGTCACCGTCACCGGCCTCCCCGACACGTGCAAGGCGGACGACTACGTCCTCGGCCAGAAGTCCGACAAGCCGCTGAACAAGTTCGCCTGCGACGGCATCGGCAGCAGCTTCATGCCCAGCGGCGCCACCGTCGCCCACAAGCTGACCCTGAAGCTGCCCGAGGGCACCGGGGAGCTGACCGGGACGGTCTCGCTGCAGAACGAGCAGAGCAGCTTCGAGCCGGGCCACCCCAGCGCCGTCATGCCGTGGGACCACAACCCGGCCAACGACCTGGTCACGGTCTCCCTGCGGGGCGGCGCGTCCGGCACCGGCGGCACGCCGACGCCCACGCCGACCGGCACCCCGACCGAGACCCCGACCGGCACGCCCACCACCCCGGCGCCCACGATGACGCCCACCGTCGCGCCGGCCGGGCTGCACGACTCCGCGTCGCCCGCGCCCGTCGTTGCCTACACCGGCAGCGGTGGTTCCACCACCGTCCAGGCGGCCGGCGGCAGCCTGGCCAGCACCGGCTCCTCCGCCGTCCTGCCGATGGCCGCGACGGGAGCCGCGGCCGTGGTGCTCGGCGCGGCCGGCCTGATCACCGCGCGCCGGCTCCGGGCCCGCCGCGACGGCTGACCCTTCGGGTCGCGACACGGAGGGGGGACCGCACGCCCGCGGTCCCCCCTTCGCGGTCATCCCGTCCCTGCGCGGTCGCCCCGTCCCTGCGCGGTCATCCCGTCGCGGAGCACCGTGTGTGGCTGGCTACCCTTGTGGGGTGAGCGATCAGAGCCTTCTTCCCGCGACCGACGACCTTCCCGAGCAGATGCGCGTCCGGCGCGAGAAGCTCGACCGGCTCCGGGCGGCCGGTGTCGACCCGTACCCGGTCGGATTCCCCCGGACCACCACCATCGCCGACCTGCGCGCCAAGCACCCGGACCTGGAGCCGGACACGGCGACCGGCGAGCGGGCCGGCGTCACCGGCCGGGTGATCCTCTCCCGCACCGGCGGCAAGCTCTGCTTCGCCACCCTGCGCGACGGCACCGGCGACCTGCAGGTGATGTTCTCCCTGGACAAGCTGGGCCCGGAGCGGCTGGCCGCCTGGAAGTCCGACATCGACCTCGGCGACCAGGTCGGCGTCGAGGGCGAGGTGATCACCTCCAAGCGCGGCGAGCTGTCGGTGATGGTGGACCGCTGGGAGCTCACCGCCAAGTGCCTGCGCCCGCTGCCGGACAAGCACAAGGGCCTGACCGACCCGGAGGCCCGGGTCCGCCAGCGCTACGTGGACCTGATCGTCAACCCCGAGGCCCGCGAGATCCTGCACCTGCGCAGCAGGGTCGTCCGCTCGATCCGCCGCACCTACGAGGACCGCGGCTACATCGAGGTCGAGACCCCGATGCTGCAGCCGGTGCACGGCGGCGCCAACGCGCGTCCGTTCAAGACGCACATCAACGCGTACGACATCGACCTCTACATGCGCATCGCCCCCGAGCTGTACCTCAAGCGGCTGGTGGTCGGCGGCGCCGAGAAGGTCTTCGAGATCAACCGCAACTTCCGCAACGAGG
This sequence comes from Streptomyces sp. 1331.2, assembly GCF_900199205.1. Taxonomy (NCBI): domain Bacteria; kingdom Bacillati; phylum Actinomycetota; class Actinomycetes; order Kitasatosporales; family Streptomycetaceae; genus Streptomyces; species Streptomyces sp. 1331.2. Next base: position 4,235,531 of record NZ_OBMJ01000001.1, on the reverse strand, counting down.
GCGCGGACTCGACCCACAACCCCGAGTTCACCTCGCTGGAGTCGTACGAGGCCTACGGGGACTACAACACCCAGGCCGAGCTGATCCGCGAGACGATCGTCAACGCGGCCCGGGACGCGCTGGGCACCACGGTGATCAAGGGCGTGGACGCGCACGGCGTCGAGCACGAGATCGACCTGGCCGAGCCGTGGGAGGAGGTCAGCGTCTACCCGGGCATCTCCGCCCGCCTGGGCGTCGAGGTCACCCCGGAGACCGGCGTCGAGGAGCTGCGCAAGCTCGCCTTCGACCACGACATCCCGTTCGAGAAGTCCTGGGGCCACGGCCAGATCGTGCTGGAGATGGTCGAGCGCCTGCTGGAGGAGAACGCCGTCCGGCCGACCTTCATCAAGGACTACCCGACCGAGGTCTCCCCGCTGACCCGCGAGCACCGCTCGATCCCGGGCGTGGCCGAGAAGTGGGACCTGGTGATCTTCGGCACCGAGATCGGCACCGCCTACTCCGAGCTGGTCGACCCGGTCGAGCAGCGCGCCCGCCTCACCGCCCAGTCCCTGCTGGCGGCCGGCGGCGACGTCGAGGCGATGCAGGTGGACGAGGACTTCCTGCGCGCCCTGGAGTACGCGATGCCCCCGACCGGTGGCCTCGGCCTCGGCGTGGACCGCCTGATCATGCTGCTGACCGGCAAGAACATCCGGGAGACGGTCCTCTTCCCGCTGGTGAAGCCGGAGCCGAAGGCCTCCGCCGCGACGGCGGAGAAGACCGAGGAGGAGTGACCTGATGGACTACGTCAGCGCGATCGTCCCGCCGCTGGTCATGGCGATCGGGTTCGGGTTCCTGGTGCGGGCCATCGTCCGCAGCCAGGGCGGGAACCAGAAGGCCAAGGAAGACTTCGACTGACCGGTCGTCCCGGACGCGCCGCCATTCCCGATTCCCGGGGGTGGCGGCGCGCCGGTTTGGCGCACTTCACAAGATTTGCCCCATTCACTCCCTATCCTGGCCGCACTATGGTCCGGCAACTCGGCGAACTTGAGAACGCCATCATGACCCGGGTGTGGCAGTGGAACCGACCGGTGACCGTTCGCGAGGTTCTCCTGGATCTGCAGTCGGAACGCGAAATCGCGTACACCACGGTGATGACCGTCCTGGACAAGCTCCACAGAAAGGGCTGGCTGCGCCGCGAGCGGGCCGGCCGGGCCTATCGATATGAACCGGTCTCCTCGCGTGAGGCGTACACGGCGGCTCTGATGAACGACGCCTGGGCCACCAGTGACAATCCGGCGGCGGCCCTGGTCCACTTCTTCGGCCTGATGTCGCCCGAGCAGCGCGACGCACTCCGGGACGCCTTGCGGGTGGCCGCTCTGTTCCCGCCCGATCCGCCGGGGGCGGATTCCGCCGCGGAAGGACCGGATACCGGGGAGACCGGGGCGGGGCCGGCACGATAACGTCCCGGCATGGAGGTCACCATCCGCCGCGCACGGACCACGGACGTGCGGGCAGTACGCAGGCTCATCGACGCCTACTCGCGCGAGGGCATTCTGCTGGACAAGCCCACAGTCACACTGTTCGAATCCGTCCAGGAGTTCTGGGTCGCGGAACGCGACGACAACGGCGCGGTGGTGGCCTGCGGCGCCCTGCACGTGATGTGGGAGGACCTCGCCGAGGTCCGGACGCTCGCGGTGGATCCGATCTGCCGCGGCCACGGGATCGGCCACCTGCTGTTGGAGAAGCTGGTGCAGACGGCGCGCTGGCTCGGCGTCCGTCGGATTTTCTGCTTGACGTTCGAGGTCCCGTTCTTCGCGAAACACGGTTTCGTCGAGATCGGGGAGCTCCAGGAAACCGATGATGGTACGACAGACCCGGCGGCGATCGCTACGGATGTCTATGAAGAACTTCTCCGCTCGTACGATGAAGGCGTCGCCGAGTTCCTTGACCTGGAGCGCGTGAAGCCCAACACGCTGGGCAACTCACGCATGCTGCTGCACCTCTGAGCGGCTCCGCCGGGGTCAAGGGTTTGTGTTTTCCGGAGAAAGGCGCTTTCCTTTCCTTAGGCAATGGGTCGTTTAGCGGAAAGGGAAGCCCGTGGCACAGAGGGTGCAGGTCATTCTTGAAGACGATCTCGACGGCGGTTCGGCGGACGAGACGGTGACGTTCGCGCTCGACGGCGTTGCCTACGAGATCGACCTGAAGAGCGCCAACGCGGACAAGCTCCGCGGCCTGCTGGCGCCGTACGTGGAGAAGGGTCGCAAGCAGAGCGGCCGGCTCGCCGGCCCCCGCCGCCCGGGCCGCGGCTCGGCCCAGCGCCCCTCCGGCAGCGCTCCGGACACCGCGAAGGTCCGCGCGTGGGCCAAGGAGCAGGGCATGGAGGTCAACGACCGCGGCCGCGTGCCGAGCACGGTCCGCGAGGCCTACGACAAGGCCAACGCGTCCTGATCCCGGCGCCGCCGGCACACCGGAGCGGAAGCGGGGCCCCGGCGGCCGTGCACGGCGCCGACGACACACGCGCGGGGCGCGGAGGAGTCTCCTCCGCGCCCCGCGGCGCGCGTCCGCCCGGCCGCGGCACCACCGGGACCGCTACCGGCACCGGCACCGGCGCCGGGGAATGTCCGGGGCACGGGCTCCGGCGGCGGAACAATCACGAGCTGTGCAACGCTGTAAGGGCGAAGCGGTAACGCGGACACCCGGGACGGTGCACCGAACCACCCCGGCCGCCGTTGAACCACCGTCACCGCGGCCCGACTTCTCGCCAGGCGAACACCGCCACCGCGGAAACTGCGCGAGAACCGCCCCGATACCGGGTATGAATGCAGGTGGACGGGTTCTTGACCCGTCCAGGGGCAGTATGTGCGACCGGCCGCAGAGGATCCGGCTGCGTCCCGGCGGCGCTTGTTCGCCGATGGCGTAGCGGATTCCGGTGCATCGGGCCCACCTGTGGGAACACCGATTCCCAGCACCAGGTTGGGATTGGTGTCGGCTGGTCGCGCAGCATCTCGCTCCCGTACCGGGGAGTGAATCCGTGGGCCGCGCCGCTGAGCGGGACTAGCATGCGGAAGGACAGGGCGGGGACGGACCCCGAACTGCCCGACCGCTCTGAGGAGCGATAAACGATGTTCGAGAGGTTCACCGACCGCGCGCGGCGGGTTGTCGTCCTGGCTCAGGAAGAAGCCCGGATGCTCAACCACAACTACATCGGCACCGAGCACATCCTCCTGGGTCTGATCCACGAGGGCGAGGGCGTCGCCGCCAAGGCCCTGGAGAGCCTCGGGATTTCTCTTGAGGCCGTTCGCCAGCAGGTCGAGGAGATCATCGGCCAGGGCCAGCAGGCCCCGTCCGGTCACATTCCCTTCACGCCCCGGGCGAAGAAGGTCCTGGAGCTGTCGCTCCGGGAGGCCCTGCAGCTCGGCCACAACTACATCGGCACCGAGCACATCCTGCTCGGCCTGATCCGCGAGGGCGAGGGCGTCGCCGCCCAGGTCCTGGTCAAGCTGGGTGCCGACCTCAACCGGGTGCGCCAGCAGGTCATCCAGCTGCTCTCCGGCTACCAGACCGGCGGCGGCAAGGAGTCGGCCACGGCCGGCGGGCCCGCCGAGGGCACCCCGTCGACCTCGCTGGTCCTCGACCAGTTCGGCCGCAACCTGACGCAGGCCGCCCGCGAGGCCAAGCTCGACCCGGTCATCGGGCGCGAGAAGGAGATCGAGCGGGTCATGCAGGTGCTGTCCCGCCGCACCAAGAACAACCCGGTGCTGATCGGTGAGCCCGGCGTCGGCAAGACCGCCGTGGTCGAGGGCCTGGCGCAGGCGATCGTCAAGGGCGAGGTCCCGGAGACGCTCAAGGACAAGCAGCTCTACACGCTGGACCTGGGCGCCCTGGTGGCCGGCTCGCGCTACCGCGGTGACTTCGAGGAGCGCCTGAAGAAGGTGCTCAAGGAGATCCGCACCCGCGGCGACATCATCCTGTTCATCGACGAGCTGCACACCCTGGTCGGCGCGGGCGCCGCCGAGGGCGCCATCGACGCCGCCAGCATCCTCAAGCCGATGCTGGCCCGCGGCGAGCTGCAGACCATCGGTGCCACCACCCTGGACGAGTACCGCAAGCACCTGGAGAAGGACGCCGCGCTGGAGCGCCGCTTCCAGCCGATCCAGGTCGCGGAGCCCTCGCTGCCGCACACCATCGAGATCCTCAAGGGTCTGCGCGACCGCTACGAGGCCCACCACCGGGTCTCCATCACGGACGCCGCCCTGGTCGCCGCCGCCACCCTGGCCGACCGGTACATCTCGGACCGCTTCCTGCCGGACAAGGCGATCGACCTGATCGACGAGGCCGGTTCCCGGATGCGCATCCGCCGGATGACCGCGCCGCCGGACCTGCGCGAGTTCGACGAGAAGATCGCCGACGTGCGCCGCGAGAAGGAGAGCGCGATCGACGCGCAGGACTTCGAGAAGGCCGCGTCCCTGCGCGACGACGAGAAGCAGCTCCTGCAGGCCAAGGCCAAGCGCGAGAAGGAGTGGAAGGCCGGCGACATGGACGTCGTCGCGGAGGTCAACGAGGAGCTCATCGCCGAGGTCCTGGCCACCGCCACCGGCATCCCGGTCTTCAAGCTGACCGAGGAGGAGACCTCCCGCCTGCTGCGCATGGAGGACGAGCTGCACAAGCGCGTCATCGGCCAGAAGGACGCCATCAAGGCGCTCTCCCAGGCCATCCGGCGCACCCGTGCGGGCCTCAAGGACCCGAAGCGCCCCGGTGGTTCGTTCATCTTCGCCGGCCCGTCCGGTGTCGGTAAGACCGAACTGTCCAAGACGCTGGCGGAGTTCCTCTTCGGCGACGAGGACGCGCTGATCGCGCTCGACATGTCCGAGTTCTCCGAGAAGCACACCGTCTCCCGGCTGTTCGGCTCCCCGCCCGGCTACGTGGGCTACGAGGAGGGCGGCCAGCTGACCGAGAAGGTCCGCCGCAAGCCGTTCTCGGTCGTCCTCTTCGACGAGGTCGAGAAGGCCCACCCGGACATCTTCAACTCGCTGCTGCAGATCCTGGAGGACGGTCGTCTGACCGACTCCCAGGGCCGCGTGGTCGACTTCAAGAACACCGTCATCATCATGACGACCAACCTCGGCACCCGGGACATCTCCAAGGGCTTCAACCTGGGCTTCGCGGCCACGGGTGACACCCAGACCGGGTACGAGCGGATGAAGGCGAAGGTCGGCGAGGAGCTCAAGCAGCACTTCCGCCCCGAGTTCCTGAACCGCGTCGACGACATCGTGGTGTTCCACCAGCTGTCCGAGGACGACATCATCCAGATCGTCGACCTGATGATCGCCAAGGTGGACGAGCGGCTCAAGGACAAGGACATGGGCCTGGAGCTCAGCGTCGAGGCCAAGAAGCTGCTGGCCAAGCGCGGCTACGACCCGATCCTGGGTGCCCGTCCGCTGCGCCGCACCATCCAGCGCGAGATCGAGGACCACCTCTCCGAGAAGATCCTCTTCGGCGAGCTGCGGGCCGGCCACATCGTCGTCGTCGACGTCGAGGGCGAGGGCAAGGACGCCAAGTTCACCTTCCGCGGCGAGGAGAAGTCGGCCGTCGCGGACACCCCGGCGGCGGTCGCCTCGTCCGGTCCTGACCTGACGAAGTAGCCCAACTTTTAACAGACAACTTCACAGCAACGGAGCCCCCGGCGTTCGCGCCGGGGGCTCCGTGCGTTCCGGCCCGCGGGCGGCGGTACCGGTACGAACCGGGAAGGGCTGCTCCCGCGCTGGTTGGTGCGGGTGCGCTCCTTTTCTCAGTGAGGTTTAACGAAGATACGGTTGACAGATGGTCAGCTGATGGGAAGTCGCGGAGCATAGCGCCGTGGCCATGTCATGGTCAAGATCTATCTTTTTTATGCACGCTTGTATCCAATGACGTCCACCTGTCTTTCATTTTGGTTTGCCGGGCTTTGGCTGAGAGCTGGCCCCGGTCGGGGAGGACGTCACAACGTTGAAGAACACCAGGAGAACCGCTGCAGCCGCCACTGCCGCAGCGGTCATAGTCACGCTCGGCGCGGGCCTGTTCCCGGGCACCGCCGTCGCGGCCGGCTCGGCCCCCGTGCCGATTGACCCGGCTGACGCCGTTCAGGCCGTCAACACCGAGCACAACATCCCCGGCCCGCTGACGGCGAAGGTGGAGGCCGAGCAGAAGGCCGCCACCGAGAAGCTGCTCGACGGGACCGCCGAGGTCGAGGAGCACAACGGCTCGACCAGCGTGAAGCTCGGCAAGGACAAGTACGTCGAGCTCAAGCGCGAGCGCACCGACAAGATCTTCACGATCCTCGTCGACTTCGGCGACCAGGTGGACAACACCACCAAGACGCCGGACGGCAAGGTCAAGTACGGCGGTGAGGCCGGTCCGAAGCACAACGAGATCGAGCAGCCGGACCGCGCGACCAACAACTCGACCGCCTGGCAGGCCGACTACAACCAGCAGCACTACCAGGACCTGTACTTCGCCAAGGACAAGCCCTCGCTGAAGACCTACTACGAGAAGCAGTCCTCGGGCCGCTACTCGGTCGACGGTGTGGTCCAGGACTGGGTGCGCGTGCCGTGGAACGAGGCCCGCTACGGCTCCGACTACTGCGGCTCCAACGTCTGCGCCAGCGCGCAGGACCTGATCCGCGACGCCGTGGACATCTGGTACAAGGACCAGCTGGCCAAGGGTCAGACCGACGCCCAGATCAAGGCGACCCTGGCCCAGTACGACCAGTGGGACCGCTACGGCTCGCACCACGACGGGAACTTCAACCAGCCCGACGGGTACATCGACCACTTCCAGATCGTGCACGCCGGTGAGGACAAGTCGGCCGGTGGCGGCAAGCAGGGCACCAAGGCCCTGTGGGCGCACCGCTCGTACGTCTACGGCAACCTGACCGGCACCGCCGGCCCCGAGGGCAACAAGCTGGGCGGCGTCCAGGTCGGCAACTCCGGTCTCTGGATCGGCGACTACACCATGCAGCCGGAGAACGGCGGCCTCGGCGTCTTCGCCCACGAGTACGGCCACGACCTCGGTCTGCCGGACCTCTACGACACCGCCGGCAAGGGCATCGACAACTCCGTCGGCTTCTGGTCCATCATGTCCTCCGGCTCCTGGCTCGGTGAGGGCAAGGACAGCATCGGCGACATGCCGGACGACTTCGACGCCTGGAGCAAGTTCAAGCTCGGGTGGCTGAACGCCGACCACGCCAAGGCCGGCACCGAGTCGACGCACCACATCGGCCCGGCGGAGTACAACTCCAAGCTCCCGCAGGCGCTGATCGTCGACCTGCCGAAGAAGAGCATCACCACCGACATCAACAAGCCGTTCGGCGGCAGCAGCGAGTGGTGGAGCGGCAGCGCCGACAACCTCAACGTCACGCTGACCCGTGACGTCGACCTGACCGGCAAGACCAAGGCCAGCATCAACGCCAAGGCGTGGGTCGAGCTGGAGCCGGACTTCGACTACGCCTTCGGCGAGGTCTCCACCGACGGCGGCAAGACCTGGACCGTCGTGGACGGCACCTGGAACGGCGCCGCGCTGCCCAAGGAGAACGGCCGCCCGGCCCTCAGCGGCCTGACCGCCGCCTGGGGCGACCTGTCGTTCAACCTGGACGCCTACGCCGGCCAGAAGATCCAGTTCCGCTACCACAACACCACCGACGGCGGCCTGCACTACCGCGGCCTCGCGATCGACAACGTCTCGGTCGTCGCCGACGGCGCCACCGTGTTCAGCGACGACGCCGAGAACGGCGACAACGGCTGGGTGGCCGACGGCTTCAAGCGCTTCGGCGGCTCGTACACCAAGGACTACGCGCAGCACTACATCGCGGAGAACCGGCAGTACGTGTCCTTCGACCAGACGCTGAAGACCGGCCCGTACAACTTCGGCTTCGGCACCGCCAAGCCGAACTGGGTCGAGCACTACGCCTACCAGCCCGGTCTGCTGATCTGGTACTGGGACGAGTCCCAGACCGACAACAACGTCAGCGCCCACCCGGGCCAGGGCCTGATCCTTCCGATCGACTCGCACCCGACCCCGATCAAGTGGTCGGACGGCACCCTGATGCGTCCGCGCATGCAGGGCTTCGACTCGACCTTCGGCTCGCGCCGCGTCGGCCCGCTGACGCTGCACAAGAACGGTGTCGAGACGGTCGTCCCGAAGGCCAAGGGCGTCGACGAGTTCAACGACCTCAAGTCCTGGTGGACGAAGGACAACCAGTACGCGGGTGTCGACGTCCCGAAGACCGGCACCAGCATCGAGATCGAGAACGAGTCCTCGAACTACCTGGAGACCTGGATCCGGGTCCGCCCGGTCGACAACTGATCGCACCGGCAGTAGCGATCGGCCTGTGACCAGGCAGCTCTGAACGACTCCACGTCCGGCCCGTCCCCGCACCGCGCGGGGGCGGGCCGGACGCTTTTGCGCCGCTCCCGCCGAGGCCGGAGCAGACCGGCAAACCCCGGCGGCGGGTGGTGCTGGTCACAGGCCGGCGGCGCGGTACGACCGGCGGTAGTAGCGGGGCCGGGGGCGGGCGAGCCGGCCGGGCGCGGGCGGGGCGATCGGATTTCATGATCATTGCTCCGTCGGCTTGAATCTCCGGCGCCCCGCCGACTACACGCCGTAGTACGTCACCGCGTTTGGGACTCCGCCCGGTGACCGTTACACCTGAGTGGTCCCCCGCTCAGCACGCGCCCGAACCGGGCCCTTCGTGCTGCCCTCGTACGACCCGTGAGGTACGGCCACCGATGTCCGACGTCCCGCACCCGGGGCCGGCCCTGCGCCGGCTCGCCGCCCGCACGGCGGCCCGGGCGGCAGCCTGGCAGCCCCGGCTCGGCCACGCCGTCCGCGCCCACGCCGCGCCGCTGCGCGCGCTCGCCGCACCCCGGCACACCACGCTGCCGGGCAGCCGCCAGCGCTCCGAGCACGACCACGCACTGGTCTCGGCCGGGGCGGCCGTCGCGCTGCTCGCCGGCGTCCTGCTGGCGGCCACGCCCGGCAGCGCCTCGGCGCAGACCGTGCTGCCCACCACGCCGGGCAGCTCGGCCTTCACCGCGCCGCGGGCGGAGGTGCCCGACCCGGGGCTGGTCCAGGTCGCCGGGCCCAGCCCGTACAAGCTGCCCGAGGACGGCGAGTCGGCCCAGCAGTTCGTGGCGGTGGCGGCCAACCTGCTGCCGCTCGAAGCACCCGCCCCGGCCCCGGAGCCCGAGCCCGGGCCGGCCGCCGAGCCGGCGCCCGAAGCGGAGCCGGCGCCCGCACCCGAGTGGTCGGCGCCGGTGCCGGACGCGCCGACCACCAACCCGTACGGGGTGGCCAACCGCAGCTACGCGGCCGGGTACCACACCGGGGTGGACTTCGCGATCTCCCCGGGCACGCCGCTGCTGGCGGTCGGCAACGCGACCGTGGTCTCGGCCGGTTGGGACGGCGCGTACGGCAAGGAGGTCGTGCTGCGGCTCGCGGACGGGCACTTCGCGCAGTACGCGCACCTGTCCTCGCTGACGGTCTCGGCGGGCCAGCAGGTCGCGGCCGGCCAGCGGATCGGGCTGTCCGGGAGCACCGGCAACTCGACCGGGCCGCACCTGCACTTCGAGATCCGCACCAGCAACCGCTACGGCGCGGTGGTCGACCCGATCGCGTACCTCGCCGGGCACGGCGTCACGGACTTCTGACCGGCCCTCACGGCCGGGCGGGGGCCGGCGCGGGGGGCGCGGGCGGTGCCGGGTGGGTGATCCGGCCGCCGACCTCCAGTGCGACCGTCCGGGCGGCCTCCAGCGCCTCGTCCAGGTCGGCCACCGGCGGCTTCTCGCCCCACACGTTCTCGGGCCGGTCGCAGTCCTTGGCGTCCTGCTGGAGCAGGAACATCGACGAGTGGATGGTGAACAGCGTCATCGCGGCGCGCAGCCGGTCCTGGAAGCTCGCCTGCGGCCCGTGCACCAGCTGCATCATGGTGATGATCCGCTCCCGGAAGGCGAGCCCCGCCGGGGACTCGCGCAGGGCGGGCTGGTTCTCGTGGAAGAAGCGCAGCAGCGGGGCCCGCTCGGCCATCCCGTCCGCGAAGCGGCGGATCAGCTCGTCGCGCATCTCCGGGCTCCAGGCCTGCGTGCGGCCCCACGCGATGGTCTCGTCGATCGGCGCGGCCATCCGCTCGACGATGCCCAGGACGATGTCGTCCTTGGTCTTGAAGTGGTAGTACAGCGCGGCCTTGGTCACGCCCAGGCGGTCGGCGATCTCGCGCAGTGAGGTCTGCTCGTAGCCCTGCTCGGAGAAGAGCTCCAGCGACACCTCGATGATGCGAGCCCGGGTGTCGCTGCGGGGGCTGTGCGGAGTGCCCATGGCCTGCCTCATGACTGCGTCGGTGACTGCTGCGGACTCCCGGTGGTGTCCGCCCGGGCAACATTCTCCCTGCCCAGGGGGCCGCTCGGAAAACTGGCTTGACGACCGGCTAGTGGACAACTTACCGTGCCGACGATCGATAAACTAGCCGGGCGACAAGTAAGTGAGCCGCCGCACGGCCCGACGCTCCATCCGAACCACCCCTCCGGGAGACCCCACCTCATGTCACAGCCCAAGACCACCGGCCCGGTACCGGAGGAGAAGACGGCCGAGGAGGAGCAGCCGCGGTCACCCCGCGAGATCCGCCTCGTGATGATCGGCCTGGTCGTCACCATGCTGCTGGCCATGCTCGACAACCTGATCGTCGGCACCGCGATGCCGACCATCGTCGGCGACCTGGGCGGCGCCGAGCACCTGTCCTGGGTGGTCACCGCCTACACCCTGGCGACCGCCGCCTCCACCCCGATCTGGGGCAAGCTCGGCGACATGTACGGCCGCAAGGGGACCTTCCTCACCTCGATCGTGATCTTCCTGGTGGGCTCGGCGCTGTCCGGCCTGTCGCAGACCATGAACGAGCTGATCGGCTTCCGCGCCCTCCAGGGCCTGGGCGCCGGCGGTCTGATGGTCGGCGTCATGTCGATCATGGGTGCGCTCGTCCCGCCGCGTGAGCGCGGCAAGTACCAGGGGATGTTCGCCGCGGTGATGGCCCTCGCCACCATCGGCGGCCCGCTGGTCGGCGGCTTCATCACCGACCACCTGAGCTGGCACTGGACCTTCTACATCAACCTGCCGCTCGGCGTGGTCGCGCTCGCCGTCGTCATCGTCACGCTGAAGCTGCCGAAGGTCCGCAGCACCGCCAAGATTGACTACCTGGGCGCGATCCTGCTCACCGTCGGCATCACCTCGCTCGTGCTGATCACCACCTGGGGCGGCCAGCAGTACGCCTGGGGCTCCAAGGAGATCCTCGGCCTGGCCGCACTCTCCGCCGCCTCGCTGATCGCCTTCTGCTACGTGGAGCAGCGGGTCGAGGAGCCGATGCTCCCGCTCAGCCTGTTCAAGAACCTGAACTTCACCCTGGTCTCGATCATCGGCTTCATCGTCGGCTTCGTGATGTTCGGCTCGACCGTCTTCCTGCCGCTCTACCAGCAGATCGTCCAGGGCGCCTCGGCGACCAACTCCGGCCTGCTGCTGATGCCGATGATGTTCGGCATGCTGGTCGTCTCGCTGGTGGTCGGCCAGGCCGTCACCAAGACCGGCAAGTACCGGATCTTCCCGATCATCGGCACCCTCGTGATGGCCGGCGGCCTGATCCTGCTCTCCACGATGGGCACCGAGACCAGCAGCTTCACCTCGGCCTGCTGGATGGTCGTGCTCGGCGCCGGCATGGGCTTCCTGATGCAGATCACCATGCTGGTCGCGCAGAACAGCGTCGAGCTCAAGGACATGGGCGTGGCCAGCTCCACCGCCACCCTGTTCCGCACCATCGGCGGCTCCTTCGGCGTCGCGCTGTTCGGCGCGCTGTTCAACAACCGGGTGACCGAGACCATGAAGGAGAAGCTCGGCGAGCAGGCCGCGTCGGGCGGCGGGGTCAAGGACCCGGGCCAGATGAGCCCGGCCGCCCTGCGCCAGCTGCCCGCGAACATCCAGGACGCCTACCACCACGCGGTGTCCAACGGCATGCACACCGTCTTCCTGTGGGGCGCCGGGGTCGCCGTGATCGCCATCGCCGCCGCGCTGTTCCTGCGCGAGGTGCCGCTGCGCGGGACGGGCAAGGGCGAGAAGCCGACCGAGTCCTCGCTGGAGGCGGCGGCCGTCTGACAGTCCGCCCGTACGACCGCAGCGCCCCCGGGAGGTTCGTCCTCCCGGGGGCGCTCGGCCTTACTGCGGCAGCCGGTAGACGCCCTGCTCGACCGGCTCGACCAGGCCGTCCGCCACCAGGCCGTCCAGGGCCCGGGCCCGCTGCACCGCGTCCGGCCAGACCGCGTCCAGCCGGGCCTGCGGCACCGTGCCGTGCGCCTCGCGCAGCACCGCGAGCAGCTTGCCGCGCACCTGGCGGTCCGTTCCCTCGTAGGACTGGCCGCGCCGGGCCGGGCCCTCGTACGGCGGGCGGCCGGCCCGCTGCCAGGCGCAGCCGGCGAACAGCGGGCACTCCCCGCACTCCGGGCCGCGCGCGGTGCAGACCAGCGCGCCCAGCTCCATCACGCCGACCGCCCAGGTGGCGGCCGTCTCGGCGTCGTCGGGGAGCAGGGCGGTGGCGGTGCGGCGCTCGGCGGCGGTAGTGGCCTGCGCCGGGTATTCGACGCCGGTCACCGCGCGGGCGAACACCCGGCGGACGTTGGTGTCCAGCACCACGTGGCGCTGGCGGAAGGCGAAGGACGCGACGGCCGCGGCGGTGTACTCCCCCACCCCGGGCAGCGAGAGCAGGGTGGCGTGGTCGTCCGGGACCTCGCCGCCGTGCTCCTCGGTGATCGCCACGGCGGCCGCGTGCAACCGCAGGGCGCGGCGCGGGTAGCCCAGCCGGCCCCACATCCGGACCGCCTCGCCGGGCGCCTCGGCGGCGAGGTCGGCCGGGGTCGGCCAGCGGGTCAGCCAGGCCTCCCAGGCGGGCAGCACCCGCTTGACGGGGGTCTGCTGGAGCATGAACTCGCTCACCATGACGGCCCAGGGCGTCGCGTCGGGGCCCCGCCAGGGCAGGTCGCGCTTGCTCGCCTCGTACCAGTCCAGGACGGTCGAGTGGAACAGCGGCAGGGGCAGCGGCAGCCGGGCGTCGTCGGTGGGAGCGGCGGCAGTGGTGGCGGTGGCGGTGATGGCAGTCATGGCCCTTCGATCCTCCCACGCCCTCCGACCCGGCCGAAGGGGAGTCGAAGGGGAGTCGAAGGGGAGGAGATTCCTCCGGATCCTTCGGGGCGTCCCCGGAAATCGACCTCCCGGGGCTCCCTCGAACGGATCAAATGGCGGATCATGTGAAGGAAGGGGCGACTGTGCGGTGTTGGTGAGTCAATCGCCACACACAGTCTCGTAGAGTTTGGTCGTGCCCTCTCTGCGTCAACCCGTGGGACCGCTGCCGGCCTCGATCTACTGGCGTCGGCGCGTCGTCGTGCTCGCCGCCGTCGCGGCGGTCGTCGCCCTGATCGCCTGGCTGATGACCGATCAGGGCGGTGACGGCGGCTCACCGAGCAAGGCCGCCCAGGCCGTTCCCACCCAGCCCCAGACCCCGGCCGAGGCCATCACGCCCGGCGCCTCGCCGAGCGGCCCCGCGGCGCGCCCCGGTGGCGGCACCGGCGGCGGGAGCAACCCCGGCGGCGGTCCGGTGGCCGGCAGTGGCGGCACCGAGGTCAACCTGAGCGGCGGCACCGGCGCCAACCCCGCTCCCGCGGGCGGCGGCTCGGCGGCGGGCGCCGGGGCCGGCGGCGCCGGCGGCGCGGCGGGCAGCACCGGCGGCTCGGGCTCCGGCGGGCCTGGCGGCGCGGGCGGTACCGGCGGGTCGGGCGGCGGCGCTCCGGCGTTCAACACGCCCGAGATCATGGCGCTTCCGGTCTGCGCCTCCTCGCAGGTCGCCCTGGAGCTGGCCGGCACCCAGAACTCGTACCAGCCCAAGGACAAGCCGAAGCTGGCCCTGACGGTCAAGAACTCCTCCGGCGCCAACTGCCGGGTGGACTTCGGCCGGGTCGCCTCCGCGATCACCGTGAGCGCCAGCAACGGCGACCGGGTCTGGTCCTCCGGCGACTGCCCGGCCGACAAGGGCAGCATCTGGGTGCAGCTGGCGGCCAACGGCAACCAGACCGAGACCTTCACCTGGGACCGCAGCCGCAGCAAGCCGCAGTGCGCCACCGCCGACCAGGCGCCGCCGGCCAACGGCACCTACGTGGTGCTCGCCGAGCTCACCGGGCTCTCCGGGGACAAGGTCTCGGCGCGGACCTCGATCCGACTGGACAGCTGAGGGCCGCTCAGGCATTGGGAGCCTCCGATCGCCGCACGGCGGTCGGGGGCTCCGGTGTTTCCGCAGGACGGCCCCGGGGCGGAACGCGGGACGGCCCCCGGGAAGTGACTCCCCGGGGGCCGTCCGTACGTCTGCCGTCCGCAGTCTGCGGTCCGCGCAGCTGCCGTCCGGTCAGACGTAGCGCTCCAGGATGGACGATTCGGCAAGGCGGGACAGGCCCTCGCGGACCGAGCGGGCGCGGGTCTCGCCGACGCCCTCGACGGTCTGCAGGTCGTCGATGCTCGCGGCGAGCAGCTTCTGCAGGCCGCCGAAGTGCTCGACCAGGCGCTCTATCACCGTGTTGGGCAGGCGCGGGATCTTCGCCAGCAGGCGGTAGCCGCGCGGCGAGACGGCGGAGTCCAGGGACTCCGGCGTGCCCGAGTAGCCGAGCGCCTTGGCGACGGTCTGCAGGTCCAGCAGCTCGGCGTGGGTGAGCGCCTCCAGGTCGGCCAGCACCTCGGTGACCGTCCGGCCCTTCTTGGCGGCCCGCTCCGGGAAGTAGTCCCGGGCGACCAGTTCGCGCTCCGGCTCCACGCCCGCGATCAGCTCGTCCAGCTGCAGCGAGAGCAGGCGGCCGTCGATGCCGAGCTCCAGCACGTAGCCGGCGATCTCGGTGGCGATCAGCCGGACCATCTCCAGGCGCTGGGCCACGGCGGTGACGTCCCGGACCGTCACCAGGTCCTCGATCTCCAGCGCGGAGAGCGTGCCCGCCACCTCGTCCAGGCGCAGCTTGTAGCGCTCCAGGGTGGCCAGCGCCTGGTTGGCGCGGGACAGCACGGTGGTGGAGTCCTCCAGCACCCGGCGGGTGCCGTTGACGTACATCGCGATCAGCCGCATCGAGTGCGAGACCGCGACCACCGGGTAGCCGGTCTGCCGGTTGACCCGCTCGGCAGTGCGGTGGCGGGTGCCGGTCTCGTCGGTGGGGATGGTCGAGTCCGGCATCAGGTGCACGCCGGCCCGGACGATCTTGGTGATGTCCTTGTCGAGCACCACCGCGCCGTCGAGCTTGCACAGCTCGCGCAGCCGGGTGGCGGTGAACTCGACGTCCAGGACGAAGCCGCCGGTACAAAGGGACTCGACGGTCTTGTCGAAGCCCAGCACGATCAGGCCGCCGGTGTTGGCCCGCAGGACCCGCTCCAGGCCGTCACGCAACGCCGTGCCGGGGGCGATGGCGGTGAGGGAGGCCCGCAGCAGGGCCTCCTCACGGGAGGCCTTGTCCGCCCCCCGGTCGCTGGCTGCCACGTGACTCCTCCGGTCGACCCGTGCCGCGCGCCTCGCGCCGTGCGCCGGTCCGCGGTCTGTTGCTCTGTCGCTCAGTACCGCTCGGTACTGCCTATTGGCCTATGAGACTGGGGAAAGTCTAACTGCGTGTGGCCGCGGCAGGGCTTGGGTCAGCGCAGTTCGTCGGAGTCGAGCGGCTCCCAGCCGTCCATCAGGTCCTCCGGGTAGGCGGCGACCCGGGCGGAGCGGGGGGCCGGCGGCGCCGACGGAGCCTCACCACGGAGCCCGGTACGAGCATCGCCGCGGGCCTCCGGGCGGGCCTCGCCGCGTGGCTTGGCGGCGGCCCGGCGACGGCCCGGGATCGCCCGCAGCGCCTCACCGATGTCGGCCACCTCGACCACCTTCATGCCCGGCGGCACCTTGCCCGGGTCCGGCGGGACCAGGGCATGGGTGAAGCCCAGCCGGTGCGCCTCGGCCAGCCGCCGCTGCACACCCGTCACCCGCCGTACCTCGCCCGCGAGACCGACCTCGCCGATCGCCACCAGGTTGCTGGGCAGCGGGGTGTCGGTGGAGGAGCTGGCCACCGCGAGCGCGACCGCGAGGTCGGCGGACGGCTCGCTCAGCTTCACCCCGCCGACCGTCGCGGTGTAGATGTCCTGCTTGCCGAGCTTCACCCCGCCGTGCCGCTCGACCACGGCCAGGATCATCGCGATCCGCGGCGACTCCAGGCCCGAGGTGGTGCGGCGCGGCGAGGGGATCTGCGAATCCACCATCAGCGCCTGCACCTCGGCGACCAGCGGGCGCTTGCCCTCCAGGGTGACGGTGAGGCAGGTGCCGGGGACGGGCTTGTCACGCCTGGTCAGGAAGAGGCCGGACGGGTCGGCCAGGCCGACGATGCCCTCGTCGTGCAGCTCGAAGCAGCCCACCTCGTCGGTGGCGCCGTAGCGGTTCTTGACCCCGCGGATGAGGCGCAGCCGGGCGTGCCGGTCCCCCTCGAAGCTGAGCACCACGTCCACCAGGTGCTCCAGCAGGCGCGGACCCGCGATCTGGCCGTCCTTGGTGACGTGGCCGACCAGCAGGGTGGCCATGCCGCGCTCCTTGGACGCCCGGATCAGCGCGCCCGCCACCTCGCGGACCTGAGCCGGGCCGCCGGGGGCGCCGTCCAGCTCGGCGGAGGCGATGGTCTGCACCGAGTCCAGGATCAGCAGGCCGGGGTTGACCGCCTCGATGTGGCCGAGCACGGCGCCGAGGTCCTGTTCGGCGGCGAGGTAGAGGTGCTCGGAGAGCGCGTTGATCCGGTCGGCGCGCAGCCGGACCTGGCCGGCCGACTCCTCGCCGGTGACGTAGAGCGTGCGGTGCCGGTCGGTGGCCGCCTTGGCCGCGACGTCCAGCAGCAGGGTCGACTTGCCGACGCCGGGCTCGCCGGCCAGCAGCACCACCGCGCCGGGGACCAGCCCGCCGCCGAGCACCCGGTCCAGCTCCGGCACGCCCGTGGAGCGGGCCGTCGCGACCTGGCCGTCCACCTGGCCGATCGGACGGGCGGGCGCGCTGACCGGGCCGGCCGCCGTCGTCCGGATCGGCACCGCGCCGTACTCCTCGACCGTCCCCCAGGCGTTGCACTCCGGGCAGCGGCCGACCCACTTGGGCAGCTGGTTGCCGCACTCGGTGCAGCGGTACGCCGGGCGCGGCTTGGCGGTGGTCTTGGAACGCGGAGGCATGCGGCCCACGGTAGCGCCTGGGTCCGACAACGGCGGTCCGCCACTGGGCTCGCCGGGCATCCACACAGATGGGCGATGTTGTTACCCGAAAGAAGTACATACGCGGTGAATGACGGGGCCGGGCCGTCCGGGGTCTCTACCGTCGGTCGGGTGACAACGCGAACTGCGCGAACTGTGGGGCAGGTCGGGCCTGCGAGGCCGGCCGGGGCCGGCGGGCCTGGTGGGCCCGGTGGGCGGGGCGGGCCCGGTGGGCGGCAGGCCGCTGCTGTGCTCGCGGCGTACGAGCGGCAGGCGGACGGGCTGTTCACCTACTGCCTCTCGGTGCTGTGCGAGCACGACGCCGCCGCCGACGCCCTGCGCGAGGTCCGTGAACTGGCACAGCGGCACGGCGGCCGGCTGGCCGAGCCGGGGCTGGTACGGGCCTGGCTGTTCTCGCTGGCCCGGTACTGCTGCCTGCGGCGGCTCGCGGACGGGGACACGGCCGGCAGCGGGACGCGTGGCGTCGCCGGGGACGCCGCCGGGCCGGGCGAGGCCGAGGCGGCCCGGCGGCGGCGCGAGCTGGCCTCGCTCGCCTGGCCGGAGGCGGCCGGCACCGGCCCCGAGCAGCGCGAGGCGCTGGAGCTGTCCGTCCGGCACCGGCTGACCCCACTGGAGGTGGCGGCGGTGCTGGGCCTGCCGTTCGACCGGACCCGGGAGCTGCTGGCGGGCGCCGAGGCGGAGGTGGCCAGGACCAGGGCGGCGCTGCTGGTGCTCGGCGTCGGCAGCTGCCCGGAGCTGGACCGGCTCGGGGGTGCCGGAGCGGAGTCCTGGCGGGACTGGGTGCTCGGCCCGGCGCTGCGGCGGGAGCTGGTGCAGCACGTGGTGGACTGCCCGACCTGCCGGGGGACTGCGGAGCGGGTGGCCGGCGAGGCGGCGGAGGGGGCGGCAGGGCTGTCGGGGCTGCCGCTGCTGACGGCTCCGGGGCCGGCCTCGGGGTCGGCTGCCGGACCGGCGTCGGGTCCGACGGCGGGTGGTCCGGGCCTGGCCGCGGTGGGTGGGCCGGTCGGGGCGGCGCCGGGGTTGCGGTTCGACCAGGGCGGCTTCCCCCGGCACCGGGCGCCGGACGCGGGGCGTGGGCTGGCGGTCCGTCGGCGGGTGGTGACCACCGGGGTGCTCGCGGCCGTCCTGGCGGCGCCGGTGATCGCGCTCTGGGCCGGGCACCGGAGCTGCGGGTCGGGGTCGGCGGCCTCGGTGTCGGCGGTGCGGGTGGACGAGGCCGGTCAGGAGGTCGGGCAGCGGCCGCCGTGGACGGCGCGCGGGGGCGCGACGGGGCACGGGGCACCGGGGGTTCCGGGGCTGGAGCTGGCGGGGGCGGGCGGGGCCGGATTCGGTGGTGCAGAAACGTTGCTTCCCGGCTATCCCGGCTATCCGGGGTACCCGCGGCTGACCTTCCAGGGCGCGGTGGTCCCCGTCCCGGCCCACGGCGCAACCCCGCTCGGCAGCCCCACCCTGGTCGCCGCCCCGGTCCCCGCGGCCGAACAGGCCTCCGCCCCCGGCCCGGCAGGAACGGCCCCGGCCGGGCTGCTCACCGTCGAGGCCGGTGAGTACGGCAGCCGTACGGTCCTCACCCTCACCAACTCCGGCACCACGGACATCCACTGGCGCGCGGTGACGGACGCCGGCTGGCTCCGGCTCAGCCGCGACTCCGGGACGCTCGCCCCCGGGCAGCGGATCACCGTGATCGTCACCGTGGACGAGGACCTGGCACCGGCGACGCAGTGGACCGCCCGGATCGCCCTGCCCCCGTCCCAGGCGGTGGTCACCCTGGAGGGCGGGCCCCAGAACCGCGGCGGCTCGGGCTCGGGCTCCCCCTCGGCGGAGCCGACGCCGGCGGGGTCCGCCTCACCGACGGCCGCCCCTTCACCGACGGCCACCGGCGTGCCGTCCCCGTCGGGCACGCCTTCCCCCTCGGGCCCGGCGTCCCCGTCGGGCACGCCGACGACGGGCGGCACGCCCTCCGGTTCGCCCTCCCACTCGGGCGCGCCGACCGCGGCCCCGACGGCCAGTGCCTCCCCGCATCCGACGGGGACGGCCTCGGGCTCGCCGTCGGCGCGGTAGGGCGTGTCCGACACGCCCTGAGCACGCGGCCCGACGCGCGAGGTGCCGGGGCGCAGGGCCGTCAGGTGCGGTGGATCGGGGGGACCTGGTAGGTGCCGTCGAGGACCGGCGGCTTGGGCTGGTAGAGGCGGATGATCGGGCGGAACTCGCCGGGTGGGGTGGGGAGCCAGTTGGCGGCGGCGGTCGGGTCCTCGGGCTGGTCGTGCTGGAGGGTCAGGGTGAGGGAGCCGTCGTCGCCGTGGACCAGGCCGGGGGTGCGGTCGCCGATCGAGTAGCGGTCGATCGGGTTCTCCACCAGGTAGTAGTCCGGGACGGAGTACATCGTGACCGACCAGAACGCCTCGGCCGGGGGCGGCTGGTCGAAGCGCAGGGTGTAGTTGTGGACGCCGGTGAGGGGGCGGCCGTCGGAGTCGTCGTAGGTCACCGCGTACGACGCCTCGTAGGCGTGGTTGCCCCAGAGGCCGGCCCGGGCGGCGGCGGCCCGGCTGAGGTAGGCGGCGCGGCGGTCGGGGATGCGCCACTCGGGGTCGTCCAGGGTGCCGGGGCCCAGGTGGTCGGTGTTGTAGTCGAAGAGGTGGAGCGCGGAGCGCCACTCGCCGGGCGGGTGGTCCTCGGGCGGGCGGGTGGCGTCCTCGACCCGTTCGCGGCCGGCGGCCAGGCCCTTGGCCAGGGAGAGCGTCCACTCGGGGACGGCCGCGCGGTACGGCGAGGCGCCGTCGTCCAGCAGGCCGAGCGGGGCGAAGCGGCGCTGGTACTCGATGTCCGCGGTGGCCGGCGGGAAGGCCTGCATCCACACCCGCAGGCGTTCGAAGAAGGCCAGCCGCTCGGGGACGTCCGGGTCGGGCTCGGGCAGTCCGGCGACCAGGCCGCCCGGCTCCAGCGGCTCCAGGACGAGGGCGGACTGCAGGGCCCGGACCCGGGGCAGGTCGTCCGGGCCGGTGCAGGCGAAGCGGCCGACCACGGTGCCGACGGTGGTCGGCAGCTCGATCACCCGGGTCGGGTCCGGCGCGGTGCCGTGCCAGCCGGGCGGGACGACCAGCCAGGTCTGCGCGCCGGTGCCGGTGGCGCGGCGGCCGAGGTAGGCGACGTTGTCCGTCCAGGCGTCGATGAACTGCAGCACGTAGTAGGAACCGGCGGTGTCCGGGACGTGCAGCACCTGCGGGCCCTCGGAGAGGTCGAGTTGGGCGATCGAGTAGATCGTGTCGTTGTTGACCGAGACGAAGTGGTCCTCCGGGCCGGCCAGCCGGGCGGCGTGGCTGAACTGGTTGAACGGCGCCGACGGCAGGGTGCCCAGGCCGCCCCGGGTGAAGCGATCGACCATGGTGAGGCCGGCGACCATCGGGTAGCCGTAGACGTACGCGTCGGCGGCCAGGGCCTCCAGCTCGGGCTGGTTCATCGGGGGTCCTTCGTACGGTCGGGGCGGGTCGGGCGGTCGGGTCGGGCGAGGGGGAAAGGGAGGGCGGGCGGGACGGTCAGCGCGGGTCGAGCGGCGGGAGGTGCCAGCGGCCGTCGAGGACGGACCGGTCGGGGCCGTAGAGCCGGAGCACCACGGTGAACGGGCCGTCCGGGGCGGGCAGCCAGTTCGCGGAGTGCTCGGCGTTCGCGGGCCGTTTGTGCCGGACGTGCAGGGTGAGGCCGCCGTCCGGGTCGCGGACCAGGTCGGGGGTGTGGTCGCCGATCGAGTAGCGGTCCAGGGGGTTGTCGACCAGCCGGTGCCCGGGGAGCGCGTAGAGGGTGACGGACCAGGAGAAGCGGGCCGGCGGCAGTCCGTCCGGCGCGAAGCGGATGACGTGGTCGCGGTCGCCGGCGTGGGGTGGGCGGTGGCCGGCGCTGTCCGCCTCCCAACGGCCGTACCAGACCTCCTCGGCGGGCAGACCGTGCAGGTCGAGCGCGGCGCCGACGGCCTGGCGGAGGAAGTCCGCGCCGATCTGCGCGCGGGTGCCGAACAGCGTGTTCCGGTCGCGGAGTTCGGCGGTGGCGCGGTCCAGCAGGGCACGGCCGTCGGCGATCCCGCGGGCGATCTCGGTGCGCACCTCCAACGGGAGGGCGGCGGGCTCGAACTCGCCGCGGCCGTCGATGCCGAGGTCGGTGAGGCGGCCGCGCAGGTCGTGCTCGGCGGGCGGCAGCGGGACGGGGCCGTCCGGCGGGAAGAAGCCGAGCAGGAAGTCGAGGAAGGCCAGGAACTCGATGCCGTCCGGGACTTCCTCGCGCCAGACCGGCCAGACCGGTTCGGGGGCGGGCTCGGGCGCGGGCGTGCCGGTGTGGGCGTGCAGCGGGCGCAGTCGGTACTGCTCCTGGACGGCGGCGAGTTCGGCGACCGCGGCGGCGGTGTTCCCGGTGAGCCGGGTGCGGCCGAGGACGCCGACCAGCCGGGTGGCGGTGCGGATCACGCTGCGGATGCCGGGCGGGGGCTCGCCCTGCCAGTCGGGGCCGGCCACCAGGTGGTCGCCGGCCTCCGCACCGGTGGTCCGGGAGCCGATGAACCCGGCGCACACGGTGTCGAGATCGTGGACGGGGAGGACGTGGTAGCGGTCCTCGGCGGGCACCGAGACCACCCAGGGCTCGGTGCGCAGATCGAGCCACGCGCGGGAGTACGGGGTGTCCCCGGCGTCGGTGTCGGCGGCGGGGGTGCCGGGGTCGGAGGCGGAGGCTTCGGCGGGAGTGTCGGCGGGGGTGGGCGGTTGCGGGTGGTGGCGGAAGACGCCGAAGCCGCCGACGTACGAGGGGTCCGCGTCGTCCAGGGCCTGGGCGTAGAGGGTCCGGTAGGTGCGCAGGAGCGGCTGGGCGCGGATCCAGGCCTCGGCGGCGGTCGCGCGGACGGTGGCCGGATCCACGAGTGCCGGGTTGACCATGCTGTCGCTCTCCCTGCCGAATCGGATCGAATCGGTACAGATCGGATGCTAAGGGGGGCGGGATGGGGTGGCATGTCGGATCGGGCGGGGATCTGCTGAGCGCTAATCCGGGCGTTCGGGTGGGACGACGAGGGGAGGGTGTCCGGTATGAAGATCCTTCTGCTCGGGGGTTCGTCCTTTCTCGGACGGGCCTACGCCGCCGAGGCCCTCGCCCGGGGCCACCAGGTGACCACCTTCAACCGCGGCCGCAGCGCCGGCGACCTGCCCGGTGTCGAAGCCGTCCGGGGCGACCGCGACAGCGCCGGGGACCTCGCCCGGCTGGTCGACGGCCGCCGCTGGGACGCCGTGGTCGACACCTCCGCCCAGCAGCCCGCCCAGGCCGCGCTCGCCGCCGGGCTGCTGCGCGAGCGGGCCGGCCACTACACCGTCGTCTCCTCGGTGCACGCCTTCGCCGACTGGCCCGCCCGGGTGATCGACGAGGACTCCCCGCGACACCCCTGCCCCGCCGACACCCCGCCCGGGCAGCCGCCCTCCACCGCCCTCAAGGCCGGCTGCGAGCGCGCCGTCCTGACAGGCTTCGGCGCCGAGCGCTCGCTGGTCCTCAACAGCGGACTGCTCATCGGACCGCACGAGAACGGCGGCCGGCTGCCCTGGTGGCTGGAACGGATGGCACGCGGCGGGCGGGTGCTCGCCCCCGGGGATCCTCAGCGGACCATGCAGGTCATCGACGTCCGGGACTTCGCCGCCTTCGGACTCGACCTGCTGACGGCCGGGACGGCGGGCCGGTTCGTCACCACGGCACCGCCCGGGCGACTGAGCTTCGGCGAGTGGCTGGAGACCAGTCGGGCGGTCGCGGGCACCGCGGACACCGAGTTGGTCTGGATCGCGGACGGGCCGTTGCTCGCCGAGGGGCCGGACCGGGTCGATCCGTGGAGCGAACTGCCGCTCTGGGCACCGGATCTGCCCGAGATGGCGGGCACCTGGCTGGCCGACACCGGCCGGGCGGAGGCAGCCGGGCTGCACTGCCGACCGTTCACCGAGACCGCGCGGGACACCTGGGAGTGGCTGCGGACGCGCGGACCGGCCGAGGACACCGACGCCGAGGGGCGGAAGGGACGGCCGGGGGCACCGGTGCGACAGGGCATCGAACCCGCGAAGGAGCGGCGACTGTTGGCCGCCTTCGGGTGAGCGGGGCGGCCCGGCGGGGGCGGGGTGTTCGGCGGGGAAGGCGGGACCGGTGAGACCGGTGAGACCGGTGGGGAAAGGCTTCGGAGTGGGAAGTCGGACGGGCCGACTTCCCACTCCGGAGCCGCGCGTTCAGTGCGTGCGGCGGGTGACCAGCTCGGCGAGGGCCAGCAGTTCGTCGGCCGCGGCGGGCTCCGGTACGGCGGCGGCGAGTTGCGCCATCGCCGCGGCCATCCGCTCGCAGGACTCGCCCTGCGCCCAGCCGCGGCCCCCGGCGGCCTCGACGGCGGCCGCACACCGGGCCAACTCCTCGGGGCTCAGCGGGCGTTCGAGCGCGTACAGCTCGGCCAGCCGCCTGCCGTCGACGGTGCCCGAGCCGAGCGCCGCAACCACCGGCAGCGACTTCTTCCGGGCGACCAGGTCCGCGCCGACCGGCTTGCCGGTCACCGCAGGATCCCCCCAGATGCCGATCAGGTCGTCGATCAGCTGGAACGCCAGGCCGATCTCCCGCCCGAAACCGTCCATCGCCTGCGCGGCCTCCTCGGACGCACCCCCGTACAGGGCACCCATCGCGCAGGCGGCGCCGAGCAGGGCACCGGTCTTGGCCTCCGCCATCGCCAGGCACTCGGGCAGCGAGACGTCGTTGCGCTGCTCGAAGGCGCAGTCGATCTGCTGGCCCTCGCAGAGCTCGACCACGCAGTCGGCGAGCCGGCGGATCGAGCCGTGGGCGGCCGGGTGGCTGTCCTCGGCGAGCAGGCGCAGCGCGAGGGAGTGCATGGCGTCACCGGCCAGGATGGCCTCGGTGGTGCCGAACACCCGCCAGGCGGTGGGCCGGTGGCGGCGGGTGTCGTCCCGGTCGATGACGTCGTCGTGGAGCAGCGTGAAGTTGTGCACCAGCTCGACGGCGGCGGCCGCGGCGGCGGCCTCGCTCGGCGTCCCGCCCAGGGCCTGGGCGGCGGCGAGGACCAGGGCCGGCCGGATCGCCTTGCCGGCGGGGGCCGCGGCCGGGGTGCCGTCCGCCTCCCACCAGCCGAAGTGGTAGCCGGCGACCTTGCGCATCGTGCCGGGCAGCGAGTCGACGGCGGTCCGCATGACCGGGTCGACCAGCGCGCGGGCGCGGGCGAGGATGTCCGCCGCCTCGTGCCCCTCCTTGTGGTCCCGCTCCAGCGTGGGACTCGTCATGGGTCTCTCCCCCTTGTTGACGCCTGTCGTGGGTTGGCCCGGCATGGCGGGCCGGGGTTGCGCTGTGGGTGTCGGGCGCGGGGCCGGATGCGTGGGGACGTGCCGGGCGCATCGGGACGTGCGGGCGCGTCGGGACGTGCCCGGACGCGCCGTCCGGCCGGGGCGTGGGCGGTACCCCCGGCCGGACGGCGCGGATCTGCGGCGGCCCCGGCGGCCGTCAGCGCTGCGCGATGTCCACGTTCTCCAGGACGCCGACCGCGTCCGGCACCAGGATCGCGGCGGAGTAGTAGGCGCTCACCAGGTAGGAAATGATGGCCTTGTCGTCGATTCCCATGAAACGCACCGAAAGGCTCGGCTGGTATTCATCCGGAATTCCGGTCTGGTGCAGGCCGATGACGCCCTGGTTGTCCTCGCCGATTCGCATCGCGAGGATCGAGGTGGTGTTCCCGACGACCGGGATCTTGTTGCACGGAAAGACCGGCACGCCGCGCCAGGCCGTGACCTGCTTGCCGTCGACCTCGACCGTGCCCGGGTAGATGCCGCGCTTGTTGAGCTCCCGGCCGAAGGCGGCGATGGCCTTGGGGTGGGCCAGGAACATCCGGGTGCTGCGGCGGCGGCTGAGCAGCTCGTCCATGTCGTCCGGGGTGGGCGGGCCGGAGTGGGTCTGGATCCGCTGGTCGTACGCGGCGTTCTCCAGCAGGCCGAACTCGGGGTTGTTGATGAGCTCGTGCTCCTGGCGC
The DNA here is from genome assembly GCF_900199205.1 of Streptomyces sp. 1331.2. Lineage (NCBI taxonomy): Bacteria > Bacillati > Actinomycetota > Actinomycetes > Kitasatosporales > Streptomycetaceae > Streptomyces > Streptomyces sp. 1331.2. The sequence continues at coordinate 4,210,231 of NZ_OBMJ01000001.1, read as the reverse complement.
TCGCGCAGGGCCTCGATGGTCAGCCGGAGCTGGTGCTCGGTCTGGTTCATCGGCTGGTTGTAGAGGTCGGCGACGCGGGAGTGGACCTTGAGGATGGTCTGCGCGACGCTCAGCTCGTACTCGCGGGGCTTGAGCTCGTAGTCCACGAAGGTGCCGGGCAGCTCGTACTCGCCCTGGTGGCCGGCCGAGAGGTCGATCGCGGCCTCGCCGTGCTTGTTCTGCGCCTGCTGGAAGCCGTTCAGGTACTCCATGACCTGCAGCTGCAGCGCCTCGGAGCGGTCGTGCAGCTCCTGGAAGGAGGGCCAGGCCAGCGACATCACGGTGCCGGAGGTCGCGGCGCGGACGGTGTACGGCCAGGTGCCGTCGTCCTGCTGGAGCGCCTCGTCGCCGAGGTGGTCGCCGTCGGCGAGGGTGCCGACCACCGTCTCCTCGCCGTACTTGCCGGTGCCCAGGCGGTCGAGCTTGCCGTGCGCGATCAGGAGGACCTCGCTGATCGGCGTGCCGGCCTGGACCAGGACCTCCCCGGCGGCGAACTCCCGCTGGGTGAAGCGGGAGGCCAGCTCCTCCAGCACGGCCTCGTCCTGGAAGCCGCGCAGCACCGGCACCTCGGCGAGCGTCGGCGGGACGATCCGCACCTCGGCGCCCGTCTTGACGAAACTCACCCGACCGCGGCCGACCGAGTAGCGCAGGCGGCGGTTGACCCGGTAGGTGCCGGCGTGCACCTGCACCCAGGGCAGCTTCCTGAGCAGCCAGCGGGGGCTGATGCCCTGCATCTGCGGCGCGGACTTGGTGGTCGTGGCGAGGTTCCGCGCGCCCGCCGTGCTCAGACTCTGCTGTCGGATCTCCTCCTGCGCGCCCGGAGCAGGAATACCGGCATTGGTTTCGGTCGACATGATGGGGAGCCCTTCGCATGCCTGATGAAGTGTCGCGTTGCACATTCGTCTTGCAGCTTCATGGTGGGCCCATTCGACGGGCTCCGCAATCACTCGTTCGAGTGGTTCAGAATAACCGAACAAATAGTACGAATAGATCACCTGATCGATATTCGATCGACTGTTTTCGACTATTTATTCGAACGACTCGGAATCCCGCCGCCCATCTTCCCCCACCAGGGCCGCCGTCCGCGCCACCGCCCACGCCACCCGACGCCGCCCCCGCGCCAACTCCCGCCCTACAGCGGCCCGTTCCAGTCGAGCGTCGGCTCCAGGACGCCCTCCAGGGTGAGCAGCCAGCGCTTCACCTCGATCCCGACCCGCCCGCCGCCGAAGCCGCCGATCCCGTCCGCCGCCACCACCCGGTGACAGGGCACCAGCAGGGCGACGGGGTTGGCGGCCATCATCTGCCCGACCGTCCGGGCGGCCAGGCCGGGCTCCTCGACGCCCTCGAACACCCCGCTGCGGGCGGCCAGTTCGCCGTACGTGATGGTCCGGCCGTACGGCACCTCGCGCCAGAGCGTCTGCAGGACGGTGCGGTGCGGCCCGGAACTCAGGCTCCAGTCGATCGGCAGGCCCAACTCGCGGGTGCGGCCCGCCAGATAGGCGCCAAGCCGCTCGGTGACGGCGGCGGCCTTGGACGCGTCGGTGCACGGGGGCACCTCGCCCTCGCGCCCGCCGTACCCGGCCGCCGCCACGCCGAGCGGGGTCACCGCGATGTGCATCGGACCGCTGGGCAGCGGCGTGGGCACGGTCAGCCAGGACATCGACCAGGACTGCGGCACGCTCGGGCCCCCACCCTCCGCCGGACCGGCCGCCGGCCACCCCGGCATCCGGAGGGCATCCCCGCCCCGCGCGCCATCGTACGGCCGGCGGGAGCCGGGGCGGGCGGCTCCGGGGTCGGGGTCGGGGTCGCGGGCGGCTCCGGGGTCGGGTCGGGGGTGGCCGGCGGTGTGGGGGGCTTCGGTCAGAGCCGCCCCTTCAGCCGGGTGGCGAGCCCCTGGGCCCAGTGCACCAGGTCGGCGCGGTCCGGGGTGCGGCCCTCGCAGAGCAGCGCGAGCTGCGCGTCGTTGATCCGGTTCGGCCCCGGGATCTCCAGCAGGTACGCCAGTTCGGCCAGGACGATGGCGAGCCGGTCGGCGTCCGTGTGGTCCAGGGTGACCGCGGACTCGTGGTGGCTGATGGTGAGCGAACCGGGCATTGGTCGACCTCCTCCGGAACCCCCGCCCCTCCACCGTACGGCCGGGTCGGCCGCCCCGCCCGCCGCGGAGGCCTGCGTGCGCGGGTGGGGCAGCCGGTTGCGCTCCGGGGCCGGCCGGGCGCGGTGCGCGGTCGATCGCACCGGCGGGCCGGGGGTGCGCCCCGAAGCCGTCCGAGGGGTGTCGGTCAGCTGTCCGGACCTCCCTCCCAGCGGCGGTGCCGTACCGCCGGTACGGCCAACACTACGACTCCGACCGCCAGTTGCCAGGGTGATCCGAACATATGTAGCGTGTCCACGCCAAATCGGTCGGCGAGCCGCCCGGCCGTGGGGAGTTCAGCCCTCGCCGTCCTCCGGCGCCGGCACCGCGCGGCGGCCCTGCGGGAGCAACCGGTCGAGAGCTTCCGCCAGTTCGGGCAGCGTCGGGCGCTCCTCCGGGGCGAGGCGCAGGCAGGCGTCGATGGCGGCGGCGAGCGAGCGGGGGAGGCGGCGGCTGCGGGACACCGGCGGTGCCGGAGCGATCGGAGGAGCCGGGCTCACCGGCTCGTCGCCGGAGGGAACGTCGCCGGAGGGACCGTCGCCGAAGGGAAGTTCGCCGGTGGCCGCCTCGTAGAGGGTGATGCCGATGCCCCAGACGTCGGTGGCCGACGTGAGGAGGCCGCCGGAGGCCTGTTCCGGGGCGAGGTAGCCGTCGGTGCCGATGCCGGGGGTGCCCGGGCCCGGGGGGCGGGCGATGCTGAGGTCGAGCACCTTGGCGTGGCGGCAGTCGATCACGATGTTGGAGGGCTTGAGGTCGAGGTGGAGCAGGCCCTGCCCGTGCAGGTAGTGCGTCGCCGAGCAGACGTGCAGTCCGAGCAGGGCCAGGTCGGCGGCGGCCGGGCGGCGCGGCCCGGTGTCGAGCAGGTGGGCGAGGGTCTCGCCGGTGAGGGTCTCCTGCACCGCGTACGGCTGCGGGCGTTCGCCGGTGCCGTAGCCGCGGACCAGGTGGGGATGGGTGAACTCGGTCAGCCAGCGGCCCTCGCGGAGCAGGCGTTCGCGCAGTCGGCGTTCGCGGCGGCGGTCGGGCCGGACCACCTTGACCACGCAGCGGCAGTCCCGTTCTTCGCTCCAGCAGTCGTAGACGTCCAGCCAGCCGGTGCGGCACAGGTGGGCCAGGACCGGGTAGCCGGGGGCGATGGACTCCCCGGCGGAGAACGGCGGCCGGGGACTCGTCGGGCCGCCTCGCGGAGCACGCCCCATCAGGCCACCTCCCGGAGCGGCGACCGGTGCAGCCGGTCGAGCCGGGCGTAGCCGTCGTCGCGGGCCAGCAGTTCCCGGTGGGTACCGCGGGCGACGACGCGGCCTTCGTGGAGCAGCACGATCCGGTCCGCGTTCCGTACGGTGAGCAGGTTGTGCGAGATGATGATCGTCGTACGGCCGCTCATCAGCCGCCCCAGCGGCTCCAGGATCCGCTGCCCGGACTCCACGTCCAGCCCCGTGGTCGGCTCGTCCAGCAGCAGCACGGGCGCGTCCCGGACCATCGCGCGGGCGATCGCGATCCGCTGCCGCTGCCCGCCGGACAGCAGGCCGCCGTGCCGGCCGACCAGCGTGTCGTAGCCCTCCGGCAGCCGGCTGACGAACTCGTGCGCGTCAGCGGCCTTGGCGGCGGCGAGGATCTGCGCGTCGCTCGCGCCCGGCCGCCCGTAGGCGATGTTCTCCCGGACGGTGCCGTGGATCACCAGGGTGTCCTGCAGCAGCACCGCGATGTGTTCGCGCAGGTCGGCCAGGGCCAGTTCGCGCAGGTCGATGCCGTCCAGCCGGACGGCCCCGCGCTCCGGGTCGTAGAAGCGCAGCAGCAGCCTGGCGACCGTCGACTTGCCCGCCCCGCTCTCCCCCACCAGGGCGACCGTCTCGCCGGGCTCGGCCCGGAAGGACACGTCGAACAGCGCCACCCGGGTCGTGTCCGGGTAGCGGAACCACACCCCGTCGAAGGCCACCGCGCCGTGCGTCCGGCCAGGGCGCAGCGGGACCGGCGGATCGGCCACCTGCGGCCGCTGGTCGAGCAGTTCGATGATCCGCTCGGCGGAGGCCGAGGCGGAGTAGAAGCCGTTGCTGAGCCGCGAGATCCCCCGGATCGGGCCGTACAGCCGGCTCAACAGGGCGACGAAGACGAGGAGTTCGCCGAGGGTCAGCCGGTTGTGGACCAACTCCCAGGCGCCCAGGCCGAGCACGATCAGCGCGCCGACCAGCTCCAGCAGCTCCACGATCGGCGCGAACAGCGCCCGCAGCCGGGTCGCCGCCATGGTCGCCCGGAACCGTGCCAGGCTCTCCCGGCGGAAGCGTTCCTGCTCCCAGCCCTGCCGGTTGTACGCCTGCACCAGCGCGATGTTGCCCAGCGTCTCCTCGGCGAGCGCGCTCACCGAACCGGTGCGCCGCCGCCGCTCCCGCGACGCCGCCTTCACCAGCGTCGAGAAGCGCCGCGCCGTGAGCCAGAACACCGGCGCCACCACCAGGGCCACCGCGGCGAGGTCCCAGCGCAGGTAGAACAGCACCCCCAGGAAGACGGCCAGCTCGGCGACGTACGCGACCGCGTCCAGGACGCCCGAGAGGAGGAAGGTCTCGACCGCCTCCACGTCCGACGTCAGCCGCGACAGGACGTCGCCGAGCCGCCGCCGCTCGAAGAAGCCCAGGGAGAGCCCCTGCAGATGACGGAACACGTCCGTGCGCAGGGCGAGCAGGAAGCGCTCGCTGACCCAGGCCGAGGTCGTCTCGTCGGCGAAGCGCAGGCCCCCTGCCATCAGCGTCAGCCCGGCGTAGCCGAGCGCGACCGGCAGGAACAGCCCGAGGTTGCGCGGCACCAGCACGTCGTCGACGACGACCTTGAACAGCCAGATCGCGGCCGCGTCGACCACCGGCCCGAGCAGAACGAACCCCAGCAGCAGGACCAGCCAGCGCCGACCCCCGCGGGTGTAGGGCCAGAACCGCCCGAACACCCGCCGCAGCGGGACGGCCGGGGCCGGCTCGACGACCTGATCCACGCGGCCGTCGCCGTCACTCCCGTCGACGGCCATCAGCCGCCGCAGCGACCACACGGTACGAGTCCAGACCCCGGAACCTGGCCGGGCCAGTGACGGCCCGGCCCGGACAGGACGGCGACGCCGTCAGTGCCGCGAGTTGCTTCCACGGCGGCGACGACGGCGGTCGTTCGTCTTCGAATGACTGGTCTTCGTGCCGGAACCGGCCCGCTTGCGCGGGTGCCGCATCGCCGGCAGCAGGTTGGCGAGGATGCTCATCACTACCACCTCTCTGTTGGTTCGGTCTTTCCCCCACCCATGGGTACGCAGCGGGCAGCGGGGGTGCTCACCGGGCGGGGGAGGTGTTACGGGCGCCGGGTTGTTACGGGCGGCCGGTCGTTACACAGCCGATGGGCGGCCGTGACACGACCGGCCGAGGGCCGCGACACGGCTCTCCTACCGTCACTGTCGACGCCCCGGGCCGTACGGCCGGAGGGCGTCCGCGACGAGGACGTCCGCGTTCGGCGCCGACGACGGACGTCAGCGACCACGCCGCGTTCCGTGTCCCGCGACCTGCGTCCGGCGACCCGCGTCCTGCGGAGTCCCGCACGACGCGGTCCGCGACGCCGCCCGGCGTGACGCGATCCGAACACATGAAGACCGACCTGGATACCGATCCGGATGGAGAACACCATGAGCAGGAGCCGTACCGACCGCTCCCCCGCCCGCCGCGTCCTGGCGGCCTGCGCCCTGACCGGGGCCGCGCTGCTGGCCGCCGTCACCGGCGGACAGGCGTGGGCCGACGGCGCTCCGAAGCCCGTCGCGACCGCCCCGGGAGCCGCTGCCTCCCCGGCCGCGGGCACCGCGGGGGTCGCCACTCCGACGGCCACCCCGAAGGCCCGGGAGGCCGCCCCCGTGTCCCCGGTGGCCACCGCCACACCGTCTCCGCTGGCGCCCAAGGGTGCCCAGCCGCAGGTCCGCGAGGTGCCGAAGGGCGCCGCGCAGGCCGGTGACGGCTCCGGTGCCGCCGACGGCTCCGGCCTGATGCTCGCGGGCGGCGGCGCCGTCGCGGCCGTCGGCGCCGGGGCGCTGGGCTTCGCCGTCCTGCGCCGCCGCTCCGGTGCGCGCGGCTGACACCGGTCCCGAGTCCGCCGGGCACCCCGGCGCCGTTCCCCCGCACCCGGCCAGTCCGGGGAACGGCGCCGGGGCCGCCCCGACGGCGGGGACCGGAAGCCGCGGCAGCACCCGCGCCGAACGGGCCCGCGGGGGCGGTCGCGGAGGCGGGCACGGAGGCGGTCGCGGACGGCGCCGCGCCGCCAAGCCCGGCCCGAGCGTCCTGCGCCGTACGGCCTTCGGCACGGCGGGCCTGCTCTGCCTGGTGCTCGGCACCTCGCTGGCACTGTCCGGCCGGGAGGCCCCGGTGGTGCGGATCGAGTCCTCGGGGCACGGCACCGGCGCGAACACCGCGCCGTCTGCGCCCACGACCGGCGCCAGCGGTACCACCGGAAGCACCGGAACTGCTGGTACCACTGGGACCACCCCCGCCACCGCCCCGAAGCCGTACGCCCCCTCCCCGCCGACCCGCCTGCTCGTCCCCGCCGCCGGGGTGGACGCCCCGGTGACCGGCCTCGGCCTGAACGCAGACGGGACGGTCCAGGTGCCGCCGGCCGACCGGGGCGAGGAGGTCGGCTGGTACCGCAACGGCCCCGCCCCGGGCGAGACCGGGCCCGCCGTCCTCATCGGGCACCTCGACACCGTGCACGGCCCGGCCGTCTTCCGGCAGCTGCCGAAGCTGCAGCCCGGTGCGCTGATCCAGGTGCGGCGCGCGGACGGCAGCACCGTGGACTTCAAGGTCCGCACCCTGCTCCAGGCCGCCAAGAACGACTTTCCCACCGAGCAGGTCTACGGCGACACGCCCGCGCCCGCGCTGCGGCTGATCACCTGCGGCGGGCGGATCGGCTCGGACGGCCACTGGACGGACAACATCATCGTCCTGGCGGACCTGGCCTGAGCCGGCCTCAAGCCCGCCCCGGGAACCACCACCAGCCGCCCGGGCGACCTACCAGCAGGACGGCCACGGGACGATCCACCGGGCGCCACCAGCACCGGTACCGGCAGCAACACCGGTACCGACACCGGCACCGCCACCGGCACAGGCACCGACACCGGCACCGCCACCGGCACAGGCACCGCCACAGGCACCGGCACAGGCACCGGCACCGCAGACCAGGAGGACGAGCACCGACCGTGGCAGCACCACCCGCACCCCGTCGCCGGCCCGGCGCCGTCCCCGTGGCGGCCCTGGCCGGCCTGGTCGTCCTCCTCGCCCTCGCCGCCCTGGCCTTCGGCCGGGCCACCCCCGGCGGCCTGCGGGACCACGGCCCGGCCCATCCCGTCACGCCGCCGCCCGTCCCCCGGCCGCTCTGGCCGGACCTGGCCCCCTCGCCGTCGCCCACCCCGCCCGGCTCCGGGTCCGCCGGCGCCACCCAGGCGCCGCCGGAGCCCGTCCCGGACCTAACCGTCCCCGGGCACGACCTCACCGCGGTCGACGTCCGTGCCCTCCTCACCAAGGACCCGGCGCTGACCCCAGAGGAGCGCAGGACGCTCGGCACCTCCACCGGGTCCGACGCCCGCGCCCCCGAGATCCGCGCCCCGGAGTTCCGCGACCTCACCGGGGACGGCCGACCCGAGCTGATCACCACCGTCACCACCCCGGGGCCGGTGTTCCTGCACGTCTACACCCTCGTCGAGGACCGCGTCGTGCCCATCCTGTCGGTGCAGGTCCAACGGACCTTCAACGCCGCGACCATCGGCTCCGACCTGGTGCTGTACGAGTCGACCGGCGTCTACGTCCGGACCACCAGCCACTACCGCTGGGACGGGGTCCGGCTCGTCCTGCTGGAGCGGAAGGACGAGGGTTTGGGTGTCCTGCCGCCCACCGGCCCCACCGGCCCGGACTCCCTCCAGACGCCCACCGCCACCCCCAAGCCCGCGGCCACGCCGTCCGGCCCCGACGTCGTCGGCCCGCGACCGGCCCCCGGGGGAGCCGTCCCGTCCCCGCGCGCACCCGAGCCGACCAGCCGGCCCTCCGCCCCCACCGTGACCCCGGAGCCGAAGCGATGACCCCCGCACCGCACCCCGCCGCCACCCCCGCCCACCCGCACATCCTGCTGGTCGAGGACGACGAGGTGATCCGCGAGGCCACCCGGATGGCCCTGGAACGCTACGGCTTCCCGGTCAGCACGGCCGCCGACGGGCTGGAGGGGCTGGAGGCCTTCCACGCCGTACGGCCCGACCTGCTCCTGCTGGACGTGATGCTGCCGCTGCTCGACGGGGTCGGCCTGTGCCGCCGGATCCGCGAGGAGAGCCAGCTGCCGATCCTGATGATGTCGGCGCGCACCGACCCGGTGGACGTGGTCTCCGGGCTGGAGGCGGGCGCGGACGACTACGTCGTCAAGCCCTTCGAGAGCGCCGTACTGGTCGCCCGGATCCGTACCGTGCTGCGCCGCATCCCCGTCGCGCCCGCGACCGTCACCCCCGAGCCCCCGCCCGCCGACGCCGCCGAGCCCGTGCCGTCCGGCTCGGAAACCCCGTCGATCCAGTCGGCCCCGGCGACCCCGCCGATCCCGCCGCCCTCCCCTGCCCTCCGCAGCTTCGACGGCCTGCAGGTCGACACCGAGAGCATGGAGGTCCGGGTGGACGGCCGCCTCGTCCCGCTCACCCCCACCGAACTGCGGCTGCTGCTGGAGTTCACCGCTGCGCCCGGCATCGTGCTGGAACGTTCCACCCTGCTCGAACGGGTCTGGGACTACGAGTGGGGCGCCGACACCCGGGTCGTGGACGTCCACGTGCAGCGGCTGCGCGCCAAGATCGGCTCCGGCCGGATCGAGACCGTCCGCGGCTTCGGCTACAAGCTGCGGCGCCCGGCATGACCCTGCGCCGCCAGATCGCCACCGCCGTCGCAGCCATCTCCGTCCTGGTCGCGGTGGCCGTCGGCCTGCTGGTCCACCAGGCGATGATCCGTCAGCACGTCGACCAGGCCCGTGCCACGGCGCTCTCCGCCCTGGACTCCTCCCTGGCCGGCTACGCCCGCGGTGACGATCCGACCGGCCGGGGCGCCACCCTGGACGACCCGGCCCTGCCCGAGCGGCTGCGCGCCCTCGCCTCCGGCGGCCGGCAGGGCTCGCTGCTCGCGACCGACGGCAGGGGCGAGTCCCTGTGGGCGGCCGGCCCGGTGGAGCACGGGGTGCTCTCCGTCCGGGTGGACTTCGCCCAGGACCGGCAGGCCATCGCCGACCTCGACCGGATCATCCTGCTCACCGTCGTCGCCGCGGTCTTCACCACCGTGCTGGCCGGCGTGCTCGTCGCCGACCGGATCAGCCGCCGCCTGCGCACCGCGGCCGTCGCCGCCCGGGACATCGCCGCCGGCGGGACGGACACCCGGATCGGCGAGCTCGTCGACGGCAAGGACGAGGTCGCCGACCTCGCCGCCGCCGTCGACCAGATGTCCCGCACCCTGCACCGCCGGCTGGCCGACGAACAGCGCTTCACCGCGGACGTCGCCCACGAACTGCGCACCCCGCTGACCGGCCTGGTCACCGCCGCCGAGCTCCTGCCGCCCGGCCGCCCCACCGAACTCGTCCGCAACCGGGTCCAGGCCCTGCGCGGCCTGGTCGAGGACCTGTTGGAGGTCTCCCGCCTGGACGCGGACGCCGAGGCCCCCGACCTCTCCGCCATCCCGCTGGAACGCGCCGTACGCCGGACCGTCTCCCTCACCGGACTGGACGTCACCGTCGAGGTCGCCGCCGACCTCCGGGTCCGCACCGACCTGCGCCGGCTGGACCGCATCCTCGGCAACCTGCTCCTCAACGCCCACCGCCACGGCGCCGCCCCGGTCCACCTGCACGTCGACGGCCGCCGCATCACCGTCCGCGACCACGGCCCCGGCTACCCCGACGACCTCCTCCGGCACGGCCCCCAGCGCTTCCGCACCAACGCCCCCGAACGCGGCCGCGGCCACGGCCTCGGCCTCACCATCGCCACCGGCCACGCCCGCGTCATCGGCGCCACCCTCACCTTCACCAACCACCCCACCGGCGGCGCCACCGCCACCCTCACCCTCCCCCCGGACTGATCCCCGACCCGTCCCCGACCCGTCCCCGGCGTTCCCGCCGATCGGTGCGTGGGCATGCTCACCACGCCGGGGAGGGCATGCCGGAGGGGGGCTCATGACGGAACTGGTGGTCAAGCCTTGGCAGGTGCCGGGGAAGGAGCGGCTGTACGTCAACAAGGCCGGTGTCCGCGGGGATTCGGTGGCCTGGCTGGACTGCAGGACGGGCGTCGTGACGGTCGACGTCCCGGAGTTCGAGGCGCCGGCGCTGGCCAGGGTCGAGGCGTGGTGCCGGACCTCCGGCCGTCACGTCCCACCCCGCACCGTCCGGCGGCGAGGGGCGGGCCGGGGAGCCGGCCGGGGAGAGCAGCACCGGCCCGTCCCCCGAGGATCCCGTTCCTCCCCCCGCTGTGCGCGGAGGACGACCTCGCGCGGAACCGGCCCGGCGCCGGGCTGGAGAGCCTGGTGCGCGAGGGCGAGGAGCGGTACGGGCGGCTCGTCCGCCTCGCTGCCCGGCTCTCCCGTCAGCGCCTCGGCGATTCGAGCACGCTCCGCGGCCTGGAGGGCGAGCGCTTCGTCGGGGCCCGGCTGGAGCCGCTGAGGGCCGCCGGCTGGAAGGTCCTGCACGGGGTGCCGCTGCCGTCCGGGTCCGACATCGACCACCTGGTGATCGGCCCGCCGGGCGTCTTCACGGTCAACTCCAAGCACCACCCGGGCGCCACCGTCTGGGTCGGCGACAAGGTCGTGAAGGTCAACCGCAACGGCTACCCGTACGTGGAGAACTCCGAGTTCGAGGCGAGCCGCACCGCCCGGCTGCTCACCGAGTGGTGCGGCTTCGAGGTGCCGGTCCACCCCGTCATCGCCGTCGTCGGCGCCCGGCGGATCACCCTCGGCGCCACCCCGCCGGTGACGGTCGTCGACGCCGAACGGATCGCCGACGTCCTGCCCACCCACCCGCCGGCGCTCCCCCCGAACCGGGTGGACCAGGTCTTCACCGTCGCCCGCCACCGCTACGTCTGGGCCCAGTCGGACCGCCGCAACCGCAAGCCCCGCTGACCCACCCCGCCCCCCGACACGTCCCAACCCGGCCCAACTCGGCCCCCCGACAACGCCGAAGGGCCGACCCGCCCGGCATCACCCCGGCGAATCGGCCCTCCGTCCACTGAGCCCCCTGTCGGGTTCGAACCGACGACCCCCGCTTTACAAGAGCGGTGCTCTGGCCAGCTGAGCTAAGGAGGCACGGTGGCCGTCCGCGACGGATCACGGCGGCACCGGGGGCAGTCTACCGGGCCTGGGTGGTGGGGTGGTGGGATATCCGGGGGTTGGTGGGGTGGGTGGGCGTGATGGAACCGATGCCGAAATCGGGTCGGCGGGGGGCTGACAAGCGGCGGATGCGCAGGTAGCGTCGCCGGGAGTCGGGCTGTGCAGTGGTTCAGACCACTGACGGGCCGGCGGAGCAGAACAGACACCCTTTACTCGGATCGTCCGGCACGTTCCTGCCGGTGAAGGAGAGCACCAACCATGGCTTCTGTCACGTACGACCAGGCGACGCGCATCTACCCCGGGGCCACCAAGCCCTCGGTGGACGCCCTGGACCTGGAGATCGCGGACGGCGAGTTCCTCGTGCTGGTCGGCCCCTCGGGCTGCGGCAAGTCGACCAGCCTGCGCATGCTGGCCGGTCTGGAGGACGTCAACACCGGCGCGATCCGGATCGGTGACCGGGACGTCACCCACCTGCCGCCGAAGGACCGGGACATCGCGATGGTGTTCCAGAACTACGCGCTGTACCCGCACATGACCGTCGCCGAGAACATGGGCTTCGCGCTCAAGATCGCCGGCGTGAACAAGGCGGAGATCCGCACCAAGGTCGAGGAGGCGGCGAAGATCCTCGACCTCACCGAGTACCTGGACCGCAAGCCGAAGGCGCTCTCCGGCGGTCAGCGCCAGCGCGTCGCGATGGGCCGCGCGATCGTCCGGCAGCCGCAGGTCTTCCTGATGGACGAGCCGCTGTCGAACCTGGACGCCAAGCTCCGCGTCTCGACCCGCACCCAGATCGCCGGTCTGCAGCGCCGCCTGGGCATCACCACGGTGTACGTCACCCACGACCAGACCGAGGCGCTCACCATGGGGGACCGGGTCGCGGTGCTCAAGGACGGTCTGCTGCAGCAGGTCGACACCCCGCGCAACATGTACGACAAGCCTGCCAACCTCTTCGTGGCCGGCTTCATCGGCTCGCCCGCGATGAACCTGATCGAGGTGCCGCTGGTGGACGGCGGGGTGAAGTTCGGCGGCTCGGTCGTCAACATCTCGCGCGAGGACCTGGCCGGCGCCGGCACCGACAAGTCGGTGACCGTCGGTGTGCGCCCCGAGCACTTCCAGATCGTCCCCTCCGGCGGCATCGAGGGCGTCGCGGTGACCGTGAACGTGGTCGAGGAGCTCGGCTCGGACGGCTTCGTGTACGGCACCACGCAGATCGGCGGCGAGGACCGCGACCTGGTCGTCCGCGTGCCCGGCCGTCAGATCCCGGCCCGCGGCGAGACGATCCACGTCGTGCCGATCGCCGACGAGACCCACGTGTTCTCCTCCAGCACCGGTGCCCGCCTGAGCAGCTGACGACTGACGACTGACGGCTGACGGCCGGCGCGGCAGTCCGCACGACTGCGGACGGCCGCGGACGACCCACGACGGAGCCCGTCGGACCCCTCCGGGTCCGACGGGCTCCGTCCGTACACCCCGACGTCAACACGGTGCAGGGACGAACCCGGACACCGCGTCACTCGATGGTGTAACGGAGGGCGATCCGGCCCGCACCCACCGCTACTCTCCTGAGGGTGAAGCAGCTTGTGCGCCGTATCGGCCAGACCTTCGCCCTGACCCTGCCGGTCGTCCTGGTGACCACCGGCACCCTCGCCGTGACCCGGGTCCCGTGGGCCCCACCGACCGGGCTCGACCAGCAGGTCGTGGCAGCGTCCAGCGGCGACGGCGCCGGGATCGGACGCTCCAACCCCGCGGCCAAGGCCCCGGACGGTCTCGCCCCGCAGGAGTCGCTGCGGGTGGCCCTGCTGGACGAGCTGCGCGCGAAGAACCCGTCCGCCGCGCTGGACCTGCTGGAGCGCTCGATGCGCGAGCAGCCCTCGCTGACGCCGTACTGCACCTCGCTGGCCAGCGAGTTGGGCAAGGCGGCGGTGCGCAAGTACCAGGGCGACGTCCAGCGGGCCCGCTCCTTCGCCCGCCCGGTCTGCGACGGGTCGTTCGCCGCGGGCGTGGTGGGCTGACGCCCCCCGCGTAGCCCCCGCGTAGCCGGGGTCGGCGTCCTATTGTTCAGGCATGACCGCTGACTCCGGCCCCACCGCCGACCCCGCGTCCCCCAACTCCCCGCAGCCCCAAGCGCCGCAGGCGTCCCAGGCACCGCAGGCGTCCCAGGCACCGCAGGCGTCCCAGGCACCGCAGGCGCCGCAGGCACCGCACCCGCCCCGGCCGAGTTCGACGCCCGTCATCACCCAGGCCGTCATCCTGGCCGGCGGCCAGGGCTCCCGGCTGCGCCCCTACACGGACGACCGCCCGAAGCCGCTGGTGGAGATCCCCGGGACGGGCACGCCGATCCTCGGCCACCAGCTGGCCTGGCTCGCCTCCGAGGGCGTCACCGACGTCGTGATCTCCTGCGGGCACCTCGCCGACGTGCTGGAGGAGTGGCTGGACAGGGCGGATCTGCCGCTGCGGGTGCGCACGGTGGTCGAGGCGGAGCCGCTGGGGCGCGGCGGCGGGCTCAAGTACGCGGCGAAGGCGCTGCCTCGGCCGGACGAGCCCTGGTACGCGACCAACGGCGACATCTGGACCCGCTTCAGTCTGCGCGACATGGCCGCCTTCCACCACGAGCGGGACGCCGTCGCGACGCTCGCGCTGGCCCGGCCGCGGATCCCGTGGGGCGCCGTGGAGACCGACCAGTTCGGCAACGTGCTGGACTTCATCGAGGCGCCGCCCTCGCCCTTCCTGATCAACGCCGGCCTGTACGTGTTCAGCCCGGAGTTCGCCGAGCTGCTGCCGGACGTGGGCGACCACGAGCGCACCACCTTCCCCCAACTCGCCCGCGGCAAGCGGCTGGCGGGCTACCAGCTGCCGCAGGGCGTGTACTGGCGGGCGATCGACACCGCCAAGGACCTCACCGAGGCGGCCAAGGAGCTCGCGGCCTTCACGGGCCGCGCCCCGCAGTAGCGCCCGCGAACGCGCCCGCGGAACACCGACTGAACCGGCGACCGGACCGCCGGCGTACCGGCCCGCCGGCACGCCGATCGGCCGGGTGCTCCCCCACGGAGCACCCGGCCGATCGACGTCTCCGGCCCCCTCAGGTCGCGGTGGGCGCCCCCGGGTGGGCGGCCCGGCCACCGCCGGACAGGTCGGCCAGCGGCGCGCTGCCCAGCACCCCGCCAAGCAGCCCCGAGCCGCTGCTCGGGCTGGGCTTGGGGGCCGAGCCCGAGCCGCCGGGGCCGGGGGTGCTGCGCGGCGCGGGCGCGGAGCCGCCGGCGCCGCCGGCCGGGGCGGGCGGGGCCGGGGAGGTGCCCGCGCCGACGTCCGGCTTGCCGGAGTGCGCCTTGCCGCTGGGCGTCGGGGTGGCGGACTTGGCCGCCGGGGCGGTGGTGGGTGCGGTGCTCGGCGTCGGGGTGGCCGGGCGCGGGGTGGCGGGCGAGGGCGTGGTGGACGAGCCCTTGCCCCCGGGGGCGCCGGACGGGCCGCCGGCCGGCCACACCGGGGTGCCGTAGTCGGTGGCCGGACGGTTCGGTGCCTGGTGGGCCCGGGCGCCGCTGCGGACGGCGGCGCCGAGCATCGAGCCGAGCAGCAGGGTCAGGCCGACGACGACCGTGGTGACCACCGTGCCGCGCCGCAGCACCCGGCGACGCAGCGCTCCGGGGGCGTCCGCGCCGATCCGGCGCCAGGCCTCCAGGTTGAGCCGGCCGTCCAGTGAGGCGAACGGCGCCCCGGCGATCAGCAGCGGGCTCCAGGCCGCGAGGAAGATCAGGTCGGGGGTGTCGTAGACCGGGACGGCCCGCCAGCTGACGGTGAACAGCAGCGCGGCGGAGAGCAGCATCGCCGCGCCGGCGGCGAGCCGCTGCCAGAGGCCCAGGATGGTGAGCACGCCGACGACGATCTCGGTGAAGGAGACCGCCAGGCCGGCGCCGACCGGGTGGGCCATGGCGAAGGCCAGCAGCGGCTCGGCGACCTTCCAGGGGTGCAGCGAGGAGAGCCAGCGCATCATCGAGCCGCGTTCGCCGCCGTCGAAGTACACCGGGTCGCAGAGCTTGCTGAACCCGGCGTAGACGGAGAGCGAGCCCAGGACGGCGCGCAGCGGCAGCAGGACGAGGCCGAGGTCGACCCGGCGGCCGGGGTACCAGGGCTGCCTGCCGTCGGCGTCGGTGGCGGAGACCTCGGGCAGTTCGCCGCTCGGGGTCCAGCCGTGCGGCTCGCCGACCGGGCCGACGCCCGCGTCGGTGGCGGTGCCGCTGCCCGCGCGGGGCTGGCGCGGGACGGTCCGGGCGCCGGCGAGGGACGGCAGCACCTGGGTGTCCGCCTCGACCAGGCCGATGCCGCCCGCCGGGGTGCCGCCCCGCTGGACGGCCTCCAGCAGCCGGGTGGCCGCGAGGTCCCCGGGGGGCGCCTGCCCGGTCCAGGTGACGGCGGTGACCCGGCCCTTGCGGCGCGGTCCACCACCGGCGCCGCCGGCCCCGGCCCCGGCCAGCGCGGGGACGGCGGAGGCAGGCACGACGACCTGCGGGGTGACCAGCGGACGGCGGATCAGGCCCTGGTTGGCGTACGGGTCGCCGAACGCGGCGCCGGTGGACATCAGTCCGGCCGGTGCCTCGATCAGCGGCGCCACCGGGGAGCCGAGCCGGAGCCGGAAGCTCGCCTGGGTGCTGCTGAGCCGCGCGGGGTCCGACTCCACCTTCACGGTGTCGAGGCCGGGGCCCGCGTCTATCCCGGTGCTGCCGCCGCCGAACAGGGGGCGCCGAGGTGTTCTGGTGTCCACGCCCGTCTAACCGGGTGACGGCCGCTTAGGACACTCTCCCGGGTGGATGTCCGGCGCACACTTGAAGTGATCATGAAAAAAGCGATCGGGCCCGGTCGGGCCCGATCGCTTTCACCCGGATTGCGGAGAATTCGGAAGAACACCTCCGCCCGGCACCCGGGATGTGCTCAGCGCTTGGCGCGCAGCCGGGCGGCCTCGTACAGGACGATGCCCGCCGCGACACCGGCGTTCAGCGACTCGGTCAGACCGGACATCGGGATCCGCACCCGCATGTCGCAGGTCTCCGAGACCAGCCGGGACAGGCCCTTGCCCTCGCTGCCCGCGACGATCACGACCGGGCCGGTCAGCAGCTCCAGGTCGCCCAGCTCGGCCTCGCCGTCGGCGGCCAGGCCGACCACCATCAGGCCGGCCTTCTGGTAGGCCTCCAGGGTGCGGGTGAGGTTGGTGGCCCGGGCGACGGGCAGCCGGGCCGCGGCGCCGGAGGAGGTCTTCCAGGCGCCGGCGGTCATGCCGGCCGCGCGGCGCTCGGGGATGACCACGCCGTGCGCGCCGAAGGCGGCGGCGGAGCGGACCACGGCGCCCAGGTTGCGCGAGTCGGTGACCCCGTCCAGCGCGATGATCAGCGCGTCCTGGCCGGCGTCGGCGGCGTCCGCCAGCAGGTCGTCGGGGTGCGCGTACTCGTACGGCGGCACCTGGAGCACAAGCCCCTGGTGGTTGAGGCCACCGGTCATCTGGTCCAGCTGCGGGCGCGGGGCCTCCATCAGCGGGATGCCGCGGTCGTTGGCGGCCTGGAAGGCGTCGCGCACGCGGTCGTCGGTGTCGATGAACTGCTGGACGTACAGCGCGGTGGCCGGAACGTCGCCCTGCAGGGCCTCGACCACCGAGTTGCGGCCGAAGACCAGCTCGGCGCTGCCCGCGCCGCCGCGGCCGCCCCGACCGCCGCCGCCGGCCCGGCGCATGCCGGCCCGGGCCTTGGCGTCCCGCTCGCGCTTGAGCGCGGCGTTGGCGGCCCGCTGCTTCGGGTGGCCCTTGCGCTCCTCGCCGCGAGGGGTCGGGCCCTTGCCCTGGAGCGCCTTCCGGCTGTGGCCGCCGGTACCGACTGACGCGCCCTTCTTCGATCCGGGGTTGCGGCGGTTCCTGCGCTGGCTGTTGCCGGCCATGGCTGTACTTCCTGTCTGTCCGGCATGCCCCGGCCGCCCCGCTCTCTCCGGCGGCGGCCGACGGCATGCGCTACGTCATGCGGGAGGGCCGCACCGGTCCGGTACGGCCCACCCATCACCCCGATCGTCGGATGGGGTTACTGGCTGTTGATCGTCCAGCGCGGGCCGGACGGGGTGTCCTCGATCGCCAGCCCGGCCAGGCCGAGCTGGTCGCGGATGGCATCCGCAGTGGCGAAGTCCTTGCGCTCGCGCGCCGCCTGCCGCTGGTCCAGGACCAGGCGGACCAGCGAATCGACCACACCGTGGAGGTCCTCGCCACGCTCCGTCCCGGCCCAGTGCGGGTCGAGCGGGTCGAGGCCCAGCACTCCGAGCATCGCACGGACCTCGGCCAGTCGCGCCACCACGCTCTCCTTGTCGTCCGCGTTCAGGGCGCTGTTGCCCTGGCGGACGGCGGTGTGCACGACGGCCAGCGCCTGCGGGACGCCGAAGTCGTCGTCCATCGCCTCGGCGAAGGCCGGCGGCACCTCGGGCGCCGCGTCGACCATGCCGCAGCGCTCGACGGCGCGCTGGACGAAGCCCTCGATCCGGCCGAAGCCGGCCTCGGCCTCGCGCAGCGACTCCTCGCTGTACTCGATCATCGACCGGTAGTGCGGGGAGCCCAGGTAGTAGCGGAGCACGATCGGCCGCCACCGCTGGACCATCTCGGAGACCAGCACCGAGTTGCCGAGCGACTTGCTCATCTTCTCGCCGGCCATGGTGACCCACGCGTTGTGCGCCCAGAAATTGGCGAAGTCGTCGCCGTACGCCTTGGACTGGGCGATCTCGTTCTCGTGGTGCGGGAAGATCAGGTCGAGCCCGCCGCCGTGGATGTCGAAGGCCGTGCCCAGGTACTTGTGGGCCATCGCCGAGCACTCCAGGTGCCAGCCCGGGCGGCCGCGGCCCCACGGGGTGTCCCAGCTCGGCTCGCCCGGCTTGGCGGCCTTCCACATCGCGAAGTCGCGCTGGTCGCGCTTGCCGGTCTCGCCCTCGCCCTCGGGCTGGCGCAGGTCGGCCAGCTTCTGGTTGGAGAGCGCGAGGTAGTCGGGGTACGACTTCACGTCGAAGTAGACGTTGCCGTCGACCGCGTAGGCGTGGCCCTTCTCGATGAGGCCCCGCATCATCTCGATCATCTCGGGGATGTGCCCGGTGGCCCGCGGCTCGACGGTCGGCGGCAGGCAGCCGAGCGCGGCGTAACCGTCGTTGAAGGCGCGCTCGTTCTCGTAGGCGATCTGCCACCACGGGGTGCCGAGCTCGCGCTCCTTGGCGATCACCTTGTCGTCGATGTCGGTGACGTTCCGGGCGAAGGTCACCTGGTAGCCGCGGTAGGCGAACCACCGCTGCATGATGTCGAAGTTGAGGCCGGACCGGATGTGCCCGATGTGTGGCGCCGACTGGACGGTAGCGCCGCACAGGTAGATCGAGACACAACCCGGTACAAGCGGGACGAAGTCGCGTACCTGGCGGGTGCTGGTGTCGTACAGACGAATGCTCACAGCGTCAAGCGTAGTGGGCGGCGGGGGGTGCCCCGCCACATTCCCCGGGACGACGCCGGTGCGGCCCCGGGGAACGCCGGTTCGCGGGCGGGGAGATCAGATGCTGCCGACCACCTTGCGCGGGCTGAGTCGCACGACCACCCGGACGTCGTCCGGACCGTCCCAGGTGTACTTGTCCTCGCCGCGGTACTTGCCGGCCAGCTCGTCGATCAGCTCCCGGCCGCCCTCGGTGGTGAGCGTCACTTCGCCGCGCGCCTCGAAGTACTCGTACGGGCTGTCGGCCGGGTTGACCAGGATCGACACCCGCGGGTCCCGGACCAGGTTGAGGTGCTTGCGGCGGCCCTCGACGGTGGAGAACAGGATGTCGTCGCCGTCCCGCTTGACCCAGACCACCGAGGACTGGGGGCTGCCGTCGGGCTGGATCGTGGAGACCACGGCAAAGCTCTTGCCGTCGATCAACGCCTTGGCACGGTCGGAGAGTTGGGCACTCATGGGAAATCCTCATCTCGTCGTCGGTGCGGACCGCGGAGGCCGGCTGCCCATCCGTGGCCCGCCCCGAACCCTATCGACTCGACTTCCGGCAGGCCCGGTTGAACACCCGTCAGGTGCGGATAATTCCGGCGCGCCGAGGCTGCCCGCTCAACGCCGCTCGTACACCAGGGCGGTGGCGATCGCGGCCAGACCCTCGGCCCGGCCGGTCAGGCCCAGCCCGTCGGTGGTGGTGCCGGAGACGGAGACCGGGGCGCCGACCGCCTCCGACAGCGCGGCCTGCGCCTCGGCGCGGCGCTTGCCGATCTTCGGCCGGACACCGATCACCTGGACCGCGACGTTGCCGATCTCGAAGCCCGCCGCGCGGACCAGCCGGGCCGCCTCGCCGAGCAGCTTCACCCCGGAGGCACCGGCCCACTCCGGGCGGTCGGTGCCGAAGTGGGCGCCCAGGTCGCCGATCCCGGCGGCCGAGAACAGCGCGTCGCAGGCGGCGTGCGCGGCGACGTCGGCGTCCGAGTGCCCGGACAGCCCGACCTCGGCGTCCGGCCACTCCAGCCCGGCCACCCACAGCGGGCGGCCGGCCTCGAAGGCGTGCACGTCGGTGCCGATCCCGACGCGGGGGATCAACGGGTCAGTAGGCATCGGCGGCCCTCCGGCGGGCGAGTACGGCCTCGGCGAGCACGAGGTCCAGCGGGCGGGTCACCTTGAACGCCTCCTCGTGGCCGGGCACCACGACGACCCGGCCGCCGTAGCGCTCGACCAGGCCGGCGTCGTCGGTGACCGGCGGCGCGTCGGCGGCGCCGGCGCTCTCCTCGGCCAGCGCCTTGGCGTGCACCTCGACCAGGGTGGCGCGGTCGAAGCCCTGCGGGGTCTGCACCGCGCGCAGGGTGGAGCGCTCGGGCGTGTCCAGCACCGACTCGGGGTGGCCCGGGTTCGGCTCGACCCGCTTCACGGTGTCGGCCAGCGGCACCGCGGGCACCACCGCAGGCGCCCCGGCCCGGACGGCAGCCGCGACGGCGTCCACCACCTCGACCGGGACCAGCGGACGGGCCGCGTCGTGCACCAGGACGATCTCCACGCCCTCCGGGATCGCGGCCAGGCCCAGCCGGACCGACTCCTGGCGGGTCGCGCCGCCGGCCACCACTCGGATGTCCTTGTCGTCCAGCCCGTGGCTGTCCAGCAGGGCGACCACCTCGGCCACCCCGTCGGCGGGCGCGGCGACCACGACCAGGCCGACCGCCCGGCTGCGGGCCAGCGCCCGGACGGCGTGCACCAGGAGCGGCACACCGCCCAGTTCCCGCAGGGCCTTCGGGGCTCCCGGCCCCAGCCGCTCGCCCCGTCCGGCGGCGGGCACCACTGCTGCTGCGACTGCTGCTGACGCGTTCAGGTTTCACTCCTTCGGCGAAGTGGGTATGGCCATGGCGTGCCCGGCGGGCGCACCGGGCCCCTTCCGAAGAACCACGGTCCGCTGCCCGCCGCACAGCTCCGCAGCATCCGCACTCCGCACCATGGGCGAGAAGTGCGGTGCACGCGGCGCAGAAACGGTCTTGCAGGCCTGGACCGGCTCAGGGCGGGGGCGTCGTCCGGACACGCCTCAGCGCCCGGAGTGCCACTGCACCACCCTCGGACGGTTCGTCCGAGCAGCGGCGCGCCGGCACCGGGCGCTGTGAGCGTTGGGCGAAAGCCCGACTGCACTGTGGTGGCGCGTGCGCTACGAGGCGAGGACCTCGTCGAGCAGCGTCTCCGCCTTGTCCTCGTTGGTGTTCTCCGCCAGCGCGAGCTCGCTGACGAGGATCTGGCGCGCCTTCGCGAGCATCCGCTTCTCGCCGGCCGAGAGGCCGCGCTCGCGCTCGCGACGCCAGAGGTCGCGCACGACCTCGGCGACCTTGATAACGTCGCCCGAGGCGAGCTTCTCCAGGTTCGCCTTGTAGCGACGGGACCAGTTGGTCGGCTCTTCCGTGTACGGTGCGCGCAGCACCTCGAAGACCCGGTCCAGACCCTCCTGGCCGACTACATCGCGCACGCCGACGAACTCCGCGTTCTCGGCGGGCACGCGGAGCGTCAGGTCTCCCTGCTGCACCTTGAGCACCAGGTAGGTCTTGTCCACACCTTTGATCTGGCGAGTTTCGATGGCCTCGATCAGCGCGGCCCCGTGATGGGGGTAGACCACCGTGTCGCCAACCTTGAACGTCATGTGACAGGACCCCTTCCGTGGCTTTCCAGAATAACACGCTTCTCGGCGCACCCGAAGGGCGTTTTCGCAGGTCAGGGCCGGTCTCGGGGCTTGACAAGGACCCCCATGACGTGCTGCGACCGGTGTTCGAGAGGGGCTTCCCGCAGGTCGGAGGCGGTTCCGGGGTTCGGCGAAACCCTTGCGCAACACCCCGGCAACCATGATTGGATCTTGAGCTTTCACCCTTTTTCGGGTCGCGGCCGAATCGTTATTCGATCTCGGTCGAAGCTTGTCCGGGCTGTGACCGGGACATGCCGGACGTACGGCCGGACGGCCCCCGGCGGCCCTCAGGAGTGCGACACGGGGACCACCCCGTGAGGAGCGCATAAACGAGGTCGATAATCTGAGACCTGACCTACCGACACGTGACCTAGGGAGAAGCCGCCGCCGTGAGCCGCAGCCTTCGACGCGGCAGCATCGCCGCCATCGCCGCCATCGCCATCGCCTCGCTGTCGTCCTGCGCGGCCGGCAACACTCCGGACACCCTGCAGATCAAGCCCGACAACGCTGCGGCGACGCTCGGGACGAACCTGCGGCTGAACAACATCGTGGTCGTCACCGGAGAGAGCGCCACGGGCGACTACACCGGCCCGGCCAACGTGGTCGTCAACATCTCGAACACTGCGACCACCCCGGCCGAGCTGCAGTCCATCGCCATCGGCTCCAGCCCCGCGACCTTCACCGACGCCGCGGGCGGCCCGCTGTCCGGCATCGTCATCCCGGCCGGCGGCGCCGTGGCGATCGGCGGCCCGGGCAACCCCTCCGCCAGCGTCTCCTCCGCCAGCGTCCACGTCGGCGGCTTCGCCCCCACGACCTTCACCTTCAAGGACGGCCAGAAGGTCGACGCGCAGGCCGGCGTGAGCCCGGACGCGGGCGAGGCCGGCCGCGGCCTCTACAAGGGCTTCGGGCCGACCCCCTCGGCGAGCGCCACGCCCGGCAAGACCTCCTCCCCCAGTGCGGGCGCCCCGACGCCCGGCGCCACCACCGCGCCGGCCACCCCGGGCGCCCCGACCACCGGTGCCGCCGTCCCGGCCGGCGCGACCACCCCGGCCGTCCCGGCCGCGCACTGACACCCCGCTCCCGGTGGGCCCGCCACGGCCCGCCGGGAGCAACGCGAAGGCCCCCGGCCGGCGACTGCCGGCGGGGGCCTTCCGCGTGCGGTGGGGCCGGGCGCCCGTACGGGCCACGGCCCGGGCTCCGGCCCCGCACCGCTCCGGGGCGGTTTACGGCTCGAACTTGTAGCCCAGGCCGCGGACGGTGACCAGGTAGCGCGGCGCGCCCGGGTCGGGCTCGATCTTGGCCCGCAGGCGCTTCACGTGGACGTCCAGGGTCTTGGTGTCGCCGACGTAGTCCGCGCCCCAGACCCGGTCGATCAGCTGCATGCGGGTCAGCACCCGGCCCGCGTTGCGCAGCAGCATCTCCAGCAGGTCGAACTCCTTGAGCGGCAGGTCGACCTTGGCGCCGTCCACGGTGACCACGTGCCGGTCCACGTCCATCCGGACCGGGCCCGCCTCCAGGGCACCCGGGCCGCCGCCGTTCTCGCCCGCGCCGCCGTCCTCGCCGCGGCGGCGCAGCACCGCGCGGATCCGGGCGACCAGCTCGCGGGTGGAGTACGGCTTGGTGACGTAGTCGTCAGCGCCTATCTCCAGACCGACGACCTTGTCGATCTCGCTGTCCTTGGCGGTCACCATGATCACCGGGACGTTGGAGCGCACCCGGAGCTGGCGGCAGACCTCGGTGCCGGGCAGGCCCGGCAGCATCAGGTCGAGCAGGACGAGGTCGGCACCGTTGCGTTCGAACTGCTCCAGGGCGTCGGGGCCGGTGGCGGCGACGGCCACCTCGAAGCCCTCCTTGCGGAGCATGTACGAGAGGGCGTCGCTGAACGACTCCTCGTCCTCGACCACCAGTACTCGGGTCACGATCAGGCCTCCGGGGCAAGCTGGGGGGTTGTGGCTGACAGGTGTTGTTCCCGCTCCCCGGCGGGGAGCGAACGGTCCGTACGGTCTCTGCGGTCCGTACGGTCTCTGCGGTCCGTACGGTCCACGTGGTCCGTGGTGAGGGTCCGGGGTGCCGCGGCGGGGGTGTCCTGGCCGTCGGCGGAGTCGTCGGCTTCGGCGGAGTCGTCGGGTTCGTCGGCTTCGTCGGCGGCGGGCGCCTGTCCGGCGGGCAGGCGGATGGTGAAGGTCGAGCCCTGGCCCTCGACGCTCCACACCGAGACGGTGCCGCCGTGCGAGGCGGCGACGTGCTTGACGATGGAGAGGCCGAGGCCGGTGCCGCCGGTCTGCCGGGAGCGGGCCGGGTCGACGCGGTAGAAGCGCTCGAAGACCCGCTCGCGGTCCTTCTCGGAGATGCCGATGCCCTGGTCGGTGACCGAGATCTCGATGAGTTCGCCGTCCGCCTCCCCGAGCGCCGCGGCGCTGGAGATCCGCCGGGTGGCGATCGCCACCCGGGTGCGGGGCGGGCTGTAGTTGACGGCGTTCTCGACCAGATTGCCGAGCGCGGCGGCCAGCTGGCCGCGGTTGCCGTGCAGGTAGAGGCCGGCGATGCCGCCGGCCGCGATCAGGATCTGCTTGGCGGCCGCCTGCTGGCGGCAGCGGTCGATCGCCTCGGCGATCAGCTCGTCCACCGCGACCGGCTCCGGGTCGGCCATCAGCCGGTCGTCCTGGACCCGGGAGAGGTCGATGATCTCCTGGACCAGGCTGGCCAGCCTGGTCGCCTCGACCTGCATCCGGCCGGCGAAGCGCTGCACCGCCTCCGGGTCGTCGGACGCGTCGGCGACCGCCTCGGAGAGCAGCGACAGGGCGCCGACCGGGGTCTTGAGCTCGTGGCTGACGTTGGCCACGAAGTCCCGGCGGACGGCCTCCACCCGGCGCCGGTCGGTCTGGTCCTCGACCAGCACCAGCACCAGCCGGGAGCCCAGCGGGGCGACCCGGACGGAGACCGCGAGCGGCTCGGCCGCGCGGGCCGCGCCAGCTCGGGGCACCTCCAGCTCGACCTGGCGGATCTCGCCGTCCCGGCGGGTGGCCCGGGCCAGCGCCAGCATCGGGTCCACGGCGACCGCGCCGCCGCGCACCAGGCCCATCGCGTAGGCCGCCGAGCTGGCCTTGACCACCTCGTCGCCCTCGCCCAGCACGATCGCGCAGGAGCGCAGCACCGAGAGCACGGTGTCGACCCCCGGCGGCAGCGGGGGCTCGGGGGTGCCGGTGCCCAGTGCCTGGTGCCGGCCCTGGTTCCTGCCGCCGGTTGCGCCGTACTTGCCGCGGGCCTGCTCGCGCTCGCTCCAGCGGAAGGCGATGGAGGCGGTGAGGCCGACGCCGAGCCCGGCAATGGCGCAGGCAGCGGCGGCGGCCACGTTCACGTCCATGTGGCCAGCGTAAGCGCACGGCCTGGCCACTCCCCAAGGGGTGGATCAAGGCATCCACCACGCGTTGCCGAGAATTCACCTCCACGTACCCGCCGATTCACCGCACCGGCCGAACGTCGTCGCCCGGGCGGCGGAAAGTTGGCCGGGCAGCCCGTGTGGGAGAGATCGGTGTGCCGAACGGCGGCCACCGGCTCGGGTGTGCGCGTACGATGCGCGCCACCAGCAGCGGTCACCCGGACGCCGGAACGACGGTCCTACGGGATGACCGGTCGGCACCGCCACCGACACAGCTTCTGAGGAGAGAACATGCGCGACGCGTACCACGAGGAACTCGATGCGATCGGCGACAGCCTGGTCGAGATGGCCCGGCTGGTCGGCTCTGCCCTCGGCCGCGCCACCACCGCCCTCCTCGACGCGGACCTGGCGCTGGCGGAAAGCGTGATCTCCGCCGACGCGCGGATCAACGACCTGCACCACGAGCTGGAGAGCCGGGCCATCGACCTGCTGGCCCGCCAGCAGCCGGTCGCCACCGACCTGCGCATCGTGGTCACCTCGCTGCGGATGAGCGCCGACCTGGAGCGCTGCGGCGACCTCGCCCGGCACGTCGCCAAGGTCGCGCGGATGCGCTACCCCGACACGGCGGTGCCGCGCGACCTGCACTCCACCGTCCTGGAGATGGGCCAGCTCGCCCAGCGCCTGGTGGCCAAGGCCGGCCTGGTGATCGCCACCAAGGACGTCGACAAGGCCCTGGAGATGGAGCAGGACGACGACGCCATCGACAGCCTGCACCGCGAGCTGCTGTCGCACCTGATCGACGAGCGCTGGCACCACGGCATCGAGACCGCCGTCGACCTCACCCTGGTCGGCCGCTACTACGAGCGCTTCGCGGACCACGCGGTGTCGGTCGCCAAGCGCGTGGTGTACCTGGTGACGGGCGAGCACGTGGCCGAGTTCGTGGCCGCCACCGAGGCCGCCGAGGCCGTGGAGGCCGGTTCCGCGGAGTGAGCTCCGCTCCGACGGCCGCTCCCCCCGAGGGGTGAGTAAACCTGTGGCGAGGGTGGTGCGGGCGCACGGTTCTCCGTACGTCCCACCACTGCACGCCCGTTGACGCTCCCTCCGTTCGGCGTTTCACTCGAACTATCGGGCGCCGGAGTGTGCCCGCTTCACGGAGGGAACCGCTCGATGAAGGCCAACCCGACCCGCCCGGCACCGGCCCGCGAGACCGTCGAGCCACCCGCCCCGAGGCTGCTGCCCGTCCTCGCGGCCGGCTGCGGCTGCGGCCCGGGCTGCGGCTGCGGCTGCCAGTCCGGTGCGCCCTGCCAGTGCGGCGGCGCGGACGGCGGCTGCTGCGGCGGCCACTGAGGCGTGCGGCCCGCACCGGTTTCGGGTGCGGGCCGTTCCCGCGGTCAGAACCTGACGTCGGTGCAGGAGTAGAAGGCGTTCCCGGTGTCGGCGATCTCCCAGACCGCGACGACCACCTGGTGGCCGGTGCGCCCGGTCGGGATGGTCGCGGTGTGGCTGAGCGTGCTCGGCACCTGCTTCCCGCCGTACGGCACGGTCAGGAAGGGCGTCAGGTCCAGGTCGGCCCGGGTGACCGGCCGGCTCGCGTCGTAGCCGGGCTTGGTCAGGTAGTACTTGAAATTCGTGGTCGCGTGCCGGGCGGTGAGCTTCCAGGTGAAGGTGAACGGCCGGCCCGCCGTCACCGCCGTGGTCGGCCAGCTGCCGCCGTGCGGGTCGTCGAGTTCGGCGAAGCGGGCGTTGCCGCCGGCGCAGATGGTGCCGTCGGCCGGGCCGGCGGACGGGAAGCCCTTCGGGCCCTCGACGCTCTGCGGCTCCCACTGGATCTCGCCGCAGTCCCAGGCGACCGCGTCCGCGGCGCAGCGCGCGGCCCGGCTGGGCGGGGTCGAGATGTAGCCGTGCGAGGACGCCGGGAAGGCGAGCGCGAGCGGGACGGCCAGCGCGGCGACGGCCGCCCCGACGATGTGACGTGTGCGCATGGTGCTCCTCCGTGGGGGTGGATGGAGAGTGCGCCGGGGCGCAGACGCGCGCGCGTGGGGGTGCGGCGGCCCGAACGGGGGGATTCCTGGCATGCCTGCGCCAGTCCGGTGCCCTCACGGTAGGAGCCGCCACCCCGCCCGTCAATGGTCTGAACCACTTTCACCCTTGCCCAACTCCCGGGAGGGGAAGGCGGGTTGGACGAAGAAGGCCCCGCTCCCGGCGAACCGGGTGGCGGGGCCCACAGGCCTTCGGGCTACTTCTCGGGTTACTTCTTGCCCTGGTTCTTGACCGCCTCGATGGCCGCGGCGGCGGCGTCCGGGTCGAGGTAGCGGCCGCCCTTGGTGAGGGGCTTGAAGTCGGCGTCGAGCTCGTAGACCAGCGGGATGCCGGTCGGGATGTTCAGGCCGGCGATGGCCTCGTCGGAGATGCCGTCGAGGTGCTTGACCAGCGCGCGCAGGCTGTTGCCGTGGGCGGTGACCAGGACGGTCCGGCCGGCGGCGAGGTCCGGGACGATGGCGTCGTACCAGTACGGGAGCATCCGGTCGACGACGTCCTTGAGGCACTCGGTGCGCGGACGCAGCTCGCTCGGGATCTCGGCGTAGCGCGGGTCCGCGGCCTGCGAGTACTCGGAGTCGTCGGCCAGCACCGGCGGCGGGGTGTCGTACGAGCGGCGCCACAGCTGGAACTGCTCCTCGCCGAACTCGGCCAGGGTCTGGGCCTTGTCCTTGCCCTGCAGCGCGCCGTAGTGCCGCTCGTTCAGGCGCCAGCTGCGGCTGACCGGGATCCAGTGGCGGTCGGCCTTGTCCAGGGCGATCTGCGAGGTACGGATGGCGCGACGCAGCAGCGAGGTGTGCAGGACGTCGGGGAGCAGACCCTCGGCGGCCAGGAGCTCGCCACCGCGGGCGGCCTCCTTCTCGCCCTTCTCGTTGAGGTCGACGTCGACCCAACCGGTGAACAGGTTCTTCTGGTTCCACTCGCTCTCGCCGTGACGGAGCAGGATGAGTCGGTACGTCGTGTCAGCCATGGCCCCCAGCTTAGTGGAGGGCCCGAAAACCCCTGGTGGGGACCGTCGACCGGTGGGTAATGTGTGCGCCGCGCACCTGCCACTTACGTGCGTCGGCTGGCCGGGCCCGCCCGCGCCGCTCAGCGGACGCCTGCCCTCGGGAGCCTCCACCATGCTCGTCACCCCCCGGTTCCGAAGAATGATCCAGGAGACGGCGGGCGGGCTGCCGCGTCAGTTCTGGTGGCTCTGGGTCTCGACCCTGGTCAACCGGCTGGGTGCCTTCGTGGTCACCTTCCTGGCGCTCTACCTCACCAGCACCCGGGGGTACTCGGCGTCCTACGCGGGCCTGGTCGCCGCGCTGTTCGGCCTCGGCTCGACGGCCTCCGCGATCGTCGCCGGGGTGCTGACCGACCGGATCGGGCGGCGCCCGACCCTGCTCGCCGCGCAGCTCGGCACCGCGCTGTTCACCGTCGTGCTCGGCTTCACGGACGGCCGGGTGGCGATCGCCGTGGTGGCCTTCCTGGTGGGCTTCTGCAACAACGCCACCCGGCCGGCCATCTCGGCGATCATCGCGGACATCGTCCCGGCCGCCGACCGGGTCCGTGCCTACTCGCTGAACTTCTGGGCGATCAACCTGGGCTTCGGCCTCTCCTCGGCGGTCGCCGGCCTGATCGCCACCCACGGGTACCTCACGCTCTTCCTGCTGGACGCGCTCTCCACGGTGCTCTGCGCCGTGGTGATCTTCGTCAGGATCCCGGAGACCAAGCCCGACGCCCCGGCGGAGAAGGCCGACGAACCGACGATCGGCCTCGGCGCGGTGTTCCGGGACAGCCGCTTCATGGCCGTGGTCGGGCTCACCCTGCTGCTCGCCCTGGTGATCCAGCAGGGCTCCACCACCCTCGCGGTGGACATGGGCCGCCAGGGGGTCACGTCCGTCGAGTACGGCCTGGTCATCGGCCTGAACGGGCTGCTGATCGTGCTGCTGCAGATCCCGCTCACCCGGTGGGTCGAGAACCGCAGCCGGTCGGCCATGCTGGCGGCGGCCGCGCTGTTGATCGGCTGGGGGTTCGGGATGACGGCCCTCGCCGGGTCCTCCGCGTGGTTCTACGCCCTCACCGTGACGGTCTGGACGATCGGGGAGATCTTCTACACGCCGACCCTCATGGGGCTGATCGCCGAGCTGTCGCCGACGCATGCCCGCGGGCGCTACCAGGGCGTCTACTCGCTCTCCTGGTCACTGGCCTCGTTCCTCGGCCCGGCCGCGGGCGGCGTGCTGCTGGAGCGGGCGGGCGGCGGGGTGCTGTGGGGCGCCTGCGCCGTCTGCGGGATGGTGGCCGCGGCCGGGTACACCCTGCTGGGGAAGCGGACCGGTGCCGCGGCGGGGGCCGGACCCCTGGTGGCCGTTGGGGTGACGGCGCCCGCGGCGGAGGCCGAGAAGGCTCCGGCGGACGCCTGAGCCCTGCCGGTCAGTCGGCGGTCGGAGCGCCTTCGGGCGCCGGGGAGCCGTCGGCAGTCGGGGCGGCCAGGTGGGCGAAGGCGGCCAGGTTGCGGGTGGACTCCCCGCGCTTGGTCCGCCACTCCCACTCGCGCCGGATCGCCGAGGCGAAGCCCAGCTCCAGCAGGGTGTTGAACGGCTCGTCCGCGTTCTCCAGCACCGTCCCGAGCAGCCGGTCCACGACCTCCGGGGTGAGCGCCTCCAGCGGCAGCCGGCCGGCCAGGTAGACGTCGCCGAGCGCGTCGATCGCGTACGCGACGCCGTACAGCCGGGTGTTGCGCTCCAGCAGCCAGCGGTAGACGCCCTCGTGGTTCTCGTCCGGGCGGCGGATCACGAAGGCGTTCACCGACAGGGTGTGGTCGCCGACCCGCAGGGCGCAGGTGGTGCTCAGCTTCCGGGTGCCCGGGAGCGTCGCCACCAGCGTGTACGGGTCGGTGGCGGCCGGCTCCCAGCCCACCCCCGCGTCGTCCAGGGCGGTGCGCAGGAGGGTCAGGGCCTCGTCCTTGGTGCGGATTGCCATGGGGGTGACGTTACTCGGCGGTACCCGCACCGCGCGCGGGGGCCGGGAACCGGCGACGAGGGGCCGGGCGCTCAGGTCAGCCGGCGCCGGGTGACGGCGAGCCGGCCGGCCGGGCGGGCCAGGCTGCCGGCGTACACCTCGGCGGTGGTCGCCGCGGCACTGTCCCAGCCGAAGCCGGCCGCGTGCCGGGAGGCCGCCGCGCCGCGCCGGGCCACCAGCTCCGGGTCGGTCACGTACGGCTCCAGCGCGTGCGACCAGTCCAGCGGGTCGTGGCCGCGCACCAGGGTGCCGGTCTCGCCGTCGCGCACCGCGACCGGCAGGCCGCCGACCGAGGCCGCCACCACCGGGGTGCCGCAGGCCTGCGCCTCCAGCGCGACCAGGCCGAAGGACTCGCTGTACGAGGGCATCACCAGGGCCGTCGCCGCGCGGTACCACTCCGCCAGCCGCTCCTGGCCGACCGGCGGGTGGAAGCGCACCACGTCGCAGATGCCGAGCTGGGCCGCGAGCTTGTGCAGGCTCTCCGGCCGGGCCAGCCCGGTGCCGGACGGCCCGCCGACCACCGGCACCACCAGGCGTTCGCGCAGCTCGGGGCGGCGGGCCAGCAGCTCGGCGACCGCCCGCAGCAGCACGTCCGGGGCCTTGAGCGGCTGGATCCGGCCGGCGAAGAGCAGCACGGCGGCGTCCTGCGGCAGGCCCAGCCGGGCCCGGGCGGCGGACCGCGCCTGCGGGCCGCCGGGGCGGAAGACGTCCAGGTTGACCCCGGGGTGGACGACGGCCAGCTGGTCCGGCCGGGCGGAGTAGTGCAGCGCCAGCTCGGCGGCCTCCTCGGTGGTGTTGGCGATCAGCCGGTCGGCCGCCTCCACCACCTGGGTCTCGCCGATCACCCGGGCCGCGGGCTCGGGCGTGTCGCCCTCGGCCAGCGCGGCGTTCTTGACCTTCGCCATGGTGTGCATGGTGTGCACCAGCGGCACTCCCCAGCGCTGCGCGGCGAGCCAGCCGACCTGCCCGGAGAGCCAGTAGTGCGAGTGCACCAGGTCGTAGTGGCCGGGGCGGTGACCCGCCTCGGTGCGCAGCACCCCGTGGGTGAAGGCGCACAGCTGGGCCGGCAGGTCCTCCTTGATCAGGCCCTCGTACGGCCCGGCGGTGACGTGGCGGACCAGCACCCCGGGGGCCAGCTCGACGGTCGGCGCGTCGTCCGAGCAGATCGCCCGGGTGAAGACCTCGACCTCGATGTTGAGCTCGGCCAGGCGCTTGGCCAGCTCGACGATGTAGACGTTCATCCCGCCGGCGTCCCCGGTGCCGGGCTGGTGCAGCGGCGAGGTGTGCACGCTCATCATGGCTATCCGGCGCGGGCGGCGGCGGCCCGGGACGAGCGACTGGAGCCGGCCGCGCGCGGGCACGGCCGGCTGGGCACGGCGTACCGAACGGACGGGATGCTGGATCACCTGGCTGAAGCCTCCTCTGTGCGGCCCGTCTGCGGTCCGCGTGGGGCCGCCCGTTGTCCGGTGTGCGCTGCCCCGTCCGGGCACACATCACCACCAGGATGCCAACCACACGGGCGTCGTGCCGCATTCCCGGTCCGCCCCACGAACCGGGCGGGTGGGCGTCGCCCCTGGTCAGCGCGGTGCCGCCGAGGGCCCGACTACCCTTCTGGGCATGGCTGCCTCCTTCGACCCCGCCACCGCCGCGCCCGCCCGCGGGCGGACCGGACGCCCGGTGGGGACCGTCACCCGGGGCACCACCAACACCAACCGGCTGCGCCGGATGGACCGCTGGATCGCCCACACCCTGGGCCGCGCGCTGCGCTCCGCCGCGCGCCCGCCGGTCGCGGTGGACCTCGGCTACGGCGCCGCGCCCTGGACGGCCGTCGAACTGGCCGGGCGGCTGCGCGCGGTGCGGCCGGACGTGCGGGTGGTCGGGATCGAGATCGAGCCGGAGCGGGTCGCGGCCGCGCTGCCGTACGCCGAGCCGCCGCTGCTCACCTTCCGGCGCGGCGGCTTCGAGGTGCCGCTGGACGGCGGTGCGCCGGCCCAGCTGATCCGGGCGGCCAACGTGCTGCGGCAGTACGAGGAGTCGGCGGTGGCCGGGGTCTGGGAGCGGCTGTGTGCCCGGCTCGCCCCGGACGGGCTGCTGGTCGAGGGCACCTGTGACGAGGTCGGGCGGCGGCACGTCTGGGTCGCGCTCGGCCCGGAGGGGCCCCGGACGGTGACCTTCGCGGCCCGGCTGGGCGGCCTCGACCGGCCCTCCGACCTGGCCGAACGGCTGCCGAAGGCGCTGATCCACCACAACGTGCCGGGCCGCCCGGTGCACGCCTTCCTGACCGACTTCGACCGGGCCTGGGCGGCGGCCGCGCCGTACGGGGCGTTCGGGGCGCGGCAGCGCTGGGTGGCCTCCTGCACGGCGCTGGCGGGCAGCTGGCCGCTGGTGGACGCCCGCGGGCGGTGGCGGCAGGGCGAGGTCACGCTGCCCTGGTCGGCGTTGGCGCCGTAGCCGCCGTACGGGGGTGCGGGAGGGTGCGTGTGAGGGTGCGGGCGGGCGGTGTTCGCGGGAGCTGGTGAGCGAACCGATGCATTCACTCGAACGAGTTATCGAATATCTCTGGCGTGTTGACGCCCCGCCGCGCCACGATGGACCCGGCCGGGCGGCGACACCACAGGCCGCCCGGCAGCACCGCCGGCCTTGCTGTCAGCCGTCCAGCCCGAGCAGGTCCCGCCGGGCCTGGTCGAACACCTGGTACATCTCCGACCCGAACAGCACGAACCGCACCTCCGCCAGCTCCGCGCCCGCCTCCGCGTCACCGCCGTCCAGCACCTGCGCGACGGTGGTCAGCGCGATCCGGGCCGCATCCGCCGGCGGCCAGCCGTAGATCCCGGCCGACACGGCCGGGAAGGCCACCGTGCGCGCGCCCAGCTCAGCGGCGGCGCGCAGCGACTCGCGATAGCAGGAGGCCAGCAGCTCCGCCCGCTCCTCGTACTCCTCCGCCCGGTACACCGGCCCGACGGTGTGCACCACCCACCGGGCCGGCAGCCGTCCGGCTGTCGTCGCCACCGCGCGCCCGGTGGGCAGCCCCTTGCCCCAGTGCGAGGCGCGCAGCCGGCGGCAGTCCGCCAGGATCTGCGGCCCGCCCTTGCGGTGGATCGCACCGTCCACCCCGCCACCACCCAGGAGGGAGGAGTTGGCGGCGTTCACCACCGCGTCCACCTGCTGTTCCGTGATGTCACCCTCGACCAGGGTGATCCGCGTCCGCACCGCCTGCCCCCTTCTCCGCCCCGCGCGGCAGCCGCCGGGACGGGCATCCGAACCGTCGTCCGAGTCGTATCACCACACCGCCACCGGCGTGGCAATAACCACAACGGCGCCGGTCGGCCAGAGAAATCCCCGGAGATCACGTTATGGTCGCGAGAAGTTCCCCGACGCACGGTGCCAGGAGGGCACTGCGGACGGACGTCGACCGTTACGCAGTCGGGGAAAGGGAGGAACCACCGATGCCCGCAACGGGAGACGGGCGGGCACCTGGTGCCGCGGACCTGCCGGGCGCCCATGGCGGCGCCCCCGTCGGTCATGCCCGCACCCGCCCGGCCAGCACCGGCCCCACGACGGCGACTCCCCCGATACCCCACCCCCGTTCGCAGCCCGTCCGGGGCGCCCGCGCGGCCCACGCCGCCCACCCGTCCCACGTCTCCGAGGTCATGCCGGGCCCCGGCCAGGACGGCCCCGCCGACAGCGGCGCACCGCTGCGGCTGCTGGTCATCGAGGACGACATCTCGGACGCCCAGCTGATCAAGGCGGCGGTGGCCGACAGCGGCACCTCGATCGAGATCCACTGGGCCCGCGGCCTCGACCAGGCCACCGCCCTGCTGGCCCCGCCCGCCCACTCGGCCCGGCGCGGACGCAGCCGCGGCCAGGAGTTCGGCTGCGTGCTGCTCGACCTCACCGCGCTCGCCGACCTGCCGCACCCCTCCGACTCCTCCGACGGGCTCGAAGGCCTGCACGAACTGCTCCGGCGCGCCCCGCACATCCCCGTCGTGGTGCTCACCGACGCCGCCGGGGCCGAACTCGGCGCGGCCGCCGTCGCCGCCGGCGCCCAGGACTTCCTGATCAAGCACGAGACGGACGGCCCGCTGCTGGCCCGCGCCCTGCGCTACGCCGTCGAACGCAAACGCGCCGACGAGTCCCAGCGCCGCCTCGTCGAGGCCGAGCTGCGCGGCCAGGAGAACGCCCGCCTCCAGCGCCACCTGCTGCCCACCCCGCTGCTGGACGGCGCCGGGCTCTCCTTCACCCGGCGCTACCGCCCCGGCCGCCGCCGCGCCCTGCTCGGCGGCGACTTCTACGACGCCGTGCGCACCGACGACGGCACCGTCCACGTCGTGATCGGCGACGTCTGCGGCCACGGCCCGGACGAGGCCGCGCTCGGCGTCGCGCTCCGGATAGCGTGGCGCACCCTGGTCTTCGCCGGCCTCACCGGCGAGGCCCTGCTCACCACCCTCCAGCACGTGCTGGAGCACGAGCGGCGCAGCGACGAGATCTTCGCGACGCTCTGCATGCTCGTCATCGAGCCCGGCGGCACGGACGGCAAGCTCGAATCGCTCGGCTCCGGCGAGCGGGCCCGGCTCTACCTCGCCGGACACCCGGCGCCGCTGCTGCTCGGCCGCGACCACCAGCCGGTCTCGCTGCCCTCCGACCTCGCCGGACCCGCACTCGGCCTGCTGCCGTGCCACGACGGCCAGGCCGCCTGGCCCGCCCACGAGGTCGAACTCCGGCCCGGCTGGCGGCTGTTGCTCTACACCGACGGGCTGATCGAGGGTCGGGTCGGGGCCGGCTCCCGGCGCCTGGGCCAGGACGGGCTCGCCGACCTGATCGGCGACCACCAGTCCGCCGGGCTGACCCGGGGGCGGCTGGTCGACAGCGCCATCGCCGAGGTCGAGGAGCTCAACGGCGGGGCGCTGACCGACGACGTCGCGGTGCTGCTGCTGGAGCGCAACCCGGTGCAGCTGATCCTGGGCTGACCGGCGGGCGGGGTGTGTTCGGACCCCGGAGAGCTTGCGGACATGCGGCGGCCCGGGCGGGTGAACTCCCCGCCCGGGCCGCCGCGTTGTCCGCCGCTCCGGCTACCAGGGCCCGTACGGACCGGTGTTGCTCCGGCCGCCGCGGCCGCCGCCCCCGGCCAGCGCCCGGATCGCGGGGCGCACGTCCACCACGTAGACGATCGAGGCGACCAGGCCGGCCAGGGTGCCGATGCCGGTGAAGAAGTTCACCCCGAACAGGAAGTCCCAGCCGAAGGAGATCGCGAGGATCGCGACCCAGAACCCCTTGGTCTTCTTGTCCGCCGCCCGGTAGGCGTCCTCGCGGCGGGTCGCCGCGTCGACCAGGGCGAAGAACTTGTAGGCGAGGATGGCGATCGTCGCCCACCAGACCGGATTCAGGTACTGGAAGGCCAGAATCTGGAGCGTTCCGCCCATCGCGATCTCCTCTGTCTCTCAAACTCCGGCGCTTCGATCCCCGCCCATCCTGGCACGAGGACCGTGCGCGCCGGGGTCAACGTCCCGCGGTCACCGAATGTGCCCCCGCAGGGGCCCGCTCACTCCGAGTCGGCGGAAGCGGCCTTCGGCTTCCGGGCCCGGGCGGGCTTCTTCGGCGCCGGCTCCGCCGCGGTGGGCTCCTCGGGGAGCTCGGCCGGTCCGGCGGCCTCGGCGGGCGCGCCCGGGCGGGCCTTGTCCACCACGACCTTGCCGCGCTCGGCCAGCTCGTCGTAGGTCTCCTTGGCCTTCACCGCCAGCTCGACCGCCCGGCCGACCTGCTGCAGGGCGAAGCCCTGGGCCCGCTCCTGCAGGGCCTTGAGGTCGGTGGGCAGGGCGGTGACCGCCTCGCTGACCTTGGCCGGCGCTTCGGCCAGCAGCGACTGCGCCTCCTGGAGCTTCGCGGTGGCCTTCTCCTGCGCGCCCTTGCGGTCCGCGGCCAGCGCCTCGACCTTGCCCGGCACCTCGCGCAGCTTCTCGTACGCGAGGTCCCCGGCGCCGGCGAGGGCGTACAGCGGGGTGGGGTCGCTGAGGGTCTTCTTGATGTCGTCCGTGATCGGCATGGTTACCGGTCCTCCCGGTGGGGGTTCTGAGTGGCTGAGGCGTCGGTCGTCGCACCCGGGGCCGGGGCGGCGTTCTCCTTGAGGAAGGCGTCGTAGACCGCGAGCAGCGCCTGCTTCTGCCGCTCGTTGATCAGCGGATCGGCCAGGATCGCGGCCCGCAGTTCCAGGCCCTCGCCCCGCCGCTCCTCCAGGATCCCGGCCTGGACGTACAGCGTCTCCGCCGAGATCCGCAGCGCCTTGGCGATCTGCTGCAGGATCTCCGCGCTCGGCTTGCGCAGCCCGCGCTCGATCTGGCTGAGGTACGGGTTGGACACGCCGGCGGCCTCCGCCAGCTGCCGCAGCGAGTACTGGGCGTTGCGACGCTGCTCCCGGATGTACTCGCCCAGCGAGCCGACATTGAGTGAGGCCATGCGGACAGCCTGCAACACCGCGCTTGCAAATGCAAGCAGGGCGCTAGCGGGAGCAAATGCGGCGCGGCTGGGCGAGGGTGGGGCGGGGCGGTGGGGCGGGGGCGGTCAGCGGAGGTGGGCGAGGAGCAGGTCGGTGAGCCGTTCGGGGGTGCGCAGCGGGAGGTAGTGGTCGGCGTCCGGGACGAGGTGGCCGTGGGCGCCGGGGATGTCGGCGGCGAGCCGGTGGGCGATCGCGGCGATCTCCGGATGGTCCCGGTCGCCGTGGACGACCAGGGTGGGGGCGGTGACCTCGCCGAGGCGGGGTTCGGCGGGCCTGGCGGGGGCGCCCGCGAGGAAGTGCTCGCTGACCAGGCGGCGGGCCGCGTTCTCCGCGACCATCGTCGCGATCAGCTCGCCGCCCGGCGCGGTACGGCCCATGGCCGCCCAGACGGACAGCTCCAGCTCGGCCAGGGCCGCCGCGTCGCCCTGCCGGCGGGCCTGCGCGTAGGCGGCGGTCTCCGGGGACGGCGGCCAGTCGTGGCCGCTGACCGAGGCGCCGACCAGCCCGAGGGAGTCGACCCGGCCCGGGTGGGCGAGGGCGAAGTCCAGGGCGGTCTCCCCGCCCATGCTCAGGCCGACCAGCGCGGCGCTCGGCAGGCCGAAGTGGTCCAGCACCGCGCGCAGGTCCTCGACGTCGTCGAACGGCTGCTCCGGGTCGGTGGACCGGCCCAGGCCCCGGGCGTCGTAGCGGATCACGTCGTGGTGGCGGGAGAGCGCCGGGACGACGGCGTCCCACAGCCGGGAGTCCATGCCGGAGCCGTGCAGCAGCACCACCGGACGGCCGGCGCCGGAGCGCTCCGCCCACAGCCGGCCCCCACCGGGGGCGGGGACCTGGACCTGGGACGCGGGGTGACCGGTGTCGGGGCTCATCCGGCGATCCTCTCAGGGCGCCGGCGGGGGGATCCAGGGCAGGCCCGAAGGCGGGCTCTACGGAAGGCGGATGGGCATCAGGACGGAGAAGGTGCCGGCGCGGCCGGGGGTGCGGATGGCCAATGGGGCGATGGGACCGCCGAGTTCGAGCAGGAGCTGGCCGGGCTGGTCGGACCGGTCGGGGCGGCCGGCGTCGAGGGCGTCGAGCAGGAAGTCCCGGTTGACGGCCAGTCGGAAGTCCTCGGGGGCCGGGTCGGCGGCGACGGTCAGTCGGCCGTCCTCGGGGGCCGGGTCGGCGGCGACGGTCAGTCGGCCGTCCTCGGTGAGGGTGAGGACGGTGACCTCGCAGTCGGTGCCGTGCGGGCCGGAGGGCAGGGTGCGGGTGGCGCCGGTCTCGACGGCGGCGCGGAGGTCGGCGGCGGCGAGGGTGATCCGGTGCTGTGGTTCGAGCCTGGTGAGGGCCCGGTGGTCGGGGTAGTCGAAGTCCAGTGCGGCACCTTCGATCCGGTGGTCGCCGATCTCGCAGCGGAACAGGCCGCCGCCGAGGGTGAGCCTGGCCTCGGCCGGACCCGCGCCGAGCAGGGCGCGGACGGCGTCCACCAGGGGGGTGGGGACGATGACGCCGCAGGCCGGCGCGGCGGGGGTCGCCGGCTCGGAGGCGGGCGCCTCGGAGGCGGGGACCTCGGCGAGGGCCATCCGGTAGCGGTCGGTGGCGACCAGGCGCAGCACCGCGCCGTCCGGCTCGAACAGCACTCCGGCGAGGGAGGGCAGCTCCGGGTCGCCGCAGACCGCGAAGCGGACCGCGTCCAGGGCGGCGGCCAGCTCCTCGGTGGGGACGGTGCGGCGCACGTCGGCGGGGGTGGTGGACATCGGTTGCTCCCTCTGGTCGATCAGCGCGTGGATCAGGGAGAGCTCACGACGGGCGTCGGCGAGGCCGTCCTCCAGCCGGTGCAGGTGCGCGTCGAGCACCCGGCGGGCTTCGCCGCTGCCGGGCGCGGCGCCGAGCACGGCGCGGATGCCGGCCAGCGGCAGGCCGACCCGGCGCAGCCGGGCCAGCAGTCGGGCGTCGGCGAGCTGGTCGGGGCGGTACCAGCGGTAGCCGGTCTGCGGGTCGACCCAGGCGGGGGCGAGCACCTCGGCGCCGTCGTAGTAGCGCAGGGTGCCGACGCCGAGGCCGCTGGCGCGGGCCAGCTCGCCGATGCTGTGCAGCTCGCTCTCCATGCCGGTGACTCTGCGGGCTCGACCTGGTCGAGGGTCAAGCCCGGTCGGCACCGCCGCCGGGGCCGGCGGGGTCGGCGGGGGTGCTGGGGTCGGCGGGGGCGGTGAGGTGGGTGAGCTTCTGCGGGTTGCGGATGGCGCGGATCGCGGAGATCAGGAGCGTGCCGTTCGGGCCCTCCACGAAGTCGAGCACCGAGACGGAGTCGACCGCGCCGTCCACGGTGACCAGCACGCCGGGCTCGCCGTTGACCAGGACCGGGTGGGCGGCGGCGCCCTCGCCCCGCCGGCGGAGCACGCCGAGGATGAAGCGGGCCACGTTCACGGCGCCGGTGACCGGGCGCCGTGCGGCGCTGATCACTCCGCCGCCGTCGCTCCAGGTGGTGACGGACGGGGCGAGCAGTTCGAGCATCCGGTTGAGGTCGCCGCCGACGCAGGCCGCCAGGAACTCGTCGGTGGCCCGGCGGCGCAGCTCGGGCGGGGCGTCGTAGCGGGGGCGGCGGGCGCGCACGTGCGCCCTGGCCCGGCTGCCGACCTGGCGGCAGGCGGCCTCGGTGCGGCCCAGGGCCTCGGCGATCTCCTGGTAGGAGAAGCCGAAGGCCTCCTTGAGGACGAACACCGCCCGCTCCAGCGGGGACAGGCTCTCCAGCACCACCAGCAGCGCGAGCGAGACGGTCTCGGCGCGCTCGACGCCCTCGGCCGCGTCCGGCTCGGCGACCAGCGGCTCGGGCAGCCACGGGCCGACGTAGGACTCGCGGCGGACGGCGGCCGAGTCAAGCCGGTTGAGGGCGAGGTTGGTGACCGTACGGGCCAGGAAGCCGCCGGGGCTGGCGACCGGGCCGGCGACCCCGCTCCAGCGCAGCCAGGTGTCCTGGACCAGGTCCTCGGCGTCGGCGACGCTGCCGAGCATCCGGTAGGCGATGCCGAAGACCATCCGCCGGTGCTGCTCGAAGTCGGCCAGCCGGGTCGCGGTCGGCTCGGTGTCGGCCGCCCGGTCGGCGATCGGACGGTCGGCGGCCGGCCGGGTCGCGGTCGGCCGGTCGTCGGCCGGCCGGTCAGTGATCGGCCGGTCGCCGGTGGCCCGGGTGTCGTGGGTGTCGGTCACCCTCGGACGCTACCCCACGGCCGTGGCGCCCCCTCAGCTGCGGAAGGCCTCGTACGCGGGGGCGAGGAGGGTGGCCAGATCGCGGCCGTGGACGGTGATGCCGGAGCGGCCGAGGCGGCGCAGCGAGGGTTCGTCCGGCTCGGGCGGCTCGCCTGCCGGCGGGGCGGGGCGCAGGCTGAAGTCGCCGCGCCAGTAGGCGGCGACGTTGACCATGGGGGTCGGCTGCTCGGTCACGCGTCCTCCTCCGCAACGGCGTCCTCCCGGGTGAGGGCGACCAGTTCGCGCAGCGCCCCCAGCGGGAGGTCGGTGAGCCAGTGCTCGCCCTCCCCCACCACCGTCTCGGCCAAGGAGCGCTTGGCGGCGAGGAGTTCGTCGATGCGCTCCTCGACAGTGCCGACGCAGACCAGTCGGCGGACCTGGACGTCCCTGCGCTGGCCGATCCGGAAGGCGCGGTCGGTGGCCTGCTCCTCGACCGCGGGGTTCCACCAGCGGTCCAGGTGGATCACCTGGTTGGCGGCGGTCAGGTTGAGGCCGGTGCCGCCGGCCCGCAGCGAGAGCAGGAACACTCTTGGGCCGTCCGGGCTTTGGAAGCGTTCGACCAGCTCCTCGCGGCGCGCCCGGGACAGGCCGCCGTGCAGGTAGAGCACGTCCTCGCCGAGCCGGCGCTCCAGGTACGGGCGGAGCATCGTGCCGAACTCGGCGTACTGGGTGAAGACCAGCGTGCGATCCCCCTCGGCCAGCGCCTCCTCCAGCAGCTCGGCCAGCCGGGCGACCTTGCCCGAGCGCTCCCCCAACGCCGAGCCGTCGTGCAGCAGTTGGGCCGGGTGGTTGCAGACCTGCTTGAGCTTGCCGATCGCGGCCAGCACCGTGCCGCGCCGCTCCACCCCCTTGATCCCCTCGACCCGCCGCAGCAGGTCGGCGACCACCGCCTGGTAGAGGCCGGCCTGTTCGGCGGTGAGGTTGCACCAGACGGTCATCTCCTGCTTGGCGGGCAGCTCGGCGGCCACCACCGGGTCGGACTTGAGCCGGCGCAGCACGAACGGCGCGGTGCGGCGCCGGAGTTCGGCGGTGCGCTCGGGGCTGCGGTGCAGTTCGACCGGGATGGCGTAGCGCTCCTTGAAGCGTTCGGCCGGGCCGAGCAGGCCGGGGTTGGCGAAGTCCAGGACGGCGTGCAGTTCGGAGAGCCGGTTCTCCACCGGGGTGCCGGTCAGCGCGATCCGGTGGCGGGTGACGGGCAGGGCGCGGATCGCCCGGGACTGCGCGGTGCCGGTGTTCTTGATGTGCTGGGCCTCGTCGGCGACCACCCGGCGCCAGCGGATCGTGCGCAGGGCGGTGAGGTCGCGCTGGACCAGCCCGTAGGTGGTGATGACCAGGTCCGCTCCCCGTACGGCTTCGGCGAGTCGATCGGCGCCGAGGCGGCCGGAGCCGTGGTGGACGTAGCGCCGCAGGGCGGGGGCGAAGCGCTCGGCCTCGCGCTGCCAGTTGCCGACCAGGGACATCGGGCAGACCAGGAGGGTCGGGCCGGGGGCGCCCTCGGCGGTATCGGCCTGCGCGGTCCTCCCGGCGGCCTCGGCCTGTTCGGCGGCCAGTAGGGCGAGGGTCTGGACGGTCTTGCCGAGGCCCATGTCGTCGGCCAGGACGGCGCCGAGGCCGAGCCCGGACATCGTCCGCAGCCAGGCCAGCCCGCGCTCCTGGTACGGGCGCAGCACGGCCCGGAAGTCCGGGGGCAGCACCGGGGCGGGGGCGGCGTCGGCGCGCCCGGCGAGCAGGTCGCCGAGGGGGCCGTCCGCGCGGACCGAGGTGACGGGCAGCCCGGCGACCGTGGCCTGCGGGTCGAGGGCGAGCCGCAGCAGGTCGGCGGCGGCCAGGACGCCGTCGCGCCGGTCGGCGAGGAAGGCGAGCGCGGCGGCGATCTGCGCCGGGTCGGCCTCCAGCCAGGCACCCCGGACCCGGACCAACCCCTGCTTGGCGGCGGCCAGTTCGGCCAGCTCCTGTTCGGTGAGCGGTGCGCCGTCCGGGCCGAGCGCGGCCTGCCAGCGGAAGGCGACCACGGCGTCCCGGTCCACCTGGCTGGTGGTCGCGAGCGAGCCGGGCGCGGGCGGGGTGGTGGCGCGCAGGGCGAGCCCGAGCCGGGGGCGGCGGCGCCACCAGGCGGGCAGCAGCACGCCGAAGCCGTCCTCGGCGAGGGCGGGTGCGGCGGTGCGCAGGAAGTCCAGCGCGCCCGCCCGGTCGAGCGGCAGGGCGGACGGGCGGGAGCGGTGGCGCAGCCCGTCCAGGTCGGGCCAGCGGTGGGCGGCCCGGGCGAGTTGGGCGACCAGGACGGCGACGGGGTCGGCGGCCGGGCCGACGGCGGGGTCGCCCGTCTTGCGGGCGAGGGCGGCGTACCCGGCGCCGCCCTCGTGCAGCTCGGCGGCGCGGATCAGCAGGGACGGCTCGTCCACGGCCTGGAGCAGGAACTCCAGCTGCCAGGCGTCGTCGGAGGGGCGGCCCTCGGGGTCGTCGGGATCGGGGCCGAGCGGCTCGACCAGGCGGAAGCAGAGCCGCAGCGCGGGGTCGGCGGGCTCGGCGGCGGCGTACCAGGCGGCGACCCGGCGGCGCAGCTCGGCGAACTCGGCGAACTCTGCGGAGCCGTCGGAGCCGTCGGAGCCGTCGGAGCCGGAGTCGGCGGGCGGGAGGCCGTCGAGCGCGCCGTCGGGGGTGGCCAGGGCGTACAGCCACCGCTCGGTGACGGTCTCGCCCGGCTCCGGGAAGGGGGAGCGCCGGTGGGCGAGGGCGGCGCGGGCCTCGGCGTCCACCAGCGCCTCCAGCGCGCTGTCCAGCAGTGCCTCCCCGGTGCCGGCGCCGTGCGGCCACTCCCCGAGCAGGACGGGCGGGCAGCCTGCGGCCAGGGCGGCGGCCTCGCGGCGGCCGGCCGGCGTCGGATCGGGCCGCCAGCGGGCCTGCGGGCGGGCGTCGGCCAGGAC
This sequence comes from Streptomyces sp. 1331.2, assembly GCF_900199205.1. Lineage (NCBI taxonomy): Bacteria > Bacillati > Actinomycetota > Actinomycetes > Kitasatosporales > Streptomycetaceae > Streptomyces > Streptomyces sp. 1331.2. The sequence goes on along the minus strand of NZ_OBMJ01000001.1, from coordinate 4,167,504 downwards.
CGGCACCGGCAGCACCCGGCCGCGCCCGACGGTCCGCCAGGCGAGGTCGTGCACCCCGGTGAGCCAGCGCAGCGAGGGGCCGTGGACGACCTCGACCCGCCCGGTGCCGGGCAGGTCGGTGCCGGTGACGGCCCACTGCGGGTCGAAGACCTCGCCGAGCAGTTGGGCGGCGGCCCCGGCGTCGAAGAGCAGCGCCGGCACCCGCCAGGGGGCGAGCACGGCGCCGCCGCGCGGCGGGGTGACCGGCAGGTCGGGCGAGGGCGCGGGGGCGGCGCCGACGGTGGGCAGCAGCAGGGTGGCCCAGCGCTCAGGGGCCTGCCCGGCGAGCCAGCCGAGGCCGGGGCCGATGCCGCCGAGCACCGCGGCCAGCTCTGCGGCCGGGCAGGCGTAGGGGTGGGCGCGCGGGGCGGGGCGGTCGGGCTGCGGCCCGGCTGCGCCGGGGTGGGCGCGGGCGTCCTCGGCCCAGAGCGCCAGCTGCCCGTCCGCCCGCCAGAGCGCGTGCAGGACGAACATCGGGGGCCTTCCGGGCGGGTGACGACGGTCCTTCGCAGCCTAGCCGGGAGGTCTGACAGCGGCCGTCGGGCCGAGCGGGCCGGGCTGCGGGGCCCAGCCTGCCCCGGCCGTCGGACCAAGCTGCCCCAGCCGTCGGACCAAGCTGCCCCAGCCGTCGGGCCCGGCCGGCGAGGCAATCGGGCGAATGCGGAAGAAACGCCCGAAGTTCGTGGTTGAAATTTGAACGACAGCGTCGTACGCTGGAGCCCAGAAGTTGAAGCCTAAACAAATGGCTTTGGACCCGAGGAGGAGCCATGGGCCTGTTCAACCGCACCAAGACCACCACCGAGACCGCCACCGCCGTCGCCGTCCAGACCCCGGCCGGCCCGGACCTGTCGCACCTGACCGGCGACTGGACGATCGACGCCATGCACAGCGAGATCGGCTTCTCGGTCCGCCACGCGATGGTGACGAACGTCAAGGGCCGCTTCACCGAGTACGACGGCAAGCTGCACCTGGACGGCACCACGCCGCACAACTCCTCGGCCGAGCTGGTGATCAAGGTCGCGAGCATCGACACCAACCAGGCCCAGCGCGACGAGCACCTGCGCACCGGCGACTTCTTCGCCGCGGACAGCTACCCGGAGATCCGCTTCCGCAGCACTTCCACCGAGCAGCTCGGCGACGACACCTACCGGATGACCGGCGAGCTCACCATCAAGGACACCACCCGCCCGGTCGTCCTGGACCTGGAGTACACCGGCAGCGCCACCGACGCCTACGGCGCCGAGCGGGTCGGCTTCGAGGGCAGCACGGTCGTCGACCGCACCGCCTTCGGCCTGACCTACAACGCGTCGCTGGAGACCGGCGGCGTGCTGATCGGCGAGAAGGTCAAGCTCAGCTTCGACATCTCCGCCGTCAAGGCCGCCTGACCCGGCAGCCCGCCGGGCGGGCCCGGCCCGCCCCCACGAGCACCGCTCCTGCCCATCCCCCCGGGGCAGGGGCGGTTTCGTTCAACCCGCTCCCGCTACGCCGCCGTGCCCGCCGGGCGCACCCCCGTCGGGAGCAGCGCCGCATCGGCCTCCGGCAGCCAACTGCCCGGCGGGCGGCGCAGCCAGCCCTCGGCCGCGCCCAGCACACCCGCCGCGTCGGCCAGCGCGCGCAGCCCCGGGTGCCGTTCGCCGGGCCGGTGCACCAGGCTGACCAGGCTCAGCGGCACCGGCTCCACCAGCGGCAGGTTCACCGTGCCCGGAATCCTCGGCCCGCCGACCGTGGTCAGCATCGGGTCGCCGTGCCGGGCGAGGTAGCGGGCCGTCTCGTCCACGCCCACCGGCGGGACGTACGGGTCCGCCGCCGTCAGGCCGTGCTCGCGCAGCAGCCGGGCACCGAGGTCGGCCCACTCGGTGGTGGCCGGGTTGCCCGCGCAGATGTCGACGGGGTGCCCGACGAGTTCGGCCAGGCGCAGCGCCGGGCGGCCGGCCAGCGGGTGGGTGTCCGCCATCATCACCGACATCTGCTCCAACCGCACCGGCAGCTGGACGAGTTGGCCACGCACAGGCGCGGGCAGCCCGGCGAAGCGGCCGAAGGAGGCGTCCAGCCGGTGGGCCAGCAGTTCGACGGCGGCCGCGGCCAGACCGCCGTGGAAGCGGGCCAGCAGCTCGCCCTCCGGCCAGGCCGCGCGGGCCCGTTCGAGCACCCGGTCGGCGGTGAGGTCCGGGCCGGTGACGTCGCTGTTGAGGTCGAGCAGCAGCGGCCGGGAGGCCGCGCCGGCCGCGGCCTCGGCAAGGATCTCGTCGTGCAGGGCGAGGAGTCGGCGGACCCGGGGCAGCAGCCGCTGCCCGGCCGGGGTGAGGCCGACACTGCGGGTGGTGCGGGTGAACAGCGCCTCGCCGAGCAGCCTCTCCAGGGCCCGGACGTCCCGGCTGAGCGCCTGCTGGGCGATGTGCAGCCGTTCGGCGGCCCGGCCGAAGTGCAGGGTCTCGGCGGTCGCGACGAAGCCGCGGAGCAGGCGGGGGTGCAGGTCACGGGGCATGGGCGGCAGATTAACAACGCGGATCGACAACGCAATTGACAACAGCGTGTTGTGAATGCGGCGGAACAGGTGTTGGACGGTGCCCGGCGGGGCGGCGAGGCTGTGGGACATCCCCCTTCTTCCTGCGTTCAGGAGCCCGATGCCCGCGCCTGCCCTCCTCGCCTCCTACCGTCGGCTGTTCGCGGCCCCCGGCGCCGCCGCCTTCACCCTGGCCGGGCTGCTCGGCCGGCTCGCGATGCCGATGACGGGCGTCTCGCTGGTGGTGCTGCTCTCCGAGCGGCGCGGCTCGTACGGGCTCGCCGGGACGGTCTCGGCGGCCGGGCTGGTCACCGGCGCGATCGGGATGCCGCTGATCGGCCGGCTGGTGGACCGCTACGGGCAGGCCCGGGTGACGGTGCCGGCCGCGCTGTACAACGCCGTCCCGCTCGCCGCACTGCTGCTCTGCGTCCGCTTCGGCGCCCCGGACTGGACGCTGTACCTCTGCAACGCGGCCTGCGCCGCCGCGCCCAACCTCGGCGGCATGGCCCGCTCCCGTTGGGCGCACCTGTACCGGGACGACCCGGCCGCCCGGCACCTGGCCAACTCCTTCGAGCAGGCGCTGGACGAACTCTGCTTCATGACCGGGCCGGTGCTCGCCATGCTGCTCTGCACCACGCTCGCCCCGGAGGCCGGGCTGGTCACCGCCGGCACGCTCGGCACCACCGGCGCCCTGCTGTTCGCCGCGCAGCGGCGCACCGAACCGCCGTTGCCGCCCGTTCCTTCCGCCTCCCCGTCCCCGGCACCGGGGCGGACCTCCGGGCGTCCGCACGGTTCCCCGCTGCGGGTGCCCGGGCTGCGGGTGCTGGTGCTGACCTTCCTCGCGACCGGCATGGTCTTCGGCGCGACCGAGATCACCACCGTGGCGTACGCCGACGCGCTCGGGCACAAGGCGGCGGCAGGTGTGCTGCTGGGCCTGGTCGCGGCCGGATCCTGCGTGGCGGGGCTGCTGTTCGGGCTGCTGACGCCGCGTCGGACACCGGGCGCGCGCTTCCTCGCCGGGGTCTCGGCGATGGCCGCGGTGCTGCTGCTGCCGCTCGCCGCCGGGCTGGGCGGGGCCGGGCTCGTCCTGCTCGGGATGGCCCTGTTCGCGGCCGGCACGGCCACCGCGCCGACCATGGTGATCGGGATGACGCTGGTCCAGGAGCTGCTGCCGCAGCGGCAGTTCAACGAGGGCATGGCGATGGCGGTGTCCGGCATCGTGGTCGGCATCTCGACCGGCGCGGCGCTCGCCGGGACGGTCGCCGAGCACGCCGCCCCCGGCACCGGGTACGCCCTGCCGGCCTCGGCCGCCGCGCTCGCGCTGCTGATCGCGCTGGCCGGACGGCGGCACCTGCGGACGCGGAGGCGATCCACAGCCGGGGAATCCGCGCCGGAGACGGCGGGCGAAAATCCCGAGCGCGTTGTCAGTGCCTCCGTCTAACTTCGAGTCATGGCGGAAATCACCTACGTCCGAGGCGATGCCACCACGCCCCAGGGCAAGGGCGTGAAGGTGATCGCGCACGTCTGCAACGACCTCGGCGGCTGGGGCAAGGGCTTCGTGCTCGCGCTCTCCAGACGCTGGCCCGAGCCCGAAGCCGCATACAAACGCTGGCACCGGGAGCGGGCGAAGAACGACTTCGGCCTCGGCGGCCTGCAGTTGGTGCAGGTCGAGCCGTACGTCTGGGTGGCCAATCTGGTCGGCCAGCGCGGCATCCGGACAGGGCGCTCCACGGGGGTGCCGGTGCGGTACGAGGCGATCGACACCGGGCTGGCCGCGCTGGGCAGCCGCGCGCTGGAACTCGGCGCCTCCGTCCACATGCCGCGGATCGGCTGCGGACTGGCGGGCGGGCGCTGGGAGAAGGTCGAGCCGCTGGTCACCGCCCGGCTGGCGGCGCGCGGTGTGCCGGTGACCGTCTACGACTTCGACTGACCTCCTTCGACCCCACTCCGGCCTGTGACTCCGGTCCGGCCGACGACCCCGGTCCGGCCGGCGACCCCGATCCGGTCCACGACCCCGATCCGGCCTACTGCTCCGTGCGCCCCGGCCAGGCGTACACGTACTCGGGCAGCACGAACCCGCCCGGGAAGACACCCTCCTGCGCGCGGACCCGTACCGCGCCCTCGCGCTCGTAGAAGGCGATCGCGCGGGTGTTGTCGCGCAGTACCTCCAGGAACAGCTCGGCTCCGGGATGCCGCTCTGCGACGTGGGCCCGGGCCGCGGCCAGCAGGTCCCGGCCGATGCCGCCGCCGGTCAGGCCGGGACGTACGTGCAGGTTGTCGACCAGGACCCGGCCGTCCGGCTGCGGGACGAGGTAGACGAACCCGACCGTTTCTCCGGCCCGTTCGGCGATCAGCAGCCGGGGCGTGTTCTCCGGCTCGCCGTAGTCGGCGTCCAGCCGCAGTTTCCACAGCTCGCGCCGCTGGGCGACCATCCCGTCGCCCAGCGCCTCCTCCGGGACGATCCCGCGGTAGGTGGTGCGCCAGCTGTGGGCGTGCAGTTCGGCGATGGACTCGGCGTCCTGCACCTCGCCGGGCCGAATGACGGTCTGCCCTGAACTGATCATGTGACAAGCCTCCCACAGAAATGGAGTTGAACATGTTCAACCGAAGCGCCTACAGTTTCACCAAGTTTTTGAACGTGTTCGAATCACGGGGGACGGCGTTCGTGGCACCGGATGCGGAGGGGGCATCCGGTGCCATGAACACCGACAACACCGACACCGGCTGGAACCTGGTCTCCGGCTAGGCTCGTCCCCGTGGACGACCTGGCAGCGACGAACCGAACGGACGACGAGAACGGTACGGCCGAGGATTCGGCCGCACCCGGCGCCGGGGCCGTACCCGGCACGGAAGGCGGGCCCGGCACCGAGGCCGTGGCCGGCGCCGAAGGCGGGCCCCTGCCCGGCGGCCGGGCTCGGCCGAAGACCGACAAGAGCGAGGCGACCCGGGCGCTGATCCTGGAGACGGCCATGCGGCTGTTCCAGGAGCGGGGCTACGAGAAGACCACCATGCGCGCGATCGCCACCGAGGCTGGCGTCTCGGTGGGCAACGCCTACTACTACTTCTCGGCCAAGGAATTCCTGATCCAGGGGTTCTACGACCGGATGACCTACGACCACGCGGCCGACGCCAGGCGGCGCATGGCGCACACCCGGGACTTCTCCGAGCGGTTGAGGATCGCGCTGGACTCCTGGCTGGACACGGCCGCGCCGTACCACGAGTTCTCCGCGCAGTTCTTCCGCACCGCGGCCGACCCGACCAGCTCGCTCAGCCCGTTCTCCAACGAGTCCCACCCGGCCCGGGCGACGGCCGTCGAGCTGTTCCGCGAGGTCCTGCAGGGCTCGGAGCTGGCGCCGAAGCTGGACGCCGAACTGGTCGAGCTGCTGCCCGACGTGCTCTGGCTGTACCTGATGATCGTGGTGCTCTACTGGGTCTTCGACCGCACCCCGGACACCGAGCGGACCAGGGAGTTCGTCCGGCGCTCGACGCCGCTGACGGCCCGGGTGATCAACCTGTCGCGCTACCGGGTGTTCCGCCCGATCGTGCGCGACGCCAAGGGCCTGATCCAGGACTTCATCCTGCCCACCATAGGCAAGACGGCCGTCAAGTAGCGCCCACCGCAAGCGAATCGAAGACGAGTCGACGGCGAACCGGAAACGAATCGGAGACTCGGAGACGAGGAAGGGCCGGTCCTCCGCCACGGAGGGCCGGCCCTTCCCACATCCTGCCGATCCGGCCGGCTCAGAACATGTCCGGGTTCCAGGGCCGCAGCGGGGTGCGCAGCAGCAGGTCCGCGGCGGCGGCCGCGCCCGGGCGCAGTTCGGTGAGCAGCCCGGCGGCGGCCAGCCGAGGGGCGCTCTCCCCGCCGAGGTAGAGCGAGCCCAACTCCGGGGCCCCGAGGACGAGGTCGGCCTCGTCGGTGGTGCGGGTGCAGGTCCCGGTGCCGTCCGGGGCGACCTCGATCGCCCAACGGCCGGACGCGAAGCCGAGCTTGTCCTCGACCTCCAGCACCACCCGGCCGGGGGCGCCGTACGTCCGGGCGCCGAACGCCGCCTCGACGTCCAGCACGCGCAGCCACATGAAGTCGGCGTTCTCGTCCTGCGGGGTGGCCGCGCGAGGGTTCTGGAGCAGCAGCGGCAGCGGGTCGTCCGAGGAGGCGTTGGCCACGACGATCCTGGCCACCCAGTCGACGGACATCAGGAAGCGCCACAGCTCGACCTTGGTGGGCAGGTCGAGGGCGATGAACTCCTCGACGGTGAGCGTGCAGTCGGGGTAGGCGCCGTCCCACTTGTCGTCGACCCGGTAGGCCACCAGACCGGTGACCGCGCCGTCGGCGTCCCGGTGGACGGCCGCGAACGGCTCCGTGAAGTCGAAGCCGGGCACCCGCACCTCGCCGGTGTTGCGCTGCCACCACAACTCGTCGCGGTCGATCGCGCCCGGCTGGGTACGTCGCCAGCGCTCGTGCAGGGCGGGCCCCAGCTCGCGCGCCTCGGCCATGGTCACGAAGTCGATCCGGCCGCCGGGGACGCCCGGCAGTCCCTCGCGCAGGCCCCGGGTCCGGCGCAGGTCGACGCGCCAGCCGGCGCCCCGGGTGGCCGGGCCGAAGCCGAACCGGCCGTAGATGTTGTACTCGGCGGCGATCAGGATGGCGACCGCCGTACCGCGCCCGGCGGCGGCCATGAGGTCCCGGCGCATCATCGTGCTGAGCAGGCCCCGGCGGCGGTGGGTGGAGCTGACCGTGACGTGGGTGACGGCGTCGGCGGTGATGACGGCCCCGCCGGGGACGGTCAGTTCGGCGTCGTAGCTGCGGAAGGTGGCGATCGGGCGGTCGTCGTCGCGGTCGAAGCCGGCCAGCATCCGGCCCGGCTCCCACTGCCGGCGGCGCACCTCCGCCGCGCTGTCCACGTGCGGGCGCAGGAAGCCGACGGTCAGCGCGCGGTCCCAGGCCGGCACCTCGTCCTCGGAAACCGCCCGCACCCGGAGCCCGTTCACGGTGTCGACGGCCGCGTGGTCTGTGCTGTTGCCCATGGGGCCACCGTACGGCGGGGTCCCCGGAGCAGCACCCGAGCAATTCCGTGCCCGACTCATTCCGCACCCGATCCGGTGTGCTTCCCCGGCAGCACGACCCAGTGGTTGGTGCGCAGGGTGCGGCCGGCGAAGTCCAGGTCCCGCTCGCCGAGCAGCCGGAAGCCGAGCGCCCGACAGATGCCGTTGGAAGGGCCGTTGGTGGCGCCCGGGTTGGCGTGCACCTCGCCCCAGCGGCCGTCCGCGGCGGCGGCGTCCAGCACCCGGCGGACGGCCGTCTTGGCCAGGCCGCGCCCCTGGTACTCGGGCAGCACCATCCAGCCGATCTCGGAGTACGCCGCGCCGTCCTCCTCCTGCGGCCAGAGCATGACCGCGCCAGCGACCTCGCCGTCCTCGGCGCCGTCCGGGACGATCATCTTGGCCCAGCAGCGGTCCGCCGCCACCTCGACCACGTCCTTGCGCAGCCGGGCCTCCACCTGCTCCCGGGACAGCGGGCCGCCCAACTCGGCCATCATCACCGGGTCGCAGCGCATCCGGACGTACGCCTCGACGTCCTCCGACCGAACATCCCTCAGCATCATGGCGCCTCCTCGTGACGACCCGGACAAGAACGACCCTGACAAGCCCGAACGGCCCGAACAGCCACGCTAACGCCGACCACCGACAGTGGCTCAGGGCCGGGCGTAGAAGTCCGGGGTGCCCATGATCCAGAGGCTGGCCTGCTTGATCGGCATGCCCACGCGGGGGGCCTCGATCATCTGGTCGTCGCCGATGTAGAGGCCGACGTGGTGGATGTCCGCGGCGCGGCCGGTGTCCGTCCAGAAGACCAGGTCGCCCGGGCGCAGTTGGCGGTAGCCGATCGGGGTGCTCTGGGCGTACTGGTCGGCGGCGAAGTGGTTGAGCTGCCGGCCGGCCTGGCGCCAGGCCATCATGGTCAGCCCCGAGCAGTCGTAGCCGCCCGGGCCCTCGCCGCCCCAGACGTACGGCAGGCCGATCTTGGACTTGGCGAAGGCCACGGCGGCGGCCGCGTCCTCGGCGGACCACGGACGGGCGGGGGGCGCGGCAGCGGCGGCCTTGGCGGCTTCGGCGGCCTCGGCCTCCCGGGCGGCCTGTTCGGCGGCGGCGCGGGCGGCGGCCTCGGCCTCGCGGGCGGCGATCGCCTCCAGTGCGTCGCGGCGCCGGCGTTCCAGTTCGACGGTGGTGTGCCGGGCGGCGGCCAGTTCGGCGAGCAGGTGTTCGCGGCGCCGGGCGGCGGTGGCCACCTCGCTCTGCTGGGCGGCCAGCCGCTGTTCGGCCCTCGCCCGGGCCGCGCCGACCTCGGCGGCGGCCTTCTCGGCTGCCTCGGTGGCGGTGCGGGCGGCGGCGGAGGCGGTGCGAGCGGTGGCGGCCGTGGAGGTGGCGGCGTCCAGGATCTGCCGGGTGCGTTCGCTGACCTGGCCGACGGCGGTGGCGCGGTCGCGGGCTTCGCGCGGGCCGTGGGCGCCGAGCAGGGCGTTGAGCGCGGACAGTTCGGCGCCCACGCCCTGGCGGTAGGTCTCGGCGGCGAGCCGGGCCGCGTCCTCGGCGGCGGCCGAGCGCTCGCCCTCGGCGGTGGCGGCGCGGCGCGCGGCGGCGTCCTCGTCGGCGCGGGCCCGGGTGAGAGTGAGCTGGGCGCCGTTGTAGGCCTCGACGGCCTGTTCGGCGCCGCGCCCGGCGCGGTCCAGTTCGGTGCGGGCGGCGGTGAGCGCGGTCTCCAGGGCGGCGACCGAGGAGGCCTTGCCCTCGGCCTCGGCGCGGGCGCGGGCGATCTCCTCGGTGCTCGGGTACGGCTCCTCCCCCGCGGCGGGGCCGGTCGTCGGTCCGCCGGCCGCCGACCCGCCGGCGGCAGGTTCGCCCGTGGCAGGTTCACCGGGAGCCGGGGCGGACGGCGCGGCCTGGGCCGCGGGAAGCAGCCCGAACAGGGCGGTGAACGACAACAGGAGGGTCGGCAGGAACCTGCGCGCCACGGGACATCCCATCTGACGGGTCCGGAGGGGACGGCGGCGGACGGCGCGCGGCGCACGGGCGGGCAGCGGCCGGGCGGCTCGGGAATCCGACGATTCGTCCCATCACATGACAGAACGGTCACATGACGCCCATGTTCTCAATTCCGCCGGCCCTCACACCTCGAAAAGCGCTCCGCCGGTCGAGTGACCATCAGATGATCCGACCCTGGCTCAACTCCCGCCGGGCGCACAGGGTGGACGAACTACCGGTGGATCCGGGGGGTGTGCGTCCGCAGCCGGGGGTGCCGCGCGGGGCGGCGCTCCAGCCCGGTCGGGGTCACGGCGTAGGTGCGGCTGCGCCCGGCCCGGACCGTACGGCGGCGCTGCTGCGCCCGGTGGAAGCGGCCCGGACCGGCTGCCACGGCCCCGTACGACGGCCCCTCCCCGGCCGGGGCGTGCGGCGTCGCCCCGGCGGCGGCCACCGAGCGGCGGTCGGCCAGCCGGGCCCGGCGGCGGGCCAGCGCCCGGGCGGCGTGCGCGTCGAGGTGGGCGCTGGCCCGGGCGGCCATCCGCTCGGCCACCCGGTGGGCGGCGGGGTGGTTGGCGGGCACCTTGTCGGGGGCGCCGGCGATCAGGTCGAACAGCCAGGTGCGGGCCCGGTCCGCACGCCGGTGCAGCAGGCGCTCGCGCCGCAGCGCACGCGCCCGGCGGCGGGGGCGCGTGGTGTACCGCCAGCGCGCCCAGGGGCTGCTCGGACGGGCCAACCGGATCGCGCCGATCCAGGACAGGCCGGGGACCATGATCCCGAGCAGGCCGGTCCACACCTTGCCCTTGAGCAGGGTGATCACCGAGGCCAGCGCGTTCACCGAGATCACCGTGATCACGCCCCAGCGGGTCTCCTCCCCGGGCACCACGCCCAGCGGCACGTACCCGATCAGCAGCAGGGCGGTGGACAGGATCCCGAAGATCACCGCGTCCACCGACTTGCGGCCCTGCTCGCTCCAGTACACGTCGTCCAGGTGCAGGATCAGCGCGAACTCGTCCAGCACCAGGCCGCAGCCGATGCCGAAGGCCAGCCCGAACCAGTCCATCCACGGCTGACCGCCGTAGGTGGCGAACACCCCGATGCCGCCGAGCAGCAGGAAGCCCAGGCCGAACACCATGTGGTGGATGTGCAGCCCGCCGGGCGTCACGTTGCCGGGCCACCAGCGCACCTGGGCGCGGATCATCCGGACGCTGAAGCGGATGAAGACGAAGGAGGTGATGAAGCCGACCAGCAGCAGGAACAGCGGTTGCTTGTGCGCGTTGACGATGTGCTCGCGGTAGCTGTCCAGCAGTGTGGTCATGGGTCTTACCTTCGTTCCTGGTCCTGCGTCGGGCCTGCCGCGACATGGCCGGGAGCCCTGGGGTTTCCAGGGGCCTCCCGCACCGCTCAACGCGCGGTCAGAACCCTCGGGTGCGCTTGGCCGCCCGGCGCGGCACCGCCGGGTAGAGCGAGGGGAGCTCGGCGCCGACCGGCAGCTTCAGAAACAGCCGGGCGATCTCCCCACCGAGGTTCACCCCGACCGCCAACGCCATGGCGATCGCCGCCGCCCGGAAGACCGACACCAGGCCGGCGCTGGAGTGCCCCTGGGCGAAGGCGAGCATCCCGAGGTAGAGCGCCGAACCCGGCATCAGCGGGCCGATCGCGGCGGTCACGTACGGCAGCGCCGAGTCGTTGCGGTAGCGGGCCATCAGCTGGCCGAAGAGGCCGACCAGGCCGGCCGCCACGCCGGTGGCCGCGATCGGGTTGACGCCCGCGTTGTGGACCAGCGCGCCGTAGCTGGCCCAGCCGATGCCGCTGTTGACCGTGACCAGGGCGAGCGTGCGGCGGTCGGTCTGCAGCAGCGTCGCGAAGGCCAGGGTCAGCAGCATCGCGGCGACCATCTGGACCGGCGGGTAGCTGATCCCCACCAGGCTCTCGTCCGGCTTCAGCTTCGCCTCGAAGCCGACGCCCAGGTAGAGGATCACCATCACGCCTATCACGATGCCCGCGACCAGGTAGATCACTTCCAGCAGCCGGGCCGCGGCGGTGATGTAGAAGCCGGTCAGGCCGTCCTGCACGGCCGCGACCAGGGCGCGCCCGGGCAACAGGGCGAACAGACCGCCGGTGATCACGACCGAGCCGCGCAGGCCCCAGTCGTTGAAGGAGAGGATGATCCCGGAGGCCGCGGCCGGCATCGCGGCCGCCACGAACTGGTAGAACTCCGGCAGCCGGCGCTTGGCCAGCGCGGAGGCCAGCCGGTCGCCCAGCACGGCCGCCACGAAGGCGCTGCCGAAGACCAGCCAGGCCTTGTCGTCGGCCCGCCCGCCGACCAGGAAGGTCGCCGCGCCGGCCAGCAGACCGGTGGTCAGGGCGAGGAACCAGGCCGGGTACGGGTGCCGGTTGCGGCGGATCAGGGCGAGCCGGCGGTAGGCGTCGTTGACCGACACCCGCTCCGCGGTGATGTCCGCGACCAGCACGTACACCGCGTTCAGCCGGGTGTAGTCGGAGGTGCGCCGGCGCACCACGCGGTCGGCGGTGACCGGCGGCTCGACCAGCGAGGGCTGGTGCGAGATGCCGATCAGGGTGAAGGTGACCTGCGGCTCGCAGCGGTCCAGCCGGTAGGCGTGCGCGATGCCGAGCATCGCCGCCTCGACGTCCTCGGCGGCCTCGCCGCTGGCCAGCAGCAGCTCGCCGATGCGCAGGGTCAGGTCGAGGATGCGGGGCACGTTGCGGGTGGCGCCCGCGGAGGGGTGCAGTTCGCGGGCGGTCCGCTCGAAGGAGGGGCGCTCGGACATCGGGGTGCGCAGCAGCGTGCGCATCCGGTCCGGCCAGGGCGCCTCGCCGGGAGCGCCGGCGGTCAGCTCCGGGATCGGGATGCCGGTCGGCGGGGTGTAGCCGGCTGCCCGCCACTCCTCGGGGGTGAGGGTGTCCTCGGCGACCGAGCGGCGCCGGGCCGGGCGGGCGTCCTCGGGAGCCGCCGCAGCCGCACCCGGCAGGCGCGTCTCGACGGTCAGCTCGGGGTGCGGCTCGACGGGGTGCGGCTCGACGGCCGGCTCGGGGTGCGGCTCGTGCTCGGGTGCCAGCAGGCCCCTGGTCTCCGGGACGGGCGGGGCGAGCGGGACCACGATGGTGGGCTCGACGGGCGGGGCCGGGTGGCCGAGCAGGCCCTCGGTGGGCGGGGCGTCGGCGGGGTGCACCGGCTTCGGGGGTGTCCGCCGCGGCTGCCCCGCCGCCCGGCCTCCCCTCGCCCGCTTGCCCGCACCCGGTCGGCCCCGCTTAGGCACTTCCGCTCCTTGCCGCCCCTGGTGGCCGCCGGCCACCGCTCGATCTCGGGTACACCTTGCCTGATCGAACAGCCGGACGCACATGTACGGGACGTCCAGGTACGCGACGGCGCGCAGCCTGGGTGGCGGGGGCGGTGGCGGGCGGCTACCCGGCGCGGTGGCGGGCGGCTACCCGGCGCGGTGGCCGGCGGCCCGGGCCGAGCCGGACCGGCGGGCCCGCAGCAGCTCCACCGCCACCGGGACCACCGAGACCAGCACGATGCCGACCAGGATGGCCTCGATGTTGTCCCGGACGAACGGGATCTGCCCCAGGAAGTAGCCGAGCACGGTGACCCCGCCGCCCCACAGCACGCCGCCGACCACGTTGAAGACCACGAAGCTGCGGTAGTTCATCCTGCTCACCCCGGCGACGATCGGGGTGAAGGTGCGCACGATCGGCACGAAGCGGGCCAGCACGATCGCCTTGGGCCCGTGCCGTTCGAAGAAGGCCGCGGCCTTCTCGACGTTCTCCTGCTTGAAGACCCGGGAGTCGGGACGGCGGAAGAGACCCGGCCCGACCTTGCGGCCGAAGAGGTAGCCGACCTGGTCCCCCGCCACCGCGGCGGCCACGATCAGCGCGCAGACCAGCCAGAGCGGCTGGTGCAGGTAGGTGCCGCCGGCCACCAGCAGGCCGGTGGTGAACAGCAGCGAGTCGCCGGGCAGGAAGAAGCCGATCAGCAGGCCGGATTCGGCGAAGACGACGGCCAGGATGCCGAACAGGCCGAAGGTGGAGATCAGGGTGGTCGGATCGAGCCAGGACGGCCCGAGGGCGAGGCTGGTCACGGTGCGGGCACTCCCGGGGGTCGAGTCTTGGCAATGAAAGGGTAAAGCATTGCCAAAGACTCGGTCGGGGGCCGGATGGTTCCCGGACGCGCACGGCCCCGGCGGGCCCCGGGAGGGGCGGCCCGCCGGGGCCGGTGGTCGTGCGGAGCCGGTCATGAGCCGGTCAGGAGTTGGCCGCGAGCCGGTCAGCAGCCGGTCAGAGCCCGTAGCGCTCGACGATCTCCTCGTGCCGGGCGAGGTCCGCACCGGCCGCCTCGGCCAGGGCCGGCCAGGCGAGCGGGTGCTGCCAAGCGCCGGTCAGCCGGTGCAGCAGGGCGTCGGCCTCGGCCGCCGAGGCGGTCGGCGGCACCCCGAGGGCCGCGTAGATCCCGGGCAGCGTCTCGTCCTCGTCGGCCGGGTCGGTGACCCGGTACTGCTCCCCGCTGTAGGCCCAGACCGCGAACCCGGCCTTCTGCAGCTCCTCGCGCAGAGTGCCCCAGGCCTCGTCGCCGGGCCAGCAGCCGTCGATCCAGTAGGTGGTGTACCCGGCCGGGTCGAGCAGGGTGAGCATCTCGAACACCGGGCGCCAGCGCACCCGCTCGGCCTCGGGGGCCTCGTCCCCCGGCGGCTGCTCCAGCAGCGCCGGGGCGAAGACCACCACGTCGCCGTGGTTGAGCGTCAGGTCGTCGCCGAGCACCGGCAGGATGCGGGCGGTGGCCGGGCCGGTCCGCAGGGCGGGCAGGTCGGCCGTGGCGCCGTTGGTACGGGCGGCGCGGACGGTGATCAGCTGCCACTCCTCGTCCACCGGGCCCTCGGGCTCGTCGAACTCGATGCCGAGCAGCGCGCCGGCCGAACGGACCGCGGCCCAGTCCCGGTTGGCGCTGGCAGCGGTGATCAGGTGCCAGAGATCGGGCTCCTGGACCCTGCGGTGGTCGTCCTCCGAGAAGTCCGACGAGTCCGAGGAGTCCGACGAGTCCGAGGAGTCCGAGGAGTCCGAGGGATCCGAGGAGTCCACCGACGTGCCATCCGCATCCTCCGCGGAGTCCGCGGCGGGCAGCGCGCGTTCCAGCAGCTCCTGGTAGAGCCGCTGGGCGGTGGCGTGGTCGCCCAGCTCGGTGGCGGCACGGGCGGCGAGGCGGCGGGTGTTGAGCACCTCGTCGTCCAGCGCCAGGATCGCCTGGCACTGCTCCAGCACCTCGGCCCAGCGGCCCTCGGCGGCGGCCCAGCGGGCGCGTATCCAGTGCGCCTCGGCCGGCGCGCCGACGGCCGTCCGGTCGGCGAGGCGGCGCACGCCCTCGGCGTCCCGGGCCTGGATCAGCATCTCGCCGAGCGTGCCGGTCAGCTCGCCGTTCTCCGGGTCGGCGTCCAGCCGCTGCCAGAGCAGGTCGGCGGCGGCCCGGGCGTGGCCGAGGCCGCCCAGCACGGTGGCCAGCAGCACGGCGAGCTCGGTGGCGCCGGCCTGCTCACCCCGGTACCGGTCCAGGGCGACGGAGAGCAGGTCGGCGCCGGTCTCGAAGGGCACCCCGGCCTCGGCCAGGTGTGCCGTCAGCTCGCCCGGCGGGACGGGCAGCTCGGGCTGCGGCAGTGCCTCGGCGGCCGCGCGCAGGGCCGCGACCTCCTGTGACACGCCGTCGGTGCGACGCAGTCGGGTGAGCTTACGCTCCCCCGTCGCGGCGAGCGTGAGCGCCACCGTGCGGGCGCCGCGGGCGAGCGCGAGCCGACCCGCCGCCAGCAGCAGGTCCACGCAGGGGCGGTGTGCGCCGACGCCGTCCAGGTAGCCGACCCAGCCGGCCAGGACGGCGCCCAGCTCGGCGTCGTTCTCCCAGGCACCGGCCGCGACCAGCAGCTCGACCGTCTGCGTCCAGGTGGGCCGCAGGTCGGCGTGGTGCTCGGCCTCGGAGCGGGACGGGAGCAGGGCCAGCGCCTCCTCCGTCCGCCCGAGCGCGGCGAGCGCGCGGGCCCGCAGCAGGGCGCCCCAGCGCTGGTCGCGCTCGTCCAGCTGGTGGCCCTGGGCCTGTTCGGCCCGCTCGGCCGTCTCCAGCAGCTCCAGCACCTCCTCGTGCCGGCCCAGCAGGTGCAGGGTGCCGGCCCGGGCCTGCTGGAAGCGGAGCGAGACCCGCTGGCCCGCCGTCCGCATCCGGTTGGCAGCCGTGTCCAGGTGGTCGAGCGCCTCGGCCGGGCGGCCGTCGTCCTCCAGGGCGTCGGAGTACTCGCGGGAGAGACAGTCGTAGCAGGCGCGGCCCGGGTCGATCCGGTCGAGCGTCTCGCCGACCACCTCCAGCCGCTCGGTCACGTACCCGGGCCCGTCGACCCGGGCGTGACAGATCGCGAAGTCCTGCACCACGCAGACGGACTGCGGGCAGCCGGCCGTCTCCTCGCGGTGCGCGAAGTCCAGCAGGTCGACCACCTCGGACATCACCGACTCGCCCTGCTGGCGCTTGTTCAGCAGGTTCTGCATCCGCCAGTGCCGCAGGTAGACCTCGACCCAGGGCAGGCCGAGCGAGCGCGCGGCGGCGACCGCCTCCGGGTAGAGCGCGTCCAGCTGCTCGTTGTGCCCCTCGGTGGCGTGCTCGGGCAGCTCGATGATGGCGTCGGCCAGCCGGTGGTGGCCGGACTCGACCAGCTGCCGGTGCGCGTCGCGCACCCAGGCCCAGATGTCGGTGGTCATGCTCGGTACTCCCCGTGCGTCGTGCTGATGAGTTGTCTATCGCGGACCACTGACAATCCGTCCGTCACGCCTCGTCCGCGAGGGCGCCGGGGCTGTCCGGGACGTCCGGCAGGCCGGCCGGCACGGCGGCGGTCAGCGCGGAGACCGCGGTGCCGACACCGGACAGCGCGGCGGTGAGGTCGCCCTCGACGGGGCCGGAGGAGGCCGCCGCCATGATCACCTTGAGCGAGCGGAGCAGCCCGGCCGCGGTGGCGCTGCCGGTGTGCCCGGTGCGGTAGGCGGTGAGCAGGTCCTGGACGGCCGGGCAGGCCAGGTTGAGGTAGAGCCGGGCCTTGACCTCGCCGTCGGTGCGGGCGGTGAAGGCGCGGGCCAGCCGCAGTGCGGCGGAGGGGATCCGGGCGTCCGCCTGGTCGTCCTCGATCCGGGCCTTCAGCTCGGCCTCGCGGTCCGGGACCAGCACCAGCGGCAGGCCGGGCGGGTCGAAGCGGGCCGGGACGAGCTGTTCGCCCGGGTCGGCCAGGGCTCCGGCCAGCCAGGCCGACTCCTGCTCCGGCAGCGGGCGCTCCGGGTCGCGGAACAGCTCGCGGTTGCCCTGCTCGCTGCCCAGCTCGACCAGCCGGCAGCCGCGCAGCTGGGCGTAGCGGCGCAGGAAGGGCAGGACGGCGTAGCGGTCGCCGCGGGCGATCGGCACCCGCATCGCCCGGTACAGCATCTCCTCGAAGCCGCCGCCGCTGCCGAGCGCGACGTGCACCGCTCCTCCTCCGGCGGCGCGCAGGGCCCCGGCGGTGAGGTCGCCCTGCGAGGTGGGCACCGGGACGTCGTCGGCGAGCAGGGTGAACAGCCGCTCGTCGCAGAGCGCGGCGCCGAGCAGGTCCTGGCCGTGCCGGGTGAGGATGCGGCGCCAGGCGGCGGGCCGCAGCCGGGCCGTCTCGTACAGGCCGTCCACGATGGCGTCGGTGAGGGCCTTCTGCAGGGCGCGGTAGTGCTCGTCGCGCTGCAGGTCCTCGCGGCTGGCGGTGGGGGTGAGCCGGCTGGACTCGACCACGCCGCCGATGAAGCCGGCCCAGCCGGGCAGCAGGTCGCGGGCGTCCTCGGCGAGCAGCATGCCGCGCAGGTAGACGGCGAGGTCGCGGTTGTCGCTGCTGCCGTAGGTGCCGCCGTCCTGGACCCAGAGCAGGCCGATCGCGTCGGTGACGCCGTCGACCGGCCGGACGGGGAAGGCGGTGAGCGGTTCGAAGCGGCGGCCGAAGGCGGCGGCGAAGCGCATCCGGGCGGCGTGCTGGTCGCCCTCCACGTGCCGGCGCCAGGGCACTTCGACGGAGTTGACCGGCTGCTCGTCCTCGCCGACGTAGACCGGGATGGGCAGCAGGACGCAGTACCGGGCGAGGACGTCGCGCAGGACGGACTCGTCGGCGAGGTGGGCGTGTTCGGCCTTGAGCGCCAGCTCGACCACGGTGCCGGGGCGGGGCCGGGCGGGCACCGGGTCGACCCGGTACTGCTCGCCGCCGCGGCTGCGGTAGCGGTGGCCGAGCTGCGGCTCGCGGTGCGAGGTGGTGGTGACGGTGACCTCGTCGGAGATCGAGAAGGCGGAGAGGAAGCCCAGCCCGAAGGCGCCGATCAGCTCCTGGTTGCCGGTGAGTTCGCGCAGCATGCGGGTGTAGCCGGTGCCGACGGTGGCGAGGTAGGAGTGGATCTCGGGCTCGGTGAGGCCGGCTCCGGTGTCCTCGATGGCGACGGTCCGGCGGGCGGCGTCGGCGCGCACCCGGATCTGCGGGCGGTGGTCGCCGTCCGGGTCCTCCAGGAGCCGGCGGGTGTGCGAGTCGTGCGCGTTCTGGACCAGTTCGCGCAGCGCGACCAGCGGGGTGGAGTAGAGGTGGGTGGCGAGGACGTTCACCAGGCCGCCGAGATCGACCTCGGTCGTCCGAAGGTCCTCGGCGGGGGTGGGATCGGGCTGGACGGGCTGGACACCTTCAGACATGGGTCCTCAGTGTGCCAGTGCGACAATCCGTCGACCATTTCTTTCTTCCCGTGCCCTCAGGGCGGAATGACGATATGACGGAATACGGTCAATTCGGAATTGACCGGACCTCCACCATCGAAGGAACTGCCACCCATTCGGTGGAGTTCGTCCACACCGCTGGTGAATGCTGGACGGGCGACGTCAGGCAACGGCGCTGCGGAGCGGCCACTCCGGATCGCGCCACCATTCGCACTTCCAGTCAGGGAGACCAGCGTGTCCCGTATTCGCGCAGCCGCCGCCGTCACCGCCCTCGGGGCGTTCCTCCTCGTCGGTGTCGGTGCCGCCACCGCGCACGCCGACAACGGCGCCGGCGCGATCGACCACTCCAACGGCAGCGTCGTGAGCAACGTCGGCTCGGGCAACGTCATCGGCAACGTCCACGGCAACGTGGTCAACACCCAGCAGACGGCCACCGGTTCGGGTGCGAGCAACCAGAACAACGGCCTCGCCGTGACCGGCAACGGCGGGAACGTCGGCGCCCTGCAGGGCAACGGCAACTCCGACACCCAGGTGTACTACCCGCACGTCCTGTCCTAGGCCGTTACGTCTGCCAGGCCGTACGGCCGCGCCTGGTGGGGCCGGGCGCCCGCCCCGACGTCCTGTCGTCGGAGGCGGGCACCCGGCCCCACCGTTTCTCCGGCCGGGTTCCTCGGCCCGGTTCCTCAGGAGAGCCCCAGGACGGCCCGGCCGAGGCGCAGTAGGCACTCCCCCAGGTCCGGCCGGGCGCTGTGCGGACGGTTCCGCACCCCGTCGTTGACCAGCGCGAACAGCGCGTGCACCCGGATCCGGGCGGCCGCCGCGTCGCACTCCGGACGCACCTGCCGCAGCAGGCCGACCCAGGTGCGCAGGAAGTCCCGCCGGAAGTCCAGGGCGGCCCGGCGGTCGGGCGGGGCCAGCCGCTCCGTCTCACTGAGCATCGCGCCCAGGTAGTCGCCGTTGCGCAGCGCGAAGCCGACGTACGCACCCAGGCCTGCCGCCAGCGCCGCCCCCGGGCCGTCGGCGGCCGCGATGGCACCGTCCACCTCGTGCCACAGGCGCTCGCGGCTGCGCACCAGCGAGGCGGCGAGCAGCTGCGCCTTGCTGTCGAAGTGCCGGTACACGCTCGGACCGGATATCCCGACGGCGGCGCCGAGTCGGTCGGTGCTGACGTTGTCGAAGCCGCGCTGGTGGAACAGCCGGACGGCCGCCGCCAGCAGTTCCTCCCGGCGTGCCTGCGGCCTGGCCTCCGGCGCGGTGGCGGGCGCGGTGACGGACGCGGGGGCAAGGGCCGGGTGGCCGGCGGCCGGACCGGAGAGCGGGACGGCGAGGACGGCCGCGACCAGCTCGCGCAGCAGCGCCTCGGCCCGGCGGGGCTGCGGCGCGGCCGACTGGTAGGACAGCCCGGCGCAGGCCGAGAGCGCCGACCAGCAGAGCAACTCGGCGTCTGCGGCGGTGAGTTCGTGGCGTTCGGCGCGCAGCGCGGTGGCCATCAGGGTGACGTCCGCACGCAGTTCGCGGCGCAGGGCCGCCCGTCGGGCCGGCGGCAGCAGCCGGGCGTCGCGCTGCACCAGGGTGCCGAGCGGGCGGTGCCCGACCGCGACGGCGGCCAGCGCGGCGCCGATCTCCCCGGTGGTGCGGGCCGTACGCAGTCCTTCGGCGAGCGCGTCCAGCCCCAACCGGACGACGCGGTCGAGCAGTTCGGGCTTGCCGCGGAAGTGCCGGTAGAGCGCCGGAGCGGTGATGCCGACCCCGGCGGCCACCTCGGACATCGACACCTGGTGGTAGCCGCTGCGGTGGAAGAGCTCGGCGGCGACGGCGAGGATCTGGGCACGCCGCCCGGGCGGCCGTCGGACCACCATCGCGCGCCTCCCCGCCGTCTTCCCGGGCCCGGCTCCCGGACACTCGCCGAACGCTCCCGGAAATCCCCGGGCACCCCCGGACGCCTCCGGGCACTCCCGGAAGGCTAGCAAGGATTCACTTACCGCCCCTTCCGACCTTGCTCCGCAAGCCTGCCGACGCTGGACAGCCGAAGCTACCCGGGATTAACTTGTCGGGCCACCACCTGGCCCGTTCCGCCCCGCCGACCGCTCCGGCCGGCACCGTCGAAGGGAGCGCCGCCGTGCGCCGCACCGTGTTCAACGAGGACCACGAGGCCTTCCGGGAGACCATCCGGGACTTCATCGCCAACGAGGTCGTCCCGGTCTACGAGAGCTGGGAGGCCGAAGGCCACCCGCCCCGCGACTTCTACCGGCAGCTCGGCGAACTCGGCATCTACGGCATCGAGGTGCCGGAGGAGTACGGCGGCGCGGGCGAGAGCGGTTTCAAGTACCAGGCGGTGGTCGCCGAGGAGACCGCCCGGGCCGGCGTGAGCTTCGGCTCCTCCGGCGTGCACACCGGGCTGGTGCTGCCGTACCTGCTGGAGTACGCGAACGAGGAGCAGAAGCAGCGCTGGCTGCCCGGCTTCGTCTCCGGCGACATCATGACCGCGATCGCGATGACCGAGCCGGGCGCCGGCTCCGACCTCGCCGGCATCACCACCACCGCGCGGCTCTCCGAGGACGGCACCCACTACGTCCTGAACGGCGCCAAGACCTTCATCACCGGCGGCGTCCTGGCCGACCTCGTCCTGGTGGTCTGCCGCACCGCGCCGTACGACCCGGAGAACCGCCGGGCCGGCCTGTCCATCCTCTGCGTGGACACCACCTCCGAGGGCTACACCGTCGGCCGCAAGCTGCAGAAGATCGGCCTGCGCACCTCGGACACGGCCGAGTTGGCGTTCAGCGACGTCAAGGTGCCGGTGGAGAACCTGCTCGGTGAGGAGGGGCGGGCGTTCGCCTACCTGACCCACAACCTGGTGCAGGAGCGGCTGGCCATCGCCGTCGGCGCCTACGCGGCGGCCGCGGCCGCGGTGCGGTTCGCGGTGCAGTACGTCAAGGAGCGCAAGGTGTTCGGCAAGGCGGTGGCCGAGTTCCAGAACACCAAGTTCACCCTGGCCGACTGCGAGTCCCAGGTGATGGCGCAGCAGTCGATGGTGGACCGCGCGCTGGAGCTGTACCAGAGCGGCGAGCTGACCGTCGCCGACGCGGCCGCGGCGAAGCTGTTCTGCACCGAGTCGGCGTCCGTCGTGATCGACAAGTGCCTCCAGCTGCACGGCGGTTACGGGTACATCCTGGAGTACCCGATCGCCCGGCTCTACACCGACAACCGGGTGTTCCGGATCTACGGCGGCACCAGCGAGGTCATGCGCAGCATCGTTGCCAAGTCGCTCGGGCTGTAGGGCGGCAGGGCTGCCGGGCTGCCGGGCTGCGGTCGAACCGGACTGCAGCCCCCCGGGCTCCCGGGCTCCCGAGCTTGGGCTCCTGGGCTCCCGCGCTCCCGGGGCTCAGTTGGGCGAGCTGTGCTGGGCGCGCCAGGCGTCCCAGCCGGCCGAGGAGGCCACCTTCGCGTCGTGCAGGGCCCGCTGGGCGAGCGCGGTCGGCGGGGTCTCCAGGTTGCGCACCCAGCTGCGGCCGGCCGTGAACAGCGCGGTGCACACCATCGCCGCGCCGGCCGCGCCGAGCAGCGAACCGACGCCGGTGAGCAGCACGCCGCCGGCCAGCAGCGAGCGGTTGACCTGAAGTCCGTTGAACATCTGGTTGGTCGCCATGCCTCCACGATGCGGGCAGTCGGCGGAGCCTGCACCTCGGGCCGCTCGATCGGCCCGGGCCGGGCCGCTCCGGGTGCGGGAGGCCGGGGCGTCCGCGACCCTGGGCACACGACCGCACACGACCCTGCGCGACGCGCACGACACGTACGACGCACACGACCCTGGGCCCCCGGAGCGAGGAGGCGGCGCGATGCCCGATCTCGAACAGCTCGCCGTGGACCAGGCCGCCCTCGCGGCCGAGAGCCCGCACGGGCGCAGCGCCCATCTGGTGCTGCACGACGGCGTCCTGCGGCAGACCGTGATCGCGCTGACCGCCGGGACCGCCCTGGACGAGCACAACCCGCCCGCCGCCGGGAGCGTCCAGGTGCTGCGCGGCCGGGTCTCGCTGACCATCGCCGGCCGGCAGCTGGAGCTGCCCGTCGGCCGCCTTGAGCCCGTCCCGCAGGAGCGGCACGGGCTGCTGGCGCACGTGGACTCGGTGGTGCTGCTGACCGCCGTCACGACCTGACGGCACCCGCCCGGAGAGCTCAGCCGCGATTGAGCACGCTGTCGCTGACCAGCCGCAGCCCGCGCAGGAAGTCCATCCCGCTGGGCGCGAGTTCGGGTGCGGCCAGCCACTGGGCGGCGTAACCGGCCAGCAGGGTCTGGTAGAAGGCGCCGCGGACGAGTTCCTCCTCGGTGTCGGGCACCTCGGTCAGCCCCTGGAACAGCGCGGCGAGGCCGAGCCGGCCCTCCTTCTGCGCCCCCGCGAAGGCCTCCGCCAGTTCGGGAGCGTGCGCGGCCTGGGCGAGCGCCTCGAACTGGGCGGCCCAGAGCCCGCGGTGCTCGACGAAGACGTCCCGCAGGCCGTTCCAGACGGCCGCGAAGCGCACCTCCGGATCCTCCGACACCTGGGTGGCGCCGTACACGACCGCGCCCAGCGCCTCCCCCATCTCGCCGATCGCCTCGATCATCGCCGCGTTGAGCAGCGCGTCCTTCGAGCCGAAGTGGTAGCCGATCGCGGCCAGGCTGACACCGGAGGCGGTGGCGATGTCGCGGGCGGTGGTGCGCCCGTAGCCCTTCTCGTACAGGCAGCGCTTGGCGCCGGCCATCAGGTCTTCGCGGTTTCCCATGCCCCGATCCTACGGAAGTGCTGCACAGATGTCTTGCACGAATGTCTCGCACGGGCGTCTTGCTCAGTCGTCTTGCACGTTCGATTTACACATACGTACTAGACAGACGTCTGACACGCCCGTACCGTCTTCCCCATGACCGCAACCACCGGCCGCGCAGGCCGTCGCGAATGGATCGGCCTGGCCGTCCTCCTGCTCCCGACCCTCGTCCTCGCCATGGACATGGGCGTGCTCTTCTTCGCCGTCCCGTACATCTCCACCACGCTGGCGCCCAGCGGCACCCAGCAGCTGTGGATCATGGACATGTACTCGTTCCTGCTGGCCGGGCTGCTCATCACGATGGGCGCGCTGGGCGACCGGATCGGCCGCCGCCGGTTGCTGATGATCGGCGCCGGCGGCTTCATCGGCGCCTCGCTGCTGGCCGCCTGGTCGCACGACGCGAACCAGCTGATCGCGGCCCGGGCCCTGCTCGGCACCGCCGGGGCCACCGTGATGCCCTCGACCCTCGCGCTGATCCGCACCATGTTCCACGACCCCAAGCAGCGGCAGGCCGCCCTCGGCGCCTGGGGCGGTGTCCTCACCGCCGGGGCCACCCTCGGCCCGGTCGCCGGCGGCCTCCTGCTCGACCACTTCTGGTGGGGCTCGGCCTTCCTGCCCGCCGTCCCGGTGATGGCCCTGGTGCTGCTGACCGCGCCCGCCCTGCTCCCCGAGTACCGCTCCACCGCCCGCACCGGCCGCTTCGACCTGCTCGGCGCCGCGCTCTCACTGGCCGCGATCCTGCCGCTCGTCTACGGGGTCAAGACCCTGGCCGTCGACGGCTGGAGCCCGCAGCCCGCCCTCGCCCTCCTCGCCGGCCTGCTGCTCGCCGCCGCCTTCGTGTGGCGTCAGCGCACCGCCGCCGCCCCGCTGCTCGACCTGAGCCTGTTCCGGATCCGCACCTTCAGCGGCGCGATCAGCGTCAACACCATCGCGATGTTCGCGATGATGGGCTTCTCCCTCTTCACCTCGCAGTACCTGCAGCTGGTCAAGGGCATGAGCCCGCTGACCGCCTCGCTCTGGTCGCTGGTGCCCAGCGTGGGCGTCGGCGCGGCCGTCGGGACCAGCTCGGCGCTGGCCGGCAAGGTCCGCCCGGCGGTGCTGATGGGCGGCGGGTTCCTGATCGGCGCGGCCGGCTTCGCGATGATGACCCAGGTCGGCCCGCACTCCCCGCTGGCGCTCATCCTCACCGCAGCGGGCGTGCTGGCCGCCGGGACCGTCGGCACCATGACGATGACCGCCGAGATGGTCGTCTCCGCCGCCCCCGTCGAGCAGGCCGGCGCCGCCTCCGCCACCTCGGAGACCGCCGTCGAGCTCGGCAGCTCGCTCGGCATCGCCCTGCTCGGCGCGGCCGGCGCCGCGGTCTACCGCCACCAGCTGGACGGTGCCCTCCCGGCCGGCCTCCAGGGCGAGGCCGCCCGGACGGCCCAGGACACGCTCGGCGGTGCGGTCACCGTCGCCGCCCACCTGCCCGGCCGGCTCGGCACCGACCTGCTGGAGACCGCCCGCACCGCCTTCACCGACGGCCTGCACGTCGCCGCCGTGGTCGGCATGGTCTTCGCCCTCGGCGCCGCGCTCCTGGCCTACCGCCTGATGCGCCACCTCCCGGCCGCCGCACCGGCCGAGACCCGGGCCGAGAACGAGGCCGCGCCCGAGGCCGTCACCGTCTGACCCGCCCGGCCGCAACGGACCGGTCCACGCGAGTCATCGAGAGCCCCCGCCCACCCCGGGTGGGGGCTCTGTGCCGTGTTCAGGCCCGATCAGTGGTGACGCGTGCGGATCATGGCAAGCACCTCCGCCGTGCCGACGGAGGCGCGATCGCCGGGGCCGTTCCGCCCTCGCTCCTCGGCCCGCCGTGCCAGGGTGGGCGGCATGACTGCCGATCATGCGCGGGTGCGGGGGAGTTACGACGCGGTGGCTGAGGAGTACCTGGGGCGGATCGGGGGTGAGCTGGCCTTCAAGGTGGTGGACCGGGCGCTGCTGGGCGTCGTCCTGGAGGAGGCGGCCGGCGGGGTGGTGGCGGACCTCGGGTGCGGGCCCGGGCACGTGGCGGGGTGGCTGGCCGGGCGCGGGGCCGAGGTGGTGGGGATCGACCTGTCCCCGCGGATGATCGAGCTGGCCCGGCGGGAGCAGCCGCGGGCCGCGTTCCGCACCGGCGACCTGCTGGCGCTGCCCGCCGCCGACGGGGAGTTCGCGGCCGCCGTCGCCCTGTACTCGGTGATCCACCTGGAGCCGGCCGAGCTGGCGCCCGCGTTCGCCGAGGTGCTGCGGGTGCTGCGGCCCGGTGGGGTGCTGCTGGTCTCCTTCCACCTGGGCACCGAGGTGCGACGGATGGAGGAGTGGTGGGGGCACACCGTCGACGTGGACTTCCACTTCCTGCAGACCGAGGCCGTCGCCGCCCTGCTGGCCGGGGCCGGGTTCACCGTCGAGGTGCGGCTGGAACGGGAGGGCCTGCCCGAGGAGGCCCCCACCCGGCGCGGCTACCTGCTGGCGCGGCGCCCGGCGTGAGCGTCCGCTTGGGCTGAGCGGCCGCGCCGCCGTCCACCCGGGGGTGGACGGCGGCGCATCCACCCCCGGGCGCATGCACCGGCGGGCCGCCCGGAGGACCGTGGAAACGTCCCTCCGACCGCCGGGAGCCGCCGCATGTCCCTGCCCACCCTCCTCTCCCTCCTCGGCGTCCTGTGCTGGGCCGCCTACGAGCTGCTGCTGCGCCGCCGCGAGGACGCCGCCGCCGGCAGCTGGCGCGCGGACCGCCGCGACCGCGGCTCGACCCGGCTGCTGCTCGGCTGCTACCTGGCCTCGGTGCTGGTCGTGGTGCTGGCCGACCGCGCCTCGATCGGCGAACTGCCCGACCGGGCACGCTGGTTCGGGGTCGCACTGGTGGCCGCCGGGCTGGCGCTGCGGGCCTGGGGCATGCGCACCCTGGGCGCGTACTACACCCGGACCCTGCGCACCGTGGACGCCCAGCGCGTCGTCCGCAGCGGCCCGTACCGGCTGATCCGCCACCCCGGCTACGCCGGCAGCCTGCTGGTCTGGATCGGCTACGCGCTCGGCACCGGCAGCTGGGCGGCCGCCCTGGTGGTCGCGGCGCTGCTGCTCGCCGCGTACGGCTGGCGGATCGCCGCCGAGGAGCGGCTGCTGCTGGACTCGCTGGGGAGCGAGTACGCGCAGTACCGCCTGGTGTCGAAGCGGCTGGTGCCGTTCGTCTACTGATCGGACCGGGGCGGGCCGCCGGTGGACCGCGCGGCTCGCCCGCCGACCGCCTGCCGCCCGACCTGGCCCGCCACCGCCTTCGGGCGTGCGCTCCACTCCGTGGCGGCACCTGGTTTTTGGCCAGCGTTTCCCGGCCGGTGTATCCGTTCGCCGTGAGGGCCAGGCATACTGGCCAGCACGGGCGCTAGCCCGCCATGACTCTAGACAAGAAGGGACCGGTGGCCAGGGATGCTGCGGAACGGTCTTGAGCCCTGGCACATCTTCGTGGTGCTGGCGGTCGTCATCCTGCTGTTCGGTTCGAAGAAGCTGCCCGAGATGGCGCGCGGCCTCGGCAAGTCGATGCGCATCCTGAAGGCCGAGACCAAGGCCATGCGCGAGGACGAGACCCCGGCGGACGCCGGCACCGCGCAGAGCACCGAGCGCCCGGCCGTCACGCCGACCAACGTGACCAAGGCCACCGAGACCACCGAGACCAAGCGGCCCGAGACCACCTGAGTTCTCCCCGTTCTTCGGAAAGCCCCTGGTGATCCCACCGGGGGCTTTCCGCTGTCCGCGCGCGGCGACGGCATCCCTCGGGAGGCGTAGATCTCTGCGCGCGGGGGTCACCTTCAGCCCCAGGCACGTGGCGAAGGCCCCGGCGGCTCCGCTGCCACCGTCGGACTGCCCGCGCCATTCCCGCCCACCCCGCCCGCGCCGGACGACATGAGGCCTGGTGGCTCCACCGAGCTGCCGCCCCCGCCACCACCACCGCCGCTACCGGGCTGGGCGCCGTACGGTGGGGGCCTGCGGGCCGGGGGGCGGATCGGCGCGGTGCTCGGCGGGCGGCTCGGCGGGTGGCTCGGCGAGCCGGACTCGCCTGATCGGTCTACGCGGGCGCGCGTCTCGGGCGGTGTCGATGGAGGCTGGGCGGGATGTCCGAGAGCTCTCCCCCGCCGCCGCCCGCCGACCTGCGGGCCTGGGCCTGGCTGCTGGTCGCGTTCACGCTGCTGATGGTCGGGTACTTCACGCTGCCGCTGGAGTGGTTCGGGGACCGGCGTCCGCTGGTGAGCTGGTTGGGCTTCGCGGGGGCCCTGGCGGCGCTGAGCTGGCTGATGGTCGTCAAGATCGTCGGGGTGCTGCGGGGGACGGCCAAGCGGCCGGTGGCCTGGCTGGTGTTCCTGATCGCCCTGGCGATGAACATCTTCTCGGCATCGTACTTCGTGCTGGGTTCGCACAAGGCGGAGTTCGCGGGGCTGGAGACCCGGCTGGACGCGCTGTACTTCACGGTCGTGACGATGGCGACGGTCGGGTACGGGGACATCACGCCGTCGGGGCAGGCGGCACGGCTCGTGGTGATGCTGCAGATCGGGTACAACTTCGTGTTCCTGGCGGCGGCCGCCGGGACGGCTTCGCGGGCGGTCCGCAGCAATGTGGAGCAGAGGTTCCGGGGAAGGGACTGACCGGCACGGCGGGCCTGTGCACGCGACCCGCCGCGCGTACCGGGTCAGTCAGGCTTCCTCGTCGGGCGGCGGGGCCGCGCGGAGGGCGGTGACGACGCCCAGGGCGACGGTCGCCAGGGCGAGGGAGAGGAGGACCGCGAAGGCCGTCGCGATCAGGAACCTCACCAGGTCTCGCGCTCGGCGTCGAGGAGGAGGGTGAGGAGATTGAGGAGGGTGGACGCCGGGGCCGTGTTGAAGCGGACGAGGACGCGGCCGTCGAGGGTCCGGTCGGTGCCGGCGGAGGGCCAGATCAGACCGAACTTGCGGCCCCGCTCGTCGACTTCGGCGAGGAGGGTGCGGATGTGGGCGTCGGTGTAGTGCCTGATCCGGGGGTCGGTCGGCAGCATCGGGTGGCGGGGGACGGACATCAGGCGGCGCCCTTCTCGCACTCGAACCAGACGGACTTGCCGCGCTCCTGGGGGTCGACGCCCCACCGTCGGGTGAGGCCGGCGACGAGCTGCAGGCCACGGCCGGACTCGGCGAGGAGGGAGAGGGGCCCCTGGTCGGGGAGGAGGGGGCTCTCGTCGGAGACGGAGACGCGGAGGACGGCGTTGAGGAAGAGAATCTGGACGATCGGCGCGGGGGTGCGGCCGTGCCGCCAGGCGTTCACCAGGAGCTCGCAGAGGGCGAGTTCGGCGTCGAAGGTGGCGGAGGGCGGCCACCCGGCGCGGATCATCGCGTCGCGGAGGGACTGGCGGGTGAGGGTGAGGGAGGGCGTGTTGAGGTGACGCATGGGAGATCTCCCGGGCGTGTGTGGTGGTGGTGAACCGGCGGATACGTCGCCGTGAACCAGGCCAGGCACGAGGGCATGGCTGCTCTGCGGTGCGACGGATAGGCGTTACTGACGATCCGTCGGATCGATGTGACATCGACCATAGCGCAGCGTGACTTCATATGTAGGCACTCTCGCTGCAGATTCCCCCTTCCGTGCGAAGCGCGGCAGACTGGTCCCACGCGCCCCACCGAGAGGACACCATGCCGCTACGCCGCGAACCGACCTTGCGCCAGCGCCGGTTGGGAGCCGAGATGCGCCGGATGCGCGAGCAGGCCGGCCTCGGAGGCAGCCAGCTGGCTCGCGAGCTCGGCCTTGCGCCAACTCAGGTGACACAGATGGAGACCGGCAAGATCGGCGTGAGCGCCGAACGTCTGCGCACGGTCGCCGCAGCCTGCAGTTGCTCCAACGCTCCCCTCATCGAAGCCCTTGCCGAGATGGCCACCGAGCGAAGGAAGGGCTGGTGGGAGGAGTACCGGGGGACAGTCTCCACGGATCTGCTCGACCTCGCCGAGCTCGAAGACGCCTCAAGGCAGCTCACCACCTACACGATCACTTTCGTCCATGGGCTTCTGCAGACCAGGGCCTATGCCGCCTCGGTGTTCGCGCGAGCGATTCCACCTTTGCCTGACCACGAGGTCGACGTTCGCCTGAACTTCCGCATGCAACGCCAGCACATTGTCCACCCGAATACAACGCCCATCCGCGCCTTCATTCACGAAGCAGCACTCAGGATGCAGTTCAGCGGCCCGAAGGTTCTCGCAGACCAGCTTGATGTCCTCATCAAGCACTCGGAACAACCGGGGATCTCGATCCGCGCAGTGCCTTTCGATGTCGAGTCCCTGCCCGGCCCAAGCGAGAACTTCACCTACGCAGAGGGTCCGGTGGCCGAGCTGGATACGCTTCAGATCGACACCAGTCACAACAGTCTGATTTTCGACTCCCCCGCACAGCTCGCCAGCTACCGCGAGATCCTCAGGCGGATGGCATCCGTTGCCCTCTCGGAGGAGGAGTCACGGGACTTCATCCGGCGCATTAAGAAGGAGATCGAGAGCAAGCATGGATGACTCCACATGGCAGAAGTCCAGTTACTCGGGCTCAAGCAATGCATGCATGGAGGTCCGCACCGCTGACGGGCTGGTCGAACTCCGCGAGTCCGACGAGGGCGAAACCATCCTCCGCACCACCGCCGCCACCTTCACTGCCCTCCTCCACTCCCTCAAGGCCGGTGAGTTCGACCACCACGCCTGATCGTTCCGGCCCCTCGCGCGATCGAGCGCGAGGGGCCGAAGCACCCATCCCCCGGAGGCCAGAATGCCCAGCACCGCCTGGCAGAAGTCCAGCTACTCCGGCGCAAGCGACAACTGCGTCGAGGTTCGCGCCGCGAATGGGACGGTCGAACTCCGCGAGTCCGACGAGGGCCACCTCATCCTCCGCACCGCCCCCGGCACCTTCACCGCCCTCCTCCACGCCCTCAAGGCCGGCGAATTCGACCACCACGCCTGACCACCCACCACCGCACAGGAAGTCGGCCCGTCCGACTTCCTGTGCGGTGGGCCGCGCGCAACGAACCTCGCCAAGGCTCGTTGACCAGGCCATGAAGAACGTCATCGTGCGACGACGGCTACGCGTCCCCGTCCTCGTCACCATCTCCGCCCTGACGCTGGGGGTTGTGGGCGGAACGGGCACCGCGCAGGCGAGCCCGGCGAATCGCTCCTGCCCGGCAGGCGAGATCTTCGCCACCAACAACACCGCGATCATCACCGACCCGGCCGACCCCCGGCTCAACACCCGCCTCACCCGCTTCGACCACGAGGTGCGCGGGATCATCCGCGCCAACGGCGCGCGGCCCGGCGCCTCGAAGCTGCTCGACGGCGTCTTCTGGTCCAGCGATCTCAAGCGCGCGACCTACGAACGCTCGCGCGAGTTCGATGTCAACAGGGTCAGCCGGGACGGCCTGCACCACATCGCCGGCGTGATTGCCAAGCAGTACCACCAGGAGGCGGTCCTGACCTTCCGCTGCCTCCCCCGCACCTCGCCGGAAACCGACGCGGTCGAGATCCAGGCCCCGGGCGTGTCCGCGACCAAGCTCCACGACGCACTGCTCGCCGACCCCGAAGCCCGGGACGAACTCGGCGGCGGCTCGGTCTCCCTCGACGGAAAGCTCACCCTGATCGCCCCGCTCGCCGACCTGCCCCTGGCCCAGAAGTTCACCCAGTCCCTCGGCGTCGACTGGAACACCGCCGATGTCCGCTACGGCGACGAAGAGTTCGTGAGCTGAACCAACCCCGCACCGCCCTTCGCCCCGCCGAGCCCTCGCTCGGCGGGGCGAACTGGCAAGACCCGCCGAAGCAGACCACTCGACCTTGATCTTTAGTCCGATACAGGAATTCCTCCCACCTCTCGTGGACAGCCGACGATCAGCTCCCTAGCGTCATCTCCAAGTAGCCCGACAGGGCTGCACTCCTAGGGGGTTGAGATGGACACCAGGTCGGGTCTCACACGTTTGACCAACACGGGCAACGGCAGCGGCTCGGGGGAGTGCAATCAGAACGACTGTCCCAACGTCTACCGCACCGAGCGGGGGACGTTCGTGATCCAGGGGGCCACATCCGGCGCCTTCACGCCGCCCCGCGGCGAAGGGCTGGTGGAGATCCCCGAGAGTGTGCTTCGGGAGGCTGTCCGTGCGCTTGGATGGTGAGGTCTGGCAGGCCAGGTTCCGTGACTTCGAGACGGAAGCGTGGCGGTTGGAGACGCTGCCGGTCTACAACGTCTCGCAGGAGGAAGAGGAGCTGCGAGCGTTTCGCGCCGGCGAGCGGATCGACCCGCGCACGCACACCAACTCCTACACGGAAGACCTCCGACGAGTGCGGCGGGAGGGGAAGTCCAAGGGGCGCGTGCACATCGTCACGCGGCCGCTCTCCGAGTACCTTCGCTATGAGTTCATGTACTACCTGCCCCACGTGTGGGCCGGCGAGGACGTGAGAATCATGGACGTCACGGATCGGCCCAATCCCCTGGCTGGCGTGACCGACTACTGGATGTTCGACAAGAAGGAGGTAGTGCTGATGAACTACCTCCCTGATGGCACGCAGATCGACCGCACCGTGTTCGAGGGCGATATCAGCCACTTCATCGAATACCAGCGGATCGCCATCGCCGAATCGGTGCCTTTCGAGGAGTACGTGAAGGGCATTGACATTTGATCCGCAGTCGCTGGGTCAATCCAATTCAGACCTGGCGGCAGTCCTTCAAGAGCTTCGCAAGCGAGCTGGACTCTCCGGAGTCCAGCTCGCTCGGCGTGTCAACATGTCACAGTCCAAGATCTCCAAGATCGAGACCGGCAAGGTCACCCCGTCGCTCGTCGACGTCGAACTGATCCTCCGAGTACTGCGGACACCCTCGGAGCTTGTGGCGCACGTGACCGCTCTCGCTCGCATCGCGAACACGGAGTGGCAGGACGCCAGGGCCCTGCGCCGGAAGGGGCTGGACAAGAAGCAGATCGAGCTGGCGAGTCTTGAACGCAACTCAACGACGTTCAGGTACTTCCTGCCGACCATGATCACCGGCCTGCTTGCGACACCTGACTACATCAGGGCCAGCCTCGCCCCGTTCCCCGGCGACCACACGAAGGCCATCGCCAAGAAGCTGGAGCGGCAGGCCGTTCTCTACGACTCCGCCAAGCGCTTCACCTTCATCCTGACTGAGCAGGCGTGCCTCTGGCCGCTTGTGCGGGAGCAGGCCATGGCCATGCAGTTAGACCGGCTGGCCTCCGTCTCACGCTTACCGAACGTTCGGCTTGGAGTCATCCCGATGGCCGGCCATATGCCATGGGCGCCATTGAACGTCTTCACGGTCTACGATGCCGCTCTGGCCACCGTGGAAGTCTCCACAGGAGCGCTGGTTTTTCGCGACCCACGCGATATCCAGGAATACCTGGACGAGTTTCGAACCTTTGAAGGGTATTCACTCTGGGGCGATGAAGCCCGCGCAAAGCTGGGCGCGTGGGCAAACCGCTTTCGGAGCATATCGCGCGATCTCTAGTCGATATCAGGAATACCATTGAGCGGCCGCTCGGAAATCCCCTAATCTTCCCCTGAACGAAGGCAGGTCCATGAAGAAGATCGTCGCGAAGCTCTGGCGGATCATCCGTGGTCCGATGCAGTGGCGCGTTCTGTGGCTGTGGCACTCGAAGTTCATGGTCGGCGTGACGGGCATCGTCCGCGACCAGGACGGGCGGGTGCTGCTGCTGAAGCACCGCATGTGGCCCGAGGGCCGCCAGTGGGGTCTGCCCACCGGCTATGCGAACGCGGGCGAGAGCTTCGAAGACACGATCGTGCGTGAGGTCAGGGAGGAGACCGGACTCACGGTCAAGGTGTGCGAGTTGGCGCACCTGAAGAGCGGCTACAAGCTTCGCGTCGAGGTCGCCTACGAGGCCCTGTACGTCAGCGGGCGGATCGAGGCGGCCTCGTTCGAAATCCTGGAGGCTCGATGGTTCTCACCGGACGATCTCCCCGAGGGAGTACAGGACTCGCACCGGCAGCTGATCGCTCGTCGGCGGCCCTGACCCTCGGTCACTCGCTCACCCCCTCCTGCCTGGGCCCGAACGAGCACCTGGCCGGCGACGTCAGCGAGCAGGCCGAGCTGGCCCATCTGCTGGCCGCACGGCGGGCAACGGCGGCGCTCGACCGGGCTCACCCGCACATCACGTTCTCCCTCCTGCACTGGGTGCTCGACACGTGGTCCGACGAGTCGGCCCGGGAGGTCTTCCGGCAGGGTGCTGGCCTCCTGGCGGACCGCTACCGGGAGTTGGGGCTGAGCCGGCTGCTGCCGATCGACCGGGTGTGGGTCGGGGTGCGGTCGACCCGGCCCGACTCCTTCGGCGGCTTCCACCACCCGAACCAGGGCTACCGGCACGTGCAACTGGCGTCGGTGATCACCCGCTACGGGCGGTTGGACGACCCCCGCTTGGCATCACCGGAACTGGTGGCGCTCGATCTGCTGCGGTCCTACGCCCACGACTGCCTGCACTGGGGCTCGTTCCGGGAGTACCGGCTGATGACAGGCGAGCCGATCCGCAGCCGCTACGGGATCAACTGGCGTGACCCGCACGGCCGGTCGTACTCGGCACCGGACAGGGCCGATGCCGTTTCGACCCGGAACCTCGGCATCGTGATGGAGGGAGCCACCGATCGGGAGGCCCGGATGATCGCCACTGCGGTAGCCGACCGTCTCGGGCTTGCCGAGCACATCGCACCGCCCGATCGTCTGGCCTTTCGCGACACCACGGGCCGCCTGGAGCCGAGCGACTTCGACCACGCGGAGCCTGGCATCGCCTCCCGTTTCCACCTGGCGATGGCCGGATACGAGCACGGCGTCGGAGCGCGGTACGCGCGCTTCCTCACCGAGTTCGGCGGGGCCGACTCGCATGCGCTGCACGAGCTCATCCTCGCCGCGATGATCTGCGGCGACCTGCGCCCCCTGACGACCTGGCTCGACCAGCGCCACGGACCCGAAACCTTCCGCCGCACCTTCCGCTCACCCGCCTACGCTGGGCCCGATCCGTTCGCGTAGGGCCACCTTCGCGCGGTTCCCTGCATAGGAAGTCGGCCGGGCCGACTTCCTGCTCCCGCATCGATGCGGGAGCGCTCGGGGGAACGACGGCAAACCGGGCGCGCCGTGCCCCTGCGGTTCGGCCGGGCGGGCGCCGGCCGAGTGGGGTCAGGCGTCGATCGGGCGCAGCAGCGCGTAGTACGCGAACGGCGGACCGTACAGCCGGGCGACCCGCAGCCCGGCTCCCTCCGCCAGGCCGATCAGCGCGGACGGCCGGATCTGGTGCCGGTCGAAGAACTCGCCGACCACCAGCCGCCCGAACGGCTTCAGCACCCGGCGCAGCTCGGCCAGCGTACGTGCCGGATCCGGGATCTCGCCCAGCGCCGTCACCAGGTAGGCCGCGTCGAACGAGCCATCTTCAAAGGGAAGTTCATGTGCGTCAACGCAGTTCGGCACGATGTTGTCGACGCCCTGCTCCTTGGCCCGGCGGCCCACGTGGTCGAGCATCTCCTGCTGGATGTCCACGATGTCCAGCCGGCCGTTCGGACCCAGCTGCGGTGCGACGTGCAGCGACTGCAGGCCGGTTCCGGGGCCGATCTCCAGGATCCTCTGGCCCTCCCGGGCCTGCAGCACGTGGTCCAGACGCTTCAGGGTCAGGAACGGCAGCGGCAGGTCGAGCAGCCAGCGCTGAGAGTACGGGTACGGCGCGGAGTCGGTGAACCACCAGGTGGCGACGGCGGCAGCAGCGCCCGCGCCGATCAATGCCCGCGAATTCCTCATAATTCCTCCCCAAAAGTCCGATTGGGCCATCGATGCGTTTCTGATGGCCAATCAGTTGTGTTTGCATGCAATCTGCTGGCGGCAGGCCGGGACTTCCCGGAACGGACCGGACCAGACCGGACCAGACCAGACCAGACGGGACCACAAGCGCCGATCACGTCGCGAGCTCTTCCGCTCAGCGGGCCGGCCGAGGGATGGTCCGGGTCGCGAGAACCGCACAGGCCACCGCCAGCGGCAACTCGGCGAAGACCGCCATCAGCACCGCCAGCTTGAAGTCCGAACCCGGGGCAGCCGTCATGGTGTCGAACCAGGCGTCGACCAGCAGCAGGGCCGAAGTCGCGGCGGATGTCAGGCAGGCCCGGCTGTCGCCGCGCCTGAGGAACAGTCCGGTGGAGAGCAGGCCGAGCGCCTCGGAGCTGTCCAGACCCGTCCACGTCCAGGCCCAGTGCGAGGCCTGAGCGGTGGCCGGCAGCTCGGTGTGCAGGAGGACCAGCCAGGGAATCATCGCCAGCCCGAGCACGGTGAGGACCGTGGCCGCCCGACGACGCAGCAGGGGGAACGTCGAAGCGGCCGCGGCCTTCGGAAGGATCCGCGGGGCACCGGAGTCCGAACCGGCGTCCGCGCGGACCGGACGGTGCGAATGAACGCCGGTCAGCTGAGTGCTCGCCATGACACCTGACTCCCTCCCGTGCCCGCCCCGCGGGCACGACATCAGCATGTCGTTCGCGCGCACCCGAGGCAGTAGCGCTCCTATCCGACTTGATGGTGGTGCTACTTACACCTTCCGGGCCGGCGGGAGCAGCCGGTCAGGCCCGGGACGCTCCGAGGAACCGCAGTACGGCCAGGACGCGGCGGTGGTCCGCGTCGACCACGGGTAGGTCGAACTTGGCGAAGATGTTGTTGATGTGCTTGGCCACGGCGCTCTCGCTGACCACCAGCGCCTGCGCGATGCCGGCGTTGGATCGCCCCTCGGCCATCAGGCCGAGCACCTCCCGTTCGCGGGGGGTCAGCCGCGCGAGCGGGTCGCTGTCGCGGCGCAGCAGCAGCTGGGCGACGACCTGCGGGTCCAGGGCCGTGCCCCCGTCCGCCACCCGCCGCACCGCCGCCACGAAGTCGGCGACGTCCGCCACCCGCTGCTTGAGCAGGTAGCCCACACCGCTGGTGTTCGCGGCCAGCAGGTCAGCCGCGTAACGCTCCTCCACGTACTGCGACAGCAGCACCACCGCCGTCCCCGGCCAGCGCCGGCGGATCTCCATCGCCGCCCGCACCCCCTCGTCGGTGAAGCCGGGCGGCATCCGGACGTCGATCAGGGCGAGTTCGGGCCGGTGCTCCGCCACCGCCGCCAACAGCCCCTCCGCATCGTCGGCTTCCGCGGCGACCTGGAACCCGCCCATCTCCAGCACCTTGATCAGGCCGACCCGCAACAGCACCGAGTCCTCGGCGATCACCGCGCGCACGGCAGCTCCGCGGTAATGGTGGTGGGCCCCCCGACGGGGCTGTTGACGTGGAAGGCCCCGTCGAGGGAGCCGACCCGCTTGGCCAGCCCGGCCAGCCCCGTGCCGGCGGCGGCGTCGGCGCCGCCCAGCCCGTCGTCGGTGACGCGCACTCGCAGCACCTCGCCGACCCGACGGACGATGACCTCCGCACGCATCGCGTTGGCGTGTTTCGTCGCATTGGTCAGCGCCTCCGAGACCACGAAGTACGCGACCGACTCCACGCTGGGCGCCACCCGTTCCTCCAGATCGACCCGCAGCCGCACCGGCAGGGGCGTGCGGGCAGCCAGCCCGGACAACGCCGCGTCCAGACCTCGGTCTTCGAGCACCGCCGGGTGCAGCCCTCGCACCAGGTCATTGAGTTCGGTGATCGCCTCCTTCGCCTCCAGGTGCGCTCTCGCGATCACCTCGCGGGCGCCCGGCAGGTCCGGGCGGGTGGCAACGGCCAGACCCAGGTTGACCGCGAGGGACACCAACCGCTGCTGGGTGCCGTCGTGCAGGTCGCGCTCGATCCGGCGGCGCTCCGCGTCGACGGCCTCGATCAAGTCGGTCCGGCTCACGGCCAGCTGATCGACCCGCTCCTGGAGCCGCTGCGCCCGGCTGGGCCCGAGCAGGCCCAATGCCAGCCGTGCCTCGGCGCGGGCTCCTGCCTGCGCGGCCCAGGGCAGGGCGCACAGGAGGAGGAGTCCAGCTGCTGTGTAGGCCGGCAGCTGCGTCAGGTAGCCGAACCAGTCCTGGCGGATTCCGGTCGGCAGCGCCCATGCCCAGGCGCAGGCGATGACGCCCGCCAGACCCGCCGCTGCCACCGCGAGCACCAGCAGCTCCAGCAGCGCGAGCAGCGGGCCCAGCAGGAGGTGGTAGCCGATCTTGCGCCAAGGCCGCGTCGCCGCGAGCCACCGGGCGGTCGAGGCCCACGTCCGTCGTTCCGGCGCGGTGGGGGTGAGTCGCGGGACGTCCACACCGATGAGCACCCGGTAGCGAGCCCGCTGAACGGCCGTCAGCATCGGCGTGCCGAGCAGGACCAGGGCGGCCGAGACGGAAACCGCAAGGAGCCAGTCCCCCGTCCTGGCGGTGGTCGCCGCCGCCCAGGCCCACACGGGCACCAGCGCCAGGTGCGGCAGCACACCAGCGGCAAGAAAGCCGGTGTCCCGCTGTGCCCGGAGCGCCGTGCGTCTCAGTCCGGCTGGAATCGTCATGGCACGACGCTAGGGCACCTCAGGAGGACGGTGCCATGAAACCTGCACCCGATCGCATGGTGAACCTGGTACCAGCTGGAGATCTTCCCTGCGCAGGAAGTCGGCCGGGCCGACTTCCTGCGCTGTCGGCTGTCAGCCGTGGCTGGTGTCGATGACGCAGAAGCGGTTGCCGTCGGGGTCGGCGAGGACGACGAAGTCGGGGTCCTCGGGGTAGAGGTCCCAGTCCACCCGCTCGGCGCCGAGGGCGAGCAGGCGCTCGACCTCGGCGGCCTGGTCGGCGGCGTCGCCGGCGTAGAGGTCGAGGTGGACGCGGGGGTGCTCCTGGACGGGGGACTCGCTGAGGCCGAGGGCGATTTGGACGCCGCCGGCCGGGCCGTCGGCGGGGACGAGGACCGTCCAGTCGTCCTCGACCAGGCCGCCGCGCGGGACGTAGTCGAGGGCGGCCGTCCAGAAGGCGACGGCGCGGGACATGTCGGAGACACCGAGGACGAGGGAGCCGATCGTGAGCATGCCGCCATTGTGGCGGAGGCACGGTGTCCGGATGGTGGAACACGAGCGGGCCCCGGGGGCTGTCACCTTCCGACCTGACCGGAACAGGCCAAGCCGTACGTATGCGCAGGTCATCGGGGGTCGACCGGCTCCCCCGTCGGCTGGCCCGAAGGTGCCACGCGTTTCGTGCCACCCGGGAATCACTGCGTTCCTTCCGACGTGCGTGCGAATCTTGTCGCCGCTGAGGCCGCGGACGAGTGCGGCCCGAATCCCCCCGCGTCGATGCGAAGGACTTCCCCATGCCCACGTCCGTGCCCGTGAACCCCGCCTCCTCCGCCGCCCCGGTGGGCGACGGCTTCTCCTGGGGCTGACCGACCACCGGCCCCCCACGCCCCGGGACTTCCGGTTCACCTCGTCGGCGTCCTGCTGACCGCCACGGCACGCGTGTCGGCGGACGCCTGGCCGACCGTCGGGGCCGCCCTCTCGGCCCTCGACAGCGTGACGTCCGCCCGCGACGGCGTCGAGCACGCCCACGTCCACATCACCGACCGGGGCATCCGCCTGACGCTCTACCTGGCCGACTGCGACCGGGTCGACGCCGTCGGCCGTGCCGTCGCCATCGCCCACCGGGTCGTCGATGCCCCGCTGGCGCTCTGCGGCTTCGCCGTCGCGGACTTCAAGGTGCTCGACCGGCCCTCCGCCGGCCCGCGGCCCATCGCTCCCTGACAGTCACCGCCACGCCCAACGGCCCTTTTCCCCACCGCCGTTGCCTTCCTCCGGGGCCGCTTCCTCCTGCCGTCGCCCGCCTGACCTTGGAGACTCATGCGCATCACATCCGTCGGCCACGCCGGCCTGCTCGTGGAGACCGGTGCCGGGCGCATCCTGTGCGACCCGTGGTTCAACCCGGCCTTCTTCGCCTCGTGGTTCCCGTTCCCCGACAACGAGGCGATGGACACCGCCCAGCTGCACACCGCCGAGTACCTGTACGTCTCCCACCTGCACCACGACCACTTCGACGCCGAGTGGCTGGGCACCCGGATGTCCAAGGACACCGTCGTGCTGCTCCCCGACTACCCGGTCCGCGACCTGCGCACGGCCATGGAGGACCTGGGGTTCCGCCACTTCGTCCAGACCCGCGACCTCGAACCGACCGAACTCCACAGCGGCGTCCGGGTCATGGTCAACGCGCTCACCTCGCCGACCGACGGCCCGATCGGCGACTCCGCGCTGCTCGTCGACGACAACGGGACGCGCATCCTCAACCAGAACGACGCCCGCCCGGTGGACGAGCCCCGGATCCGCGAATTCGGCCCGCTCGCCGGGCACTTCCTCCAGTACTCGGGCGCGATCTGGTACCCGATGGTCTACGACTTCCCCGCCCGGATGAAGCAGACCGTCGGCCGCCGCAAGCGCCGCAACGGCATGACCCGCGCGCTCAACTACATCGAGCAGTACGGTGCCGAGCACGTCTTCCCGTTCGCCGGGCCGCCCTGCTTCCTGGACGAGGAGCTGTTCCACCTCAACGACCTGGACGGGGACGCCTCCAACATCTTCCCCGACCAGTGGGTCTTCCTGGACTTCCTGCGCGAGCACGGCGTGACCAACACCCACCTGCTGCTGCCCGGCACGGTGGCCGATCTCGGGCCGGACCGCAGCTGCCGGATCGAACAGGTCGAGGAGCGGGAGGTCGCCCGGATCCGGGACGACCGGACCGGCTACCTGCGCGCCTACCAGGCCCGCCGCGCCGACCGGATCCGCGCCGAGAAGGCGGCCTGGCCGACCACCCGCACCGACCTGCTGGCCGCCCTCCAGGAGTGGGTGGAGCCGCTGTTGCAGCACGCCGACCGCACCTGCGCAGGCATCAACGGGCGGGTCCTGGTCGAGGTGGTGGACGCCCCGGACAGGACGTCGGACGGTACGGACGCCCCCGCCCCCGCCTCCGCCCCCGCCCCCGCCCCCGCCCCCGCCCCCGCCGAGCAGATCCTCTTCGACTTCCTGGACCGCCGGGTACGCCGCTGGGCGGGCGAGGAGTGCCGCTACCGCTTCACCCTGCCCCGGCCGCTGGTGGAGCGGCTGGTCGCCGAGCGCTGCCCCGACTGGGCCAACGAGCTGTTCCTCTCCTGCCGCTTCAAGGCCGCCCGCAAGGGCCCCTTCAACGAGTTCGTGACCACCTTCTTCGCCTCTCTCTCGACCGAGCGGATGTCCTACGTCGAGGGCTACTACGCGGAGTCGGAGCAGACCGAGGAGCGGGCCGGGGCCGGCGACTACGTCGTCCAGCGGCTCTGCCCGCACCTCAAGGCGGACCTGGTCCGGTTCGGATCCCACCGGGACGGCGTCCTCACCTGCCGGCTGCACGACTGGGAGTTCGACCTGTCCACCGGGCGCTGCCTGACCAGTGACGACCGGAAGATCATCAGTGCGGCGCGGGTGGGCCCGCCCGGCAGTGACCCGGACCTGCCCGAGATCCCCGCCGCGGAGATCCCCGAAGCCGAGATCCCCGCAGCGGAGATCCCCGAAGCCGAGATCCCCGAAGCCGAGATCCCCGCAGCCTGAGCCCGAACAGGACCGTTCATGAGTGTTCCAACCAGCTCTCCCGCCGACCTTCCCGCCGCCCTTCCCCTGGTGTCCGTGGTCATCCCGCTCTACAACGACGCCCGCACCCTGCCCGCCTGCCTGGAGGCGGTGGCCGCCCAGACCTACCCCAACGTCGAGATCGTCGTGGTCGACGACGCCAGCACCGACGACTCCGCCCGGATCGCCGAACGGTACCCGTGCCGGCTGATCCGCCAGGAGACGAACTCCGGCCCGGCCGAGACCCGCAACCGCGGTGCCCGGGAGGCCCGCGGCGAGATCGTCTTCTTCCTGGACGCCGACGTCGGCCTGTCGCCGACCTCGGTCGCCTCCGCGGTCGAGCAGCTGGCCGCCGATCCGCAGGTCGGGTCGGTCTGCGGCATCACGGACAAGCACCCGCTGCTGCCCACCACCAAGGTCGGCGACTACCGGATCCTCCAGTCGTACTACTGGCGGATCAGCTCCGAGGGCACCGTCACCCCCTGGTTCTCCGCCCTGGCGGCGATCCGCCGGGCGCTGTTCCTGGAGTCCGGCGGGCTGAACCCGGCCCTGCGCCAGACCGAGGAGATCGACTTCGGCGTGCGGCTGTCCGCCACCCACCGGATCGAGCTCAGCTCGCAGGTCGTCGGCCGGCACAACGACGAGGAGCAACTGTCCGGCCTGGTCCGCAAGTTGTTCCGCCGGGCCCGGCTGCGCGTGCCGCTCTACGTGGACCACCGGGGCTTCATGCGCGGCTTCGAGACCCGCTCCCGCGCCGTCGCCGCGCTCGCCGCGGCCGGCGCGGTGGCCTCGCTGCCGCTGGCCCTGCTCTCCCCCCGCGCCCTCCCGGCCACCGCCGCCCTGGCGGCCGGCGCGGTGCTCGCCGACCGCGGCTTCCACGCCTTCCTGGTCCGCGAACGCGGCGTCGGGACGGCCGTCGCGTACACCGCCCTGCACTTCGCGGCCGGCGCAGCAGTGACCGCGGGCGCGGCGGTCGGGGCCGGGCAGTGGCTGCTCAGCCCGGAGTTCCGGTCGCTCTACCGGCGGCAGGCAGCAGCAGCCGCCTCCACCGACGCGGCAACCACCGACGCACCGGCGGGCCGGCCGTGACCACCAACCCCCAGGGCACCGGCACCCGCCCCCAGCAGCTCCTGCTCACCGGCGCCGCCGGCTTCCTCGGCAGCGCCCTGGTCCGCCGCCTCGGCAGCTCGCCCGACCACCGGATCATCGCCCTCGACCGCCGCCCGCTGCCCCCCGAACTCGCCGCCCTGCCCTCCGTGGAGACCGTGCTCGGGGACGTCCGGGACCGCACGCTGGTCGGCCGGCTGACCGCCGGGGCGGACGTGGTCGTGCACGGCGCCGCCGCGCTGCCGAGCCACCCGGCGGCGGAGATCCGCTCGGTGGACGTCGACGGCACCCGCACCGTCCTGGAGGCCGCCCGGAAGGCCGGCACCGACCGGGTCCTGCACATCTCCTCCACCGCGGTGTACGGGCTGCCGGAGCGGACCCCGACCCCGGAGTCCCACCCGCTCGTCCCGGTCGACCCGTACAACGCGGCGAAGATCGAGGCCGAACGGCTCTGCGCCGAGCACCGCCGCCGGGGGATGTGCGTCCCCGTGCTGCGGCCGAAGACCTTCATCGGCCCGGGCCGGCTGGGCGTGTTCGCGATGCTCTTCGACTGGGCGCTCGACGGCCGGGGCTTCCCCGTCCTCGGCGGCGGCCACACGCTCAACCAGATGCTGGACGTCGAGGACCTGTGCGACCTGGTGACGGCGATGCTGACCATGCCGGGCGAGCGGATCAACCGGGAGTTCAACGTCGGCGCGGCCGAGTACGGCTCGTTCCGCGAGGACTGCCAGGTCGTCCTGGACCTCGCCGGGCACGGCAAGCGGGTCGTGCCGCTGCCGCTCGGCCCCGCCAAGGCCGCTCTGCGCACCCTGGCGGCGCTGCGGCTCTCCCCGGTGTACGGACGGCTCGTCCAGAAGCTCACCCGGGACTCCTGCGTCGACATCACCGCGGCCCGCGAGGTGCTCGGGTTCCACCCGCGCCACTCCAACGCCACCGCCATCGAGCGCAGCTTCACCTGGTACCGCGCGAACCGGTCCGCCGTGGGCGGCACCACCGGCCGGACGCACTCCGACCGCTGGCGCGAGGGTGCCCTGCGCACGGTCAAGGTCCTCTTCTGACCGTGCACGCCCGGCTGCCGACGGCTTCTGACGGTCGTTCACGGCTGCCGACGGCTTCTGACCGCGAAGGTCCCACTGCGAAGGGAACGGAAGTGAGTACTGCGAGCGAGTACCGGGAGGGCGTCGCCGACCCGCCGGTCCATCCTCCCGACGGGTCCACCGGCCCGCCGCCGACCGAACTCCCGACCGGGCTCCCGCCCGAGCTCCCGGAGGAACCCGAGGCCGCGCGCGGCTCGCTGGTGCGCGGGCTGGTCCGGCTCGTCCGGCCGCACCAGTGGTCGAAGAACGCGGTCGTCCTGGTGCTGCCCCTGCTGGAGTCCGGGACGGCGCCGTGGCGGGCGATCGGCAGCGCGCTGCCCGTCCTCGTGCTCTTCGTGCTGGCCTCCTCGGCCACCTACGTCGTCAACGACCTCGCCGACCGGGAACGGGACCGCCGCCACCCGGTCAAACGCCACCGCCCGATCGCCTCCGGGGCCGTCCCCGTCCCGGCCGCGATCGTGCTCGGCGCCGCCCTCTACCTCGCCCTGCTGGCGGGCTCGGCGCTCGTCGGGGGCGCGGCGATCCCGGTGCTCGCCTACGCGGTGACCAACATCTGCTACAGCTTCGTCCTCAAGCACGTCTCGGTGGTCGACGTCTTCGTCATCGCCGCCGGCTTCGTGCTGCGGGTCTGCGCCGGCGCCATGGCGGCCTCGGTCACGACCTCCTCGTGGTTCCTGCTCTGCGTCTTCTCGGTCTGCATCCTGCTGGGATTCGGCAAGCGCCGGCACGA
Organism: Streptomyces sp. 1331.2; assembly: GCF_900199205.1. Lineage (NCBI taxonomy): Bacteria > Bacillati > Actinomycetota > Actinomycetes > Kitasatosporales > Streptomycetaceae > Streptomyces > Streptomyces sp. 1331.2. The sequence continues at coordinate 4,123,923 of NZ_OBMJ01000001.1, read as the reverse complement.
GCTGACCTCGGTCCAGAACGGGCCCTCGGAGCTGCACCGGCCGGCCCTGCGCGCCTACTCGGTGCCGTTCCTCAACAGCATGGTCACCTTCGCCGCATCGGTGACGGTGCTCGCCTACGTGTCCTTCCTGCAGAGCGACGCCGCGGCCGGCAGCATGCGCCAGCTGCGCATCCTGCTCTCCACCCCGCTGGCGGTCTTCGCCATCGCCCGCTACCTGCAGATCCTGCTGGTCAGCGAGGAGGGCGGCGAGCCGACCAGGACCCTCTTCACGGACCGGACGATGCTCGCGGTGGGCGGGCTCTGGCTGACCGGCTTCGCCGTCCTGCTGGCGGTGCAGTCGTGGTGACCCTCCGCCGGTTTCCGCAGCCGAAGCGCTCCTGGTTCCTCGCCGACCGGGCCGCCACCTGGCCGGTCCGGCTGCTGGCCGGGGCCGGCGCCCTCTGGCTGCTGTTCTGCCTGCTCCAGGAGGCGCTGGCCGGGCGGGTCTGGTTCTGGGTGGTGCCGGGAGCCGCGCCGCCGCCGGTGCTGCTCGGCGTCCCGGTGCTGCTGCTGGCGGCGGCCCTCGCCGTCCGGCTGCGCCGCAGCCGCAGCCGGGTCCGCTGGCCGGCGCTGATGGGCGTGCTCTCGCTCGCCGTCGGGCTGGACCAGTCCGGGCTGACCCTGGCCGCGGCGACGGCCGACCGCACGGTGCCGCCCGGCGCGATCCACGTCGTCGCGCAGAACACCGAGTACTGGGGTTCCGACGTGGACCCGGACCGCTTCTACGCCTACCTCAAGGCGCAGCACGCCGACGTCTACCTGCTCCAGGAGTACCTGCACTGGGACGAGTCGGCCGGCGCGGACGGCGCCCGGGAGGTGGCCGACACCGCCCGGCTGAAGCGGGAGTTCCCGGGCTACCAGGTCGTCACCCGGGGCGAGTTGGTGACGCTCTCCCGGTTCCCGGTGGTGGCGCAGCCGCCGGTCGGCCCGGACCGTGCGCTGCGGGCGGCCGGGGACGAGGACTGGGCGCACGTCTTCGCCGGGGCCAAGGTGCTGCGCACCGACCTCGCGGTGGGCGGCTCGGTGGTCTCCTTCTACAACGTCCACATGCTGGTGCCGGTCGCGTACGGGATGCCCCTGCAGGACTTCCCGGCGGACGTGCACCGCCGGCAGCGGGACCGCCGGGCGCAGTTCGACGGCCTGACCGAGGACGTCCGGGCCAACGCCAACCCGCTGTTCATCGCCGGGGACTTCAACACCAACGCCGGCATGGGCGACCTCAACGGGCTGCGCGGCCTCACCCAGGACGCGGCGGACGCGGGCGACACGGTCCTGCCGATGTCCTGGGACGCCGGCAGCCGGCACGACTGGTGGCGCTTCGACTGGGCGTTCACCGCGCACGGCGCCCGGACCCACCGCTACGCGCTGAGCAGCCCCGAGGGCACATCCGACCATCTCCGCCAGGACGCCTGGATCTCCGGGCCCGCTTCGGGAGGCACGCATGGCTGACACAGACGGGACCGACGCACGACCCACGGTGTCGGTGATCATCCCCAACTACAACTACGAGAAGACGATCGCCGCGGTCGTCGAGTCCGTCCTGGCCCAGACCCACCCCGTGCACGAGGTGGTCGTGGTCGACGACGGCAGCTCGGACCGCTCCCCGGAGATCGTCCGGGGGTACCCGGACGTCCGGCTCGTCACCCAGGCCAACGGCGGGGTGTCCGTGGCCCGCAACCGGGGCGCGAAGGAGACCACCGGGGAGATCCTGTTCTTCCTGGACTCCGACATCGCGCTGGAGCCGGACGCGATCGCCAACGCCGTGGCGCTGCTCCGGGAGCAGCCCGACCTCGGCTGCGTGCACGGGGTGGTCGGCAAGCGGGCGCTGTTCGACGACGGCCCGGTGGAGCGCTACCGCGTCCTGCACGAGCACTGGTGGCGCCGGCGCGCCACCGGCCGGGTCAGCACCGTCTTCTTCGCCATGTGCGCGATCCGGCGCGAGGTCTGGGAGGAGGTCGGGCCGCTGGACGAGACGCTGCGCGAGGCGGAGGACGTGGAGTACAGCGAGCGGCTGGCGGAGAGGTACCCGATCCTGCTGACCGAGACCGTCGCCGGCCGGCACGACGACGAGCACCGGCTGGGCGCGATGCTCACCGAGCAGTACCGGCGCTCGCAGCTGCTGGTGGCCTTCGCCGCCGCCCACCGTTTCCGTCCGGGAGCGCTCAAGGCGAACCGGATGCCGGGCGTCCTGGCCACCGCCGTCACCTGGGGCTCGCTGCCGCTGCTGCTGCTCTCGCGCAAGGCGGCCGTCGGCCCGGCGCTGGGCCTGGCCTGGTTCGCGGTGGCGGACCCGGGGCTGGCCCGGTTCGTGATCAGGGACCGGGGGCTGCGGTACTACCCGGCGTTCGTCGGCTACCACTTCCTGCTGCACAGCGCGCTGGTGGCGGGGGTCGCGCGGGGCGCGGTGCGGGCGCTCACCGACCGGGACTTCCGGCGACCGCGGCACGGGGCGTCATGACGGCTGCACCGGGGGCGGACGGTACGGAGGTGCCACCGGGTGTGCCCCAGGCGGCCCCACCGCGGCCCGCCCGGCCCGCCCGGCGTCGCCTGCTGACCGCCGTGCTCCTGCTGGCCGGCCTCGCGGGCCTGTTCGCGGTGGCCCGCAACGACGCCTGGAGCCTGCTGGCGACCATGGCCGACGGCCGCTCGCTGGCGCTGCTGGCGGTGGCCGTACTGGCGAACGTCGGCGGGCTGCTGCTCGGCCTGCTGTCCTGGCGGGCCGTCCTGGACGACCTCGGGCCGCCCGTCGGGCTGTTCGGCAGCGCCCGGATCTTCTTCTGCGGGCTGCTCGGCAAGTTCCTGCCGACCCCGGTCTTCGGGCTGCTCGCGCACATCCAGCTGGGCGCCGAGTACGGGGCCACGGCCGGGCGGATGGTCACCACCTACGTGGTCAGCCTGGGGATCACCCTGCTGACCGCCTGCCTGGCGGCGCTCGGCATCGCGCCCGCCGTGCTCGGCGGCAACACCTGGTGGCTCGCCCTGCCGGTGCTGGTGCTGCTCTGCTTCGTGGTCCGCCCCGGGCTGATCGGTGCGTCGGTGGAGTACGGTGCGCGGCTGTTCCGCCGCCCGCCGCCGACGGCCCGGGTCTCGGCCCGGGCGGTGCGGGTCTCGCTGGTCCTGGCGCTGCTGTCCTGGTTCTCGGCCGGGCTGCACCTGTGGCTGATCGTGCTGGCCCTGGACGGGCCGGCCGCCCGTTCGCTGCCGGCCTGTGTCGGGGGCTTCGCGCTCGCCACCGTCGCCGGGACCATGACGATCGTCCTGCCGGACGGCCTGGGGGCCCGGGAGATGGTGCTGGTGCTGTCGCTGTCCACGGTCGTCCCGGTCTCCACCGCGGGCGCCGCGGCGATCGTCTCCCGGCTGGTCTGCACGGTGGCCGAACTGGGCACCGCCGGGGTAATGATTCTGCTGACCCGGTCGCGGCGGGCCCGGCCCGCGGGCGCGGCCGGCTCCACCACCACCGATCCCCTGGGAGGGAAGACCGATGCACTACCGCAGCCTCGGCGTTGACGGACCGTCGGCGAGCGCGCTCTGTCTCGGCGCGATGACCTTCGGCACCACCGTCGACGAGGAGACCGCGACGGCGATCCTGGACCGGTTCACCGAGGCCGGCGGGACGTTCGTCGACACCTCGAACAACTACGCCTTCTGGGCGGACGGTGCGGACGGCTTCGAGAGCGAGGAACTGCTCGGGCGCTGGATCGCCCGCCGCGGCAACCGCGAGGAGCTGGTGCTCGCCACCAAGCTCGGCGCCCGCCCGGTGCCCGGACTCCCCTTCCCCGAGCACATGGAGGGCCTGTCCGCCCGCGCCGTGCGCGAGGCGGCTGAGGGCAGCCTGCGCCGGCTCGGCACCGACCGCCTGGACCTGTACTACGCGCACGTGACCGACCCGGCCACCCCGGTCGAGGAGACCATGGGCGCCTTCGCCGCCCTGGTGGCCGACGGCAAGGCCACCGCCCTCGGCTGCTCCAACCACAGCGCCGCCGAACTGGACGAGGCCAACCGCCTTGCCGCCGAGCGAGGTTGGCCCGGCTACCGGTGCATCCAGCAGCGCCACAGCTACCTGCGGCCGCGGCCCGGCGCGGACTTCGGCATCCAGAAGCACGCCGACGAGGCACTGCTGTCGCACCTCGCGCAGCGGCCGGAGCTGACGCTGCTCGCCTACTCGCCGCTGCTCGGCGGCTCGTACTGCCGCCCGGACCGGCCGCTGCGCGAGGAGTACGCGTGGCCGGAGGCGAAGGCCCGGCTGGCCGTGCTGGCGGAGGTGGCCGAGGAGAGCGGCGCCACCGTCAACCAGGTCGTGCTGGCCTGGCTGCTAGGGCACCCCGTCCCCACCGTCCCGGTGGTCGGGGCCAGTTCGGTGGCCCAGCTGGAGGAGAGCCTGGGGGCGCTGGACCTCGTGCTCGACGAGGAGCAGCGCCGACGGCTGGACGACGCGGCCTGACGAACCGCCCGACGAACCGCCCGACGAGCCGCCCGACGAGCGGCCTGACGAGCGGCCGGCCGTCGGGGCCTGTCGTGCGGGACAGGCCCCGGCCCACCGCGCACCCGCCTACCGGGGCCGGCTCACAGCCACCCCTCCTTCGCCGCCCGGACGCCCGCCTCGAAGCGGCTGCGCGCGCCCAGCCGGGTCATCAGCTGGGAGGCCATCCGGCGCACCGTACGAAGCGAGAGGCCGAGGCGCCGCGAGGCCACCTCGTCCGTGCAGCCGATGCCCAGCAGGAGCAGCAACTCCCGTTCCTGGGGCGTCAGATCGTTCTCGTCCCGGCGCGGGTCCTCGCCGAACGGCGTGCCCGCCGCCCAGAACTGCTCGAACAGCAGGGCCAGCGCGCTCACCACGCCCGGGGTCCTGACCTCCAGGGCGCCCGCCCGGGCGTCCGCCGGGTCGATCGGGACCAGCGCGGTCTCCCGGTCCACCACGACCAGCAGCAGCGGCAGGACGGGCACCGTCCGGGCCTCGCCGCCGAGCCGGGTGAACCAGCGGACGTACTCCAGCGTCGCCTGGTCGTTGCGGAAGCTCTCCTGGTAGATGCTCCTGATCCGCACGCCGCGCTCCAGCGCCTGCCGGTCCAGCGGCTCGCTGGCGTCCATGGTGTCCGGCAGCTGGGCGCCGCCCGGGACCAGGGACAGGCACTCCCGCTCGGCGGTCGAGGCCAGGTCCTCCAGCCGCTTGCGGACCATGTCCAGGCCGTCCAGCCGGTGGATGATCTCGTGCCGCGAGGCCCGGTTGGCGTTGAACCGGGCGCTCAGCGCGGTCACCGCCTGCTCGGCGGACTCGATCTGCCGCTGGCGCCGGCTGAGGTCCGCGGTGGCGCGGGAGAGCAGGAAGCCGAAGCCGACGTCCGGGTTGAACGGCACGACGTCCCGGCAACTGTCCTCCAGGTGCACCAGGTCGAGCTCGGCCAACCGGTTCAGTGCGGCCCGTACCCGCTCCTCGCTCCACCCCAGCCGCTCGGCCATGTCGCCGACCCGGAATCCCGGTTCGTCGACGAGCAGCCGGTACACGGCCTCGGCCTCCGGTTCGATGCCCAGAACTTCCAGCACAGCAATTCCCCCGTGTGATCACCGTCCGGTTCTCCATGGGAGGCTAGGCCAGGCTGCCAGGTAGGTCTATACCAATTCTCACGCCGGGCCCTCGGACCCGGCGGCTCCGACGGCCCCGGCTCCGTCAACAGGGTTGCCCACAGCCTGTGGACAACCCCGTCCCGTCAGTCGTCCGGGTTGTCCGCCGTCGCGTGGAGGGTGGTGAACAGGGCCGAGAGCCGGGCGTTCCAGTTGGCGTTGGTCAGCGGGTCGATGGAGTGCTTCTTCGCCAGGTCGCGGATCACCTTCTGGGCGCCCTTCAGGTCCTGCGCGGCCTCGTCCGGGTTGCCCTCGTTGAGGCGGGCGGCGCTGGTGTCGAGGATCCTCAGCAGCTCCGCCTGCTTGTCGCGGTCCTTGGCGACCTGGGCCTGGGCCACCGCCTGCCGGAAGGACTGCAGCTGCAGCGCGGCCGGCTGGTTGCGCGGGACGGCCTGGGTGGGCGCCGCCGGCCCGGACGGGGTGGCCGCGGTGGCGGCAGCGGTGGGCGTCGCGGCGTTGACGGAGGTCGCGCCCGGGGTGGCGGGCGCGCTGGCGGCCGGCTTGACGGGCTTGGCGGCGGCGTTGCCGGCCGGCTCGTCGAAGGCGGTGAGCGCCAGGGCGGTGACCCCGGCCAGCCCGGCCACCCCCAGCGCGCCGAGCACCAGGGGCTTGCGGCGGCTGCCCCGGGCCGGGGCAGGGACGGGCACGAACCCGGGCGCGGAGGTCGGCGCGAACCCGGACCCCGGCGCGGCGGGCACCGGCGCCATCACCGAGGTGGCGGCCGGGGGCTGCGGCGGGAGCAGCGTGGTGTGCTGCTGGTTCGGCGGCACGGCTCCGGGCTGCGCGGCGGACCCCGACGGCTGGACGGCGCCGGGCTGCGGAACCGGCGGCAGCAGCTGGGTGGCGGCCGCGGTGGCGAGCAGTTCGGCCGTCGGGTCGCCGACCACCAGCCCGGGGACGGTGGCGAGCAGTTCGGCCCGCGCGGCGGTGGCATCCGCCGGTCGGTCGGCCGGGTTCTTGGCGAGCAGCCGCAGCACCGCCGCGTCCAGGGCGGGCGGCAGGCCCGGGCGCCGCGCGGACGGCGGCAGGGGCTGCTCGCTGACGTGCTTGAAGGCGATCGCCACCGGCGTCTCGGCGGTGAACGGGGTCGCGCCGGTGAGCATCTCGGTCAGCACGCAGCCGACCGCGTACAGGTCGGTCCGGCCGTCCAGCTCCGAGGCGGTGGCCTGCTCGGGCGAGAGGTAGGCGGCCGTGCCGAGCACGCTCGCGGCCTGGGTCAGGTTGCTGGAGGAGCCGGCCCGGGCGATGCCGAAGTCGACGACCTTCACCCCGCCGTCGTCGGTGATCATGATGTTCCCGGGCTTGATGTCCCGGTGTACCAGCCCGGCCGCGTGCGCGACCGCCAGCGCCTCGCAGACCGCCGTCGCGACGCCCACGGCGCGCTCCACCGGCAGGGTCCGCTGCTCGGCCAGCAGGGCGGCCAGCGAACGGCCGTTGACCAGCTCCATCACGATGAACGGGGTGCCCTCGTCCACGCCCGAGTCGAAGACCATCACGATCCTCGGGTGCACCAGCATCGCCGCGTGCTGCGCCTCGCGGCTGAACCGCTCGGCGAAGCGCGGATCGTCGGCCAGACCCCCGTTGAGGACCTTCACGGCGACCTGACGGCCCAGCACCCGGTCCACCCCGCGCCAGACGGTGGCCATGCCGCCGACGCCGAGTATCCCGACGAGTTCGTAACGCCCGTTCAGCGCCCGTCCGATCACCTGGAGCTCCCCTCACGTGCCCTGCCCGGGGTTCCGGGCCGCCTCGTGCACCCGTGCACGATAGCCGTCGACGCCAACGGGCTCCGGCGGAGTTCCCGGCATCGCCGCGGGCTGCCCGCCGGCCGGCACCCGCAGGCTGCCGTAGCGCTGCATCCGCTGCCAGCGCAGCCGGGAGCCGGCCAGTGCGGTGAACACCGACTGGATCACCACCAGGTACATCAGCTGCCGGTACACGAACTGCTGCAGCGGCAGGCTCCACAGCGGCCCCGGCCGCTCCCTGTCCAGCCGGAACGCGTACGCCCCCATCAGCACCTGGACCAGCAGGAACGCCGCCCACAGGCCGACGATCCGGACCGGGTCGAGGAAGGCCAGCCCGTACAGCGCGAACACGTCCACGACCGGGGCGAGCAGCGGCAGCAGCACCTGGAACACCAGCAGGTAGAGCAGGCCGCGCCGGCCCAGCTTGCCCGCCTGCCCGCGCTGGGCGAGCGCCCCGCGGTGCTTCCACATCGCCTGCAGCGTGCCGTAGCACCAGCGGTAGCGCTGCCGCCACAGGGCGCTCAGCGAGGCGGGCGCCTCCGTCCAGGCCCTGGCCCGCTCCTCGTACACGACCCGCCAGCCGTCCCGGCACAGCGCCATGGTGAGGTCGGTGTCCTCGGCCAGGGTCTCCTCGCCGACGCCGCCGACGGCCAGCAGCGCGGAGCGGCGGAAGGCGCCGACCGCGCCGGGCACGGTGGGCATGCACTCGGCCAGGTCGAACAGCCGGCGGTCCAGGTTGAAGCCGACCACGTACTCGATGTGCTGCCAACGGCCCAGCAGACCACCGCGGTTGACCACCTTGGCGTTGCCGGATACGGCGCCGACGGCGGGGGCGGCGAACGGCTGCACCAGCATCCGGACGGCGTCCGGTTCGAAGACGGTGTCACCGTCGACCATCACCAGCAGTTCGGCCCGGGCGGCCGCGATGCCGGTGTTCAGCGCGGCCGGCTTGCCCGCGTTCTCCTGCCGGATCACCCGGACGTACGGCAGGTCCAGCGACTCCACCAGGTCGGCGGTGCCGTCCGTGGAGCCGTCGTCGACCACGATCACCTCGACCGGGTGGTCGGAGGCCAGCAGCGAGCGGACCGCCGCCTCGATCCCGGCGGACTCGTTGTACGCCGGGACGATCACGCTGACCGGCTCGGTGACCGGCGGGCCCCAGCCGCGGCGGCGCAGCCGCTTGTGCCGGCGGGCCGCGTACAGCACCACGACCGCGCGCAGCACGCTGACCGCGCCCGCCGCCCAGAGCAGCCAGCCCAGCACCGCGAGCACCAGGTCGCCGCCGCGCAGCAGCCAGACCAGGGCCAGGCCCTGCCAGTGGTCGCCGGCCCCGGCCGGGTGGACCGGATTCGGCAGGCCGACGGCCTCGCTGACGGTCGTGAAGCGCAAGCCCCGGCCCTTCAGGGCGGTCAGCACGCCGTCCAGGGCGGCGACGGTCTGCGAACGGTCACCGCCCGCGTCGTGCATCAGCAGGATCTGCCCCTGGTCGCCGGGCCCGGCGGTGGCCGCCTTGACGATCTCGGGCACGCCCGGGCGGCGCCAGTCCTCGCTGTCCCGGGTGGTGAGCACCGTCAGGTAGCCCTCCCGCCCGGCCTGCCGGACGGCGGACCAGCCCGGGTCGTCCACGGCCTCGGGGGTGGACGAGTACGGCGGCCGCAGCAGCGAACTGGTCACGTCGGCGGTGCCGGCCAGGGCCAGCTGGGCCTCGCGCAGCTCCAGGGTGCGGCGCCAGGCGGGCGCGGCACCGAGGTCGGTGTGGGTGAAGGTGTGGATGCCGATCTGGTGGCCCTCGGCGACGATCCGGCGGACCAGCTCGGGGTGGGCGGCGGCCTGGGTGCCGACCACGAAGAAGGTGGCGTGGACGCCGGCCCGGTGCAGCACGTCGAGGACCTGCGGGGTCCAGCGCGGGTCCGGGCCGTCGTCGAAGGTGAGCGCGATGGTGCCGGGCGCGGGCGCGGCCGTCCGGGGCTGCCCGCCCGCGCTGTCGATCACCGGGCCGCCGGTGCGGATCGCCTCCGGCACGGTGGCGGCGGAGGCCGGGGCGGCGGACTGGTCGGGACGGTCGTCGTACAGGTGCTGGGTGTAGCCCTGGAACAGCAGGGTGGCGGCCAGGGTGAGCAGCAGGGCGGTCAGCAGGAGCCAGTGTGTGCGCAACGGGCCCTGGCGGACCACGCCGCGCCGGCCCCGGCGGCTGTTCCGGACGGGCGGGGCGGCTCTTCGGCGGCGGGCGGTGCTCATGGGGGTGGCTTTCCGGGAGGCGGGCGAGAGGCGGCAGGGCACGGCGGAGGGACTCGGCGCGATCGGGTCGGCGGGTGCGTGACGGGCCCAGGGCGTCCGGCGGGGTCAGGGGGTCGGGGCGGGCTTGTTCGGCTTGTTGCCGGAGTTGCCCGGCGGCACGGTCGGGCGCCCGTGGCCGGGGGTCGGGGCGGCGGTGGGACCCCCGGCGCCGTTGCCGTTGCCGCCCGGGGACGGCGCGGACGCGGTGGGCTCGGGGGTCGGGGTGACGTTCACGGGGACGGGCGGAGCCGCCGTCCGGCCAGGGGCCGCCGAGGTGGCGGGGTGGGAGGCGGCCGTCGTCGGCTGGGCCCGGGCGGGCTGGACCGAGTCCGGGCGTTCCGTGCCCAGGTCCGAGGGTGTCGGCGCGGCCGGGGAGGGGGCCTGCGCGGGCGCGCCGGCCGCCGGGGCCTGCGGCAGCGGCAGGAACGGCGCGCTGACGGTGGGCCCGCCGAGCACGGTGCTCACCAGCAGGCAGAGGTAGCCGGCGGCGGGGACGGCGAGCAGCAGGCCGAGGTGGCGCACCCGCCGCTGGCGGCGGCCGGAAGAGTCCACGAACACGGGGGCGGCGGTGCTCCCGGCCGCTTCGGCGTGCTCCACGGGCACCTCAGCGGGCGCCAGGAGGCCGGGTGCGTCCACGGAGGTCTCGGGGTCCACGTACACCGGGAGGACGGCGGTCGCGGCCGTCGCGGCCGGCACCGCGTTCTCGGCCGGCGCGGCGGCCTCCGGGGCGCGGGGGCGGCCCACGGCCGCCATGTACGCCGGGACGAGGGCGGGCGCGGCGGCCTCCGGGGAAGGGGAGGCGGCCGGGGAACCGGGCAGCGGTTCCCCGACCGCCGGCTCGTGGTCGTGCAGATCGACGGTCACGATCGGGTCCACGTCCGTTCTGGTCGCACGGGGTGTGCGGCCCGCCCTGACTGCGGGCGGGCGGGCCGCACGGTTCCGGGCCCACCGGGCCGGCGGCGCGTCCGGGGTGACGCCTTGCCGGTCCGGCCGGGGCCGGCCGGGTGGACGGCGGGCACGGGGGAGCCGACCGGCCACCCGGAGTTTCGGGTGGTACTGCTTCCTGCTGTCCTGCTCCTGTCGTTCCTGCGTCCTGACAGGTCCTGCGGGTGGTCCGGTCCGGATGAGCGGCGAGCCCGGGGGGAGTCGCTCGCCGCCCATCCGGAGATCAGGGGGTTACCTCTCGGCGGCGGAACCGTCGGGATGGTCGGGCTTGCTCGGCCGTACGGCCGGCGGGGTGGGCACGGCCGGCACGGACGGGACCGTCACCCCGGGCTTGCCGGGCTTGGCGCCGCCGTTCGCGTTGCCGTCCCCGCCGCCCTTGGTGTCGTTCCCGGTGCCCTTGCCGTTGCCGGAGCCACTGCCGGAGCTGTTGCCGGAGCCGCTGCCCTGGGTGCTGCCGTCGGCCCGGCCGGGATCGTGCGACGGCGCGCCGGCGCCCGGACGGCTGTCGCCGCCCTGGGCGGCGAGCCCGTCGACGCAGTACCGCTCCACCTTGTCGGCGCCGCCCGCCGCGTCGACCAGCGGTCCGAACTGCGACTCGGCGGCCAGCTGGCCGGGGTGCTCGCCCTTGCCTTCCCGGTCGGTGAAACCGTGGCAGAGGGCGGCCAGTGCGGGCGCGAGCGGCTGACCGCCGTGCCCGTCCGCCGAGGGGGTGCCCTGCGTCGGGGACGCGGACGGTCCGACCGGCTGCGCACCGGCCCCGGACGGCTTGACGGAACCGTCCGGTGCGGCGCCTCCGGCCCGGAAGCCCGCGGTGGCACCGGGGCCCGAGGAACTGCCGAGGGCGCCGCCGGCCGAGAGCGTGTGCTCCGGCTCGGTGGAGCCGCCCACCGACAGGTTCCCCGTCCCGGCGGCGACCGCGACCCCGCACAGCGCCGTGGCCCCGAGCACGGCGGCAGCGGCCTTCGTGCTGAAGGCCCTGGCGAGGGCGGTGGTGGCCATCGGTCGTCTCCGGACGGGGTTGACATCGACTACGGGATCGGGCGTGAGACTCGCCTCCCGGAACGCGGCCAGGGCGGCCTCCTCCCCGGCCAGTTCCCCGGCCGTCGCGGGAGCGGCGGCCGCGGCCAGCACCCGGGCGAGCTGCCCGGGACCGTCCGGTCCGGTGAGCGAGGCGTCCTGCCCGGCCGACGTGCCGCCCACGGCACCGCCGAGCAGCTGCTCGGCAGTGTCACGGTCGATCCGACGGGATCGGTTGGTGCTCATCTCATGTCCTTCAGCGTCGCGGCCCGGCGTCCTGTCACACCTTGCGGAGAATTTTTTTTCGCGGACTTCCCCACGGGGTCCGCCGGGTCCGTCGCGGGGTCTCCGTCACCCGTCGCGGGGTTCCCCGCCGTGTCCGGGCCCGGCGCCCCGGCCCGGCGCGCGGCGGGGATCCCGACCGCGCCCGGCTGCTCCAGCAGCTTGGCCAGCCGCTTCAGCCCCCGGTGGGCGGCCATCCGGACGCTGCCCGCCCGTTTGCCGAGGACCCGGGCGGCGCTCTCCGCGTCCAGCTCCATGACCACCCGCAGCAGTACCGCCTCCGCCTGGTCGGGCGGCAGCCGGGAGATGAATGCCAGCGCGTCGGCGGTGCCGACCGCGGTCAGCGCCGCACCCGCGGTGTCGTCCCCGGCGGCCAGTTCGGCCAGGTACTCGAAGGGCAGGTCGGCCACCGGACGGCGACGGCGGGCCCGCAGGTGGTCGAGCGCCCGGTGGCGGGCGATCGTGGCCGCCCAGCCGCGGAAGCCGTCCCCGTCGCCGGAGAATCCGCGCAGGTCTCGGGCGATCTGCAGCCAGGTCTCGGAGGCGATGTCCTCGGCGTCCTGCATGTCCTCCGGCCGGCCGCCGACCAGCACCCGCAGGTAGCGCAGCAGCCCCGGCTGGACGGTCCGGAACAGCAGCCGGAACGCCTCCTCGTCCCCGCCCTGCGCGGCGCGGACCGCTTCGGCCAGGTCGGGGGGTGTGGGGGCCGGGCCCGGCGGCGGATCGGAGGGGGGTACTGGTCCGGGCCGTCCGACGGAACTGCCGGTGCCCGCTCCTGGGCGTTCTGCACTCTGCACCCGCCACATGATGCGCCATGCGGGGGCCCGGGTCGGCGCCCCCGGCAGCCGGTCGTACCCGTACGCGCCGCGCGCGCCGGGGCGCGAGCTGTCACCGCTCCCTCCGGAGCGCTGAAAGAAACCGCAGGTCAGAGGCGGTATCACGGCGCGCACCATGACAGCTGTCACACGGATCCCGCAACGGACGGCACTGCTCCGGCGCAGGGCCGGCCGGAAAAACTGGAGGCACGACGCGGGCAGGAGCCCGCGGCCACCAGCCGGGGAGGAACCCACCGTGAGCCAGACCGTCAGCGCCGCCGCCGTCACCGCCACCGCCGTCGCTCCCGTCACCGCTCCCGCGAAGGCCGCCGGCGCCGCCGCCCACGCCAAGTCCCCCAACCCGCTGGCCTCCGGTCTGCGCCCGCTGGCCCTGGACGTGGCCGCCCCGCTGGTCGGCTACTACCTGCTGCACTCGGCCTTCGGCCTGAGCGAGTTCGCCGCGCTGGCCTGGAGCAGCGCCTTCCCGGCCGGCCGGACCGTCCTCGGCCTGCTGCGCGAGCGCACGCTCAACCTGTGGGCCGCGCTGATGCTGACCGTCAACCTGGCGGGCCTGGCGCTGACCTTCGTCACCGGCGACGCCCGGCTGATGATCGCCAAGGACGGCGGGCTGAGCGGCACCGTCGCGATCGCGATCCTGGCCTCCGCACTGATCGGCCGTCCGGTGATGAGCCCGATGCTGATGCCCTTCGTCACCAAGGGCAAGCGGGACCGCGCCGCCGCCTGGCAGCGGCTGGCCGAGGGCCGAGCGGCGGGCTCGCGGGCCTTCCGCCGCCACGAGCGGATGTTCTCGGCGATCTGGGGCACCGCGCTGCTGACCGAGTGCGTGGCCCGGGTGGTCGGCGCCTTCACCCTGCCGGTCGCGACGATGGCCTGGCTGTCCACGGTCTTCCTGGTCGGCGCGATCGTGGCCGGTTCGATGCTCGGCCGGATCGCCGTCGAGCCGATGGAGAAGCTGGTCGGCGCCGAGGCCGAGGGCCCGACCGCCGCCTGAACACCGGTGGTCCACGGGTCGAACGGCCAGGAACCATCCCGATGCCCCGGGAGTCCTTACATAACGAGGGGGTAACGGGACTCCCTGCGAGGAAACGGGGAGCCCCATGAACCGGACGACGGACACGCTGACCGCCACCGAGGACCGCACGCTCGTCTGGGACGGCTGTCTCAACGTCCGCGACCTGGGCGGACTGCCCACCGCCTACGGCCGCCCCACCGCCCGCGGCGCGATAGTCCGGGCGGACAACCTGGACCGCCTCACCGCCGAGGGCTGGGACGCCCTCCTCGACCACGGCGTCCGCACCGTGGTCGACCTGCGCAACGCCGAGGAGTACAAGCCGCTCCTCCCGCTCCCCGAGGGCGTCGACCTGATCCGCGTCCCGCTGGACGAACTCGCCGGCCCCGCCTGGTGGGAGGCCCACGGCCACCTGGACGGCACCCCCTGGCGCTCCGCCCGTACCTGGACCACTGCCCGCACGCCGCCGCCGCGCTGATCGCCGCGATCGCCGGCGCCCGCCCCGGCGCAGTGGTGGTGCACTGCGGCGCCGGCCGTGACCGCACCGGCCTGGCCGCCCTGCTGCTGCTCGCCCTGGCCGGGGCCGACCGCGCCACGATCGCCGAGGACTACCTGCTGAGCGGCCCCAACGTCCGCCCGCTGTACGGGATGCTCGGCCTGCCGGACCCGTACCGCCGGATCGACGCGGTGCTCGCCGAGGCCGGGACCACCGCCGAGGCCGCCCTGGCCGCCGCGCTCGACGGGCTCGACCCGGTCGGCTACCTGCTCGGGGCCGGCGTGACGCCCGCCGTGATCACCGCCGTCCGGGACCGGCTGCTGACCGCCGCGTAGGACGGACCGGGCGCAGGAGCCCTCGAAGATCCACCGTCAACCGATGGTTGACGCCCCCCGGGGCGACAACCTACGGTTGACGCATGGAGAATCCCGTTGTTCCCAACAGCACTCCGCTGCGCCTCGACGACCTGATCGCGGCCATCAAGAAGGTCCACGCCGACGCGCTGGACCAGCTCTCCGACGCGGTCATCGCCGCCGACCACCTCGGCGACCTCGCCGACCACCTCATCGGCCACTTCGTCGACCAGGCCCGCCGCTCCGGCGCCTCCTGGACCGACATCGGCCGCAGCATGGGCGTCAGCAAGCAGGCCGCCCAGAAACGCTTCGTCCCCAAGGACCCGGGCACCCCGAACGACCTCGACCCCAGCCAGGGCTTCAGCCGGTTCACGCCCCGGGCCCGCAAGGTCGTGGTGGCCTCGCAGGAGGAGGCCCGCAAGGCGGGCAACGCCGAGATCAGCGCCCAACACATCCTGCTCGGCCTGCTCGCCGAGCCGGAGGGCATCGCGGTCAAGGCGCTCGCCGCCCAGGGCGTCACCCCGCACGCCGTCCGGACGGCGACCACCGCCGTCCTGCCGGCCGCCGTGGAGCAGACGCTGCCCGCGATGATCCCGTACGACGGGCTGGGCAAGAAGGTGCTGGAGCTGTCCTTCCGCGAGGCGCTCAAGCTCGGGCACAACTACGTCGGCACCGAACACATCCTGCTCGCCCTGCTGGAGCAGGAGCACGGCGAGGGCGTGCTCGCCGGGCTGAAGGTCGACAAGGCCGAGGCGGAGACCTTCATCTCGGAGGCCATCGCCGCCATCATCGCCGCCCGGAACACGGAGTCCGACCCGCAGCAGTGAAACCAGGCCGCCGTGCCCCGGGCGGAACTCCCGCCCGGGGCACGGCAGTCGGCCGCTAGAAGCCCGACACGTGGGTGGTGACGATCCGGACCCGGCCGTCCTCCGCCGCCTCCAGCGCCGCCCGCAGCCGGGCCGAACGGGCCGGGCCCAGCAGCTCCAGCGCCTCCTCGACGGGGGCCCAGCGGTAGTCGTCCAGCTCGCCGGCCGGGACGGTCACGGGGGTGCCGTCCGGGACGGTGCCGAAGTCGAACATGAAGTGCTCGGCCGGGTGGTCGAGTTCGCCCGACGGGTGGGTCCAGGAGATCGCCAGCAGCGCGCCGGCCGTGCCGACGAGACCGGTCTCCTCCGTCAACTCCCGTGCGGCGCACTCCACCGGGCCCTCGCCGAGGTCGATCGTGCCGCCCGGGAACTGCCAGTGCTCGCGGTACCCGGCCTTCACGATCAGCACCCGGCCGGACTCGTCCCGCAGCAGGCAGCCCGACGCCGCGTAGATCCTCGGCAGCGACGCCAACCATTCCTCGCGGGACTTCAAGGGCTCAGCCGTCACTGCGGTCCTCCTGGAGCAGGGTGGGGTTCGGTGGCCCCCACTCTGCCACCGCCGGCCCGGACCCGGCGCAGGCCACCGGCGGCCCGGCTCACCGCGCCCCGTACACCTGCCCGGAGCCGAAGGCGGTGGTCACCGTCTTCCACAGGGTGGGGAACTCCTCGCCGGAGATGCCGGTCGGGTTGAGCCCGACGACCAGGGTGCGGGACAGGTCGCGGGTGGCGAAGACGGCGCTGCTGTAGCCCGGCCGGGCACCGGTCTTGCCCCACACCTCGGTGCCGTTCGGCAGCACGGAGCGCAGCAGGCCGCCGGCGCTGAAGCAGGCGTGGCCGGTGGTCGGGCCGATGTCGCAGCTCCTGTTGTGGTCGTTCGGCAGGTCCGGGACGGCGAACACCTCGGCCTGCTGGGCGGGCGGCAGCAGCCGGCCGCGGAACAGGGCGTCGAAGAAGCGCTCCAGGTCGGCGGCGGAGGAGATCATGCCGCCCTCGGCCCACGGGTACGGGCTCTGCTCGGTGACGTCCACCCGGCCGGTGCTGCCGTCGGCGGCGCGGACGTCCACGTAGCCGTGCGCGTGCGGGCCGCGGATGGTCAGGTCGTCGGCGGCCGGGACGTAGGTGGCGTGCAGGCCGAGCGGGCCGGTGATCCGCCGGCGCACCTGGTCGGCGAAGGTGTCGCCGGTGACCTTCTCGATCACCATGGCGGCTACGAAGTAGTTGTTGCCGTTGTACTGCTGCGCGGTGCCGGGCGCGAAGCCCATCGGCTGGGTGAGCATGTCGGCGACGACCTGCTCGGGGCTGAAGTACTGCGCCTTGTGCGCGGCGAACCACGCGGTGCTGCCGTCCCCCGAGGTCATCCCGCCGCCGCCGGGCAGGCCGCTGGTGTGGTCCAGCAACTCCCGTACGGTGACCGGCGGGTAGCCGGCCGGCAGCAGCCCGGGCAGGTACTGCTGGACGGTGCCGTCCAGCTCGACCCTGCCCTCGGCGACGAGCTGCAGCATCACGGTCGCGGTGAAGACCTTGGAAATGCTGCCGATCCGGAACCGGCCGTTCGCCGGGACGTCCTCGCCGGAGGTGCCGCGCCAGCGCGCGCCCGGGCCGTCGACCCGGACCAGTGCGCCGGTGATGTCGGCGGGCAGGGTGTCGATGGTCTTCGCCAGCGCCGCCCGGTCCAGCGGGCCGGGCCGGGTGGTGGCGGCGGGGCTGCCCGTGGTGGCGGCGGTTCCGGTGCCGGCCTGCGGCGCATCGGCGGCCAGGGCCGGGGCCGCGCCGCCGACCGCGACGGCGGCGAGCAGCGCGCCGGCTGCCGCGAGCGTGGACCAACGACGGCTGCGCGTAAGGGTGTTCATGCGGCTTCTCTCCAACGGCGGTACTGACGGGAGAGAGTCTTCGGGAGTACGGTCCACCGCGGCATCCGGGAAGCCCCCGTAGGGGCCCGGAGATCGACCCCGAGCAACCCCGAGAACACCCGTGACCACACGTCAGGGGCGGGCACCCGCAGTTCGGTGCCCGCCCCCGGGGAGACGGCGCGGTGGACGGCCGCCCGGCGACAGCCGATCCGCCCGGTGGGGCCGCTCAGTGGGCGGAGTGCTTCTCCGCGCCGCGGTGCCGGTGCCCCTTGAGCTCGGCGTGCTGGGACGGTGCGGCGTGCAGCGCGGTGGTCGGCGCGTCGCGCCCGCCGTGCCGGAACGCCTCGCCCGCGCCGTACCCGGCCGCGGCGGAGGACGCCGTCGCGAAGCGCAGCTTCGGCCCGACCCGGGTCGGCGGGCTCGCCATGCCCCGGCGTTCCAGCAGCTCCTGGGTGCCCTGGCGGAGCTGGGCGGTACTGCCCGGTGTTCGCTTGGTCATCGTCGGCCTCCCTTCGGCGGCCGTCCGCCGACGGATGTCGGCCGGAGGGGCCGCACGGGCGTCATGTCCGGATTTTACCGGGATTGCGCCCCCGTGCCACAGCGCGGAGACCGGCTCCGGGGCCGCCGGACAGGCCCTGGCGGCTGCCGCTCAGCCCATGACCTCGTGGACGAAGCACCAGCGCCAGTCCTCCCCCGGCTCGTACGAGCGGATCACCGGGTGGGAGGTGTTGTGGAAGTGCGCGGTGGCGTGCCGCTGCGGCGAGAAGTCGCAGCAGCCGATGTGGCCGCAGTCCAGGCAGATCCGCAGGTGCACCCAGTCCCGGCGGCCCTGCGCCAGGCAGTCGGCGCAGCCGTCGGGAGGCGGAAGGGGCTCGATGTCCTGAGGGGCCAGAGCGAGGTCTTCGCAGGCACTCATGTCTGAAAGGCTATGCCGCCGCTGCCCCGCTCGCCCGCTCAGACCGCGCGGCGCCGCTCACGGCGCCTCCGGGGCTCCCGAGGCTTCCGCAGCCGCCTCGGGGGCCGCCCCCGGAGCCGTCCAACTCCCCAGCAGCGCCAGCTTCTGGGCCGTGGGCGAGCCCACCGGGGCGGTGTAGACGACCAGCAGCTGGTCCGGCGAGCCGTTGACGGCCAGGGTCTCGTAGCCGAGGTCGAGGTCGCCGACCAGCGGGTGCCGGACCTGCTTGGCCCCGTGGGTCTTCTCCCGCACCAGGTGGTCCGCCCAGAGCCGGCCGAACTCCTCGCTGCGCAGTGACAGTTCGCCCACCAGGGCGCCCAGCTCCGGATCTTCCGGGTGCAGCCCGGCGTCCCGGCGCAGATAGGAGACGGTCTCCGCGGCGACCGCGTCCCACTGCCGGTAGAACTCCCGGGCCGCCGGGTCCAGGAAGGCGTGCCGGGCCTGGTTGGGCAGGCCCTCCGGGCCGGCCGCGCGGCGCGCGGAGAAACCGTTCACCGCGTCGCCCAGCGCGTTCCAGGCCAGGACGTCCATCCGGCGGCCCAGCACGAAGGCCGGCACCCCGGTCATCAGGTCCAGCAGCAGCCGCGTCCCCGGGCGGACCGGCTGCCCGCCCCGGCCCCGGCCCCGCCCCTGCGCCCGGGCACCGGCGGCCGGCTCCTTCGGCGGACGGACCAGCGACCGCAGGTGCGCCGCCTCCACCTCGTCCAGCCGCAGCACCCGGGCCACCGCCGTCAGCACCGCGTCCGAGGCGCTGCCGCCCCGGCCCTGCTCCAGCCGGACGTAGTAGTCCACGCTGACGCCCGCGAGCTGCGCCACCTCCTCCCGGCGCAGGCCCTGCACCCGGCGGCGCCCGTGCGAGGGCAGGCCCACCTCCTCCGGCAGGATCCGGGCCCGACGCGAACGGAGGAAGTCCCCCAGGGTGTTCTCCATGCCCGGCAGGTTAACCGCGGGCCGGCCGTCCCAGGGTGGTACTGCCGTTCCCAGGAAACGCCGTCCCAGGATCGTCGTTCCCGGGAACGGCACAGCCCTGGGTCGGCGGTCGCGGACCGCGCACAGTGGTCGACGTCAGCCCGACCGGTCCGAACGGTCCGAGCCGTCCGACCGGTCCGAATCGTCCGACCGGTCCCGTCCGTCCCGACCCGGAACCCTGGAACCTGGAGCCCCCGATGAGCTACCCCGACCTCGCCACCCGCACCGCCGTCGTGACCGGAGCCGCCAGCGGCATGGGCGCCGCCACCGCCCGCGCCCTCGCCGCCCACGGCGCCCGGGTCGCCCTGCTCGCCCGCCGCACCGACCGGCTGGACGCCCTCGCCGCCGAGATCGCCGCCACCGGCGGGCAGGCACTGCCCGTCACCGCCGACATCACCGACCAGGCCTCCGTGGACGCCGCCGCGAAGACCGTCCACGACGCCTACGGCCGGGTCGACCTGGTGGTCAACAACGCCGGGGTGATGCTGCCCAACCCGCTCGCCGACGGCCGGATCGACGAGTGGACCCGCATGGTCGACACCAACCTCACCGGCGCACTGCGGATCGTGCGCGCCTTCACCGCCGACCTCACCTCGGCCGCCGCCGACGGCCGCACCGCCGACCTGGTCAACGTCTCCTCCATCGCCTCGCACGTCGTCTTCCCCGACTACGCCGTGTACGGCGCCACCAAGGCCGCGCTCACCCAGCTCTCCGCCGCCCTGCGCAGCGAACTGGGCCCGCGCGACGTCCGGGTCAGCGCGATCGAGCCCGGCCTGACCGACACCGAACTCGGCGAGCACATCGACAACCCGGTGCTGCGCGACCAGCTCGGCGGCATGTTCACCGCCATCCCGGCCCTCGGCGCCGAGGACGTCGCCGACCTGGTCGCGTACACCGTCAGCCGCCCCCGGCACGTCAACCTGCGCCACCTCGTCGTCCTCCCGACCCGCCAGGCGTAGGGCCTGTCCTCAAGCGCCCGACCCCCTGCCCGCGGGGTGGCATGGGAGCATGCCACCCGTGGCGATCGTGACGGGGAGAACGAGCGGCGACACCGACGGTGGCGACACCGGCGGTGTGCCCGCGCAGCGGGTGGGCGACGCGGGGGTGCCGGACAGCAGGGCAGCGGGCAGTGGCGGGCCGGGCGACACCGCCGGGATGCCGCCCCAGGCCCAGACCCAGGCCCAGACCCAGGCCCGGACCCAGGCCCGGACCCAGGCACCGGCCGGGCCCGGCCGGTTCCGGGCACGCCCGGTGCCCGCCGCCGGCCGGCTCCGGCAGCCCGTCGCCCTGATCCGGCTGCTCGGCGGCCTGTTCACCATCGCCCTCACCCTCCTGCTCGCCGACTACGCCCGGGCCACCACCAGCGGCATCGCCGCCGACGTCGCCGAGGCCGCCGCCCTGGTGCCGCGGCCGCTGGCGAGCCTCGCCGGAGGCCTCACCACCGCCGCCGTCCTGCTGCTGCCGGTCGCCCTCGCCGTGCGCCGCCTGCTCGGCCCCGACCGGCGACGCGCCCTCCAACAGGTCTCCGACGGGCTGCTCGCCGCCGTCCTCGCGTACGGGGCCACCCTCGGCGTCGACCTGTGGGCCGACAACCTCGCCCCCGGCTCGCTGCTCACCGCGCTCACCCAGCCCGTACCGGGCGACGTCCTCGGGCACACCGAGCCCGTCTACGGCTACCTCGCCCCCGTCCTCGCCTTCATGACCGCCTCCGGCAGCCGCGAACGCCGGCTGCCCTGGGCCGTCCTCGCGCTCTACGGCCTCGCCGGACTGGCCGGCGGCTTCGCCACCCCCACCGCACTGCTGCTCGGCCTGCTGCTCGGCTGGACCGGCGCCCACGGCACCCTGTACGCGGTCGGCACCCCCGACCCCTGCCCCCGACCCGGCGAGATCCTGCGCGCCCTGCGCGACAGCGGCCTGCGCCCCGTCGAGGCGCAGGCCGCCGGGCCCGAGCGCTACCGGGTCCGGCAGGCCGACGACCTCCCCGACCTGGACGTCCAACTGCTCGACCGGCAGGCCGTCACCGCCGCCGCGGTCCAGCGCGCCTGGCGCCGGCTGCGCCTGCGCACCGCCCCCGACCCCCGCGTCCTGCGCTCCCCGCGCACCGGGCTGGAACACGAGGCCCTGGTCACGTACGCGGCCCTGGCCGCCGGCGTCCGCACCCGCCGGATCGCCGCCACCGCCGGCGTCGGCCACGACACCGCCCTCATCGCGTACGAGCAGCTGGCCGGCCGCACCCTCGACCGGCTCGCCGACGAGGAGGTCACCGACGAACTGCTCACCGACGCGTGGCGCCAGCTCGCCCTCCTGCAGCGCCGCGAGATCGCCCACCGGGCCCTCGTCCCCTCCTCCCTGCTGATCGACGACTCGGGCGCGGTGCACCTGGTCGACTTCGCCGACGGCGACATCGCCGCCACCGAACTCGTCCTGCGCTGCGACATCGCCCAACTCCTCACCACCCTCGCCCTGCGCACCGGCGCCGCCCGCTCCGTCCGCACCGCCACCGCCGTCCTCGGCCCCGACCCCATCGGCGCCGCCCTCCCCCTCCTCCAACCCATCGCCCTCACCCACACCACCCGCCGCGCCCTCAGACTCCACGCCGAACCCGGCCGCACCACCCCCGACGCCCCCTCCCCCGGCGGGCTGCTGGAGGAGATCCGGGCCGAGGTGCTGCGGGCACGGCCGCAGGTGGTGGGGCGGCCGGTCCGGCTGGAGCGGCTGCGGCCGCGGACCCTGCTGGCCGTCGTGGGCGGGGTGGTGGCCGGGTGGCTGCTGATCCCGCAGTTGTTCGCGGCGGAGGACAATCCGGTCTCCGCCCTGGCGGACGCCGATCCGTGGTGGCTGCTGCTGGCGCTGGCCACCGCGGCGGCGAGCCACGTCGCGGCGGCGATGGGCTTCGTCGGCTTCGTGCCGGAGCGGTTGGACTTCCGCAACGCGGTGCTGGCGCAGGTGGCCGGATCGTTCGTGAAGCTGGTGTCGCCGGGCGGGGTCGGCGGGGTCGCGCTGAACACCCGCCTGTTGCAGCGGGCCGGGATCCCGACGGCGCAGGCGCTGTCCAGCGTCGGGGTCGGGACGATGATCGGTCTGGTGCTGCACCTGTTGCAGCTGGGGGCGTTCGTCTACCTGCTGGACATGCAGCCGGGTGGTTCCGAGCTGGACGCGCTGCCCGCCGTGGTGGGCGGGCTGGCGGGGGCGGCGGCGCTGCTGGCGGTGGTGTGGTCGGTCCCGGTGGCCCGGCGGTGGCTGGCGGCCCGGCTGCGGCCGTTGACGACCGAGGTGCTGCCGCGGCTGCTGGACCTGCTGCGCAGTCCGACCCGGCTGGCGGTGGGGGTGACGGGGCAGTTGCTGGTGTCGCTCTGCCTGATCGCCTGCCTGTACTGCTGTGCCCGGGCGATCGGCCGGGAGCCGTCCTTCGCCTCGGTCGCGGTGGTGTTCCTGGTGGGCAACGCGGCGGGCAGTGCGGCGCCGACCCCGGGCGGGGCCGGTGCGGTGGACGGGGCGCTGATCACGCTGCTGCAGCAGACCGCGTCGATGGAGAAGGGCGGTGCGCTGGCGGCGGTGGCGCTGTTCCGCCTGCTGACGCTGATCCTGCCGGTGCTGCCGGGCTGGGCGGCGCTGACCTGGCTGCAACGCCGTCGAGCGCTGTAGGCAGCGGCACCGCGTCCCCGCGGCGGCCCGGGCTACTGCTCCCGGTACTCGTCCTCGTCCAGCTGGACCACGCGGGTCTGCTCGGCGACGTCCGCGACGTCGGTGGCCGGGTCGGCGCCGAGGGCGCGGCGCTCGGCGACCTCGTCGTACTCGTCGTACTCGTCGGCCTCGGGCGTTTCCTCGCCGGGCTCGACGGTCTCGACGACCTCGTCGATCAGGTATTCCTCGTGATCCTGCGGCATGGCATCCGTCCTCACTGTTCGGAGGCTCCCACGGGCCCGGGTGGCGGTACTGCTGGCGGTACTGGCAGTATCCGCCGCCCGGCGTCCGGGCGCGACGTGCCGGGGCCGCCCCGGCGTGTTGCCCGGCCCCACCAAGACCCCCGGCAGCGCCCGACCCGGAACGCCGCGCAGGCCACCGGGGGTACGATCGGTGCCGAACAAGGGGCTTGCCCACACCCACCCGGTGGCCCCGCGGCCCGTCCGAACGACGGCCCACGACGAACGACGACCCTTACGAACGACGGGGATTCCATGTCCGGCTCGCACTACTTCAGCGGTGCACCCGAGGTCGCCAGCGAGCGTCGGCCGATCACGGTCTCCCTGCCGGACGTCACGTTGGAACTGACCACCGACACCGGGGTGTTCTCCCGCGGCCGGCTCGACCCGGGCACTCGGATCCTCCTGGAGCACGCCCCGCAGCCGCGGGTGCGCGGGCCGATCCTGGACGTCGGCTGCGGCTACGGCCCGATCGCGCTCACCTGGGCGACCCGACGCAAGCGCCTGCCGGTCTGGGCGGTGGACGTCAACGAGCGCGCCCTGGAGCTGGTCCGGCTGAACGCGCAGGCACTGGGGCTGGGCAACGTCCAGGCGGCGCTGCCCGACGACGTCCCCGAGGACCTCCGGTTCGCGACGATCTACTCCAACCCGCCGATCCGGATCGGCAAGGCGGCGCTGCGCCGTCTGCTGACGCACTGGCTCGGCCGGCTGACCCCGGACGGTTCGGCGTTCCTCGTGGTGCAGAAGCACCTGGGCTCGGACTCGCTGCAGAAGTGGCTGAACGACCAGGGCTACCCGACGACCCGGGTCACGTCGGTCAACGGGTTCCGGATTCTGGAAGCACGGCCCCGTCCCGAGGCGGGCGAGGGCTCGGAGAATGGACGAGGTACGACGTCGTGAAGCAGCTGCGCGGGACCGAACTGAAGCGTCTGCACCGCTCGTGGCGGCGCAGCAACGAGTTCCGGCTCGCGATGATCCTGGAGAACCTGCAGTCGCCGTTCAACGTCGGCTCGGTGGTCCGGACCGGTGCGGCGATGGGCGCCGAGAAGCTGTACCTGACCGGGGACACCCCGTCGGTGCGCTCCTCCGGCGCGCAGAAGGCCGCGATGGGCACCGACAAGTACCTGAAGGTGGAGCACTTCCCGACCGTCGCCGAGGCGGTGGCGGCGGCCAAGGCCGACGGCTTCAAGGTGGTCGGCCTGGAGCTGGCGGACGAGGCGGTGCCGATGTTCGCCGCCGACCTGACCCCGGCGGTGGCCTTCGTGCTCGGCCACGAGGACCGCGGGATCACGCCCGAGGCGCTGGCGCTCTGCGACCAGGTGGTGTTCGTGCCGCAGTTGGGCCGGGTCGGCTCGCTGAACGTGTCGGCGGCCGCGACGGTGGCCTGCTACGAGGCGCGCCGCCAGGGGTACGCGATCAGCGGCACCCCGGACGGTGCCCTCGCCGACGGCGACTTCGGGGCCGACGAGGACTGACCCGGGTCGGTGCCCGTCGCCGGGGAGGGTGTGCCGAAAGGCCCACCCCTCCCGGCATTTTCGCGCCTGCATATCTGCCGAACGGCAGATGTGGGAACGGCTTCCGCCCGGAAGCATTCGGTGCGTGACCGAACTCCGGATCCTCGACCTGACCAAGGAGTACCGCGGCGGCAAGCGCGCGGTGGACTCCTTCTCGCTGACCCTGCGGCCCGGCGTGCTCGGCCTGCTCGGTGCCAACGGCGCCGGCAAGTCGAGCCTGATGCGCATCCTGGCCACGGTGACCAGGCCCACCTCGGGGCGGGTGCTCTGGGAGGGCGAGGACGTCGCCCGCCGCCCCGGGCCGCTGCGCCGCGCCGTGGGGTACCTGCCACAGGACTTCGGCGTCTACCCGCAGCTCACGGCCCGTGAGTTCCTCGCCTACCTGGCCGCCGCCAAGGGGATGCGGCGGCGCGCCGCACGGGCCCGGATCGAGGAACTGCTCGACCTGGTCAACCTCTCGGGGGCGGGCGGGCAGCGGCTCGGTGCGATGTCCGGCGGGATGCGCCAGCGGGTCGGCATCGCCCAGGCGCTGCTCAACGACCCGGCGCTGCTGATCGTGGACGAGCCGACGGTCGGGCTGGATCCGGAGGAGCGGCTGCGCTTCGGCAGTCTGCTGAGCGGGCTCGGCGCGGACCGGATCGTCGTGCTGTCCACGCACATCGTCCCGGACGTCGCGGCCACCGCCGACCGGATCGCCGTCATGGGCGGCGGGCGGCTGCTGCACCACGGCAGCCCGGAGGAGTTGCTGCGCACGGCCGAGGGCGCGGTCTGGGAGCTGACCGTCGAGGCGGGGCAACTCGCCCTGCTGCGGTCGCGGTTCCTGCTCGGCGGCACCACCCGCACACCGCAGGGCGTCCGGGTGCGGGTGCTGTCCGGGCAGCGGCCGGCGCCGGAGGCACAGCCCGTCGCACCACGGCTGGACGACGCGTACCTGCTGCTCACCGCCCCCGCCCCGGCCGAGCGGGTGGCGGCATGGTGACGCGCATCGGGGCGCTCGCCCTGGCCGACTTCCGGGAGCGCCGGCGGCGGCCCGGCTACCTGGTCGTGCTGCTGGGCACGCTCGCCCTCGGGCTGCTGGCCGCGCCGGTCGGCGACTCCCGCTGGCAGGTGTTCCAGGTGACCGACCTGCACGGCCGCTACACCAGCGGGTACGTGGGGACGGTGACGGCGCTCGGCGGCGCGGTCTGGCTCTCGCTGGCGGGCTTCGGCATCGCGCGCGGGGCGATCGCCCGGGACGAGCAGGGCGGCGTCGGCCAGCTGCTCGCCGCCACGCCGCTCGGCCGGACGGCCTACCTGGCGGGCAAGTTCGTCAGCAACCTGCTGCTGTTCGGCTCGATGCTGCTCGCGCTGGCCGGGACGGCGCTCGCGGTGCAGCTGGTCAAGGGCGACTCGGGCCGGGTGGACGTGGTGCGGCTGCTGCTGCCGTACGTCCTGATCACGCTGCCGCTGCTGGCGGCGGTGGCCGGCTGCGCGGTGCTCTTCGACACCGTGCCCGGGTTGCGCGGCGGGGCGGGCACGATGGTCTGGTTCGCGGTCTGGCTGGTGCTGGTGCTGGGCGCGCAGACGGGCGGCGGGCTCGACCTGCTGGGCATGCGGCGGATCACGGCGTCGATCCGGGAGACGCTCGCGGCGGGCGGGCACCCGGTGGACGGCGTGGAGTTCGGGGTCGGGCTGACGGCGGACGACCGGGTGCTCGGCACCTTCGACTGGCCGGGCCTGGGGCCGGGCGAGGCGGGCGGGCCGGCCGCGACGGGGCTGCTGTCGGCCACGGCGGCGGTCGGGATCGCGACGCTCGGGGCGCTCTGGTTCCGGCGCTTCGACGGGGCGGAGCACCGCCCGGGCGTGACGGGGGTACGCCCGGGCGGACGGGCCCGCGGGGCCGGGCGCACGGAGCCCGGCGCGACGACGCCGGAGGCCGGGGCGGCCGTACCTGCCGGGCTTACCGGACCTGCCGGCTTCGACCTGGACCGGGCCCGGCTGACCCCGGCCCACCGGGGCGGCACGGTGCTCGCCGCGCTCACCGGTGAGCTGCGGATCCTGCTCCAGGGGCAGCGGTGGTGGTGGGCCGGGGCCGCCGTGTTCGCGGCGTCGGCGCTGAGCGTCGCACCGGACGGGCCGAGCCACGCGGTGCTGCCGTTCGCGATGCTCTGGCCGGTGCTGCTCTGGTCCCGGATGGGCCACCGAACCGGCGGCGGAAGCGTCGACGAACTGCTCGGCGCCTGCCCCTCCCCGCTGCGCCGGGGGCTGGCGGCCCTGCTCGCCGGGGTGATCCCGGCGCTGGCGGTGGTGGCCGGGTCGGTGGTCCGGCTGGTCGGCGCCGGGGAGCCCCGGGCGGCGGCGGGCGCCCTGGCCGGGGCGCTGCTGATCCCCGCCCTGGCCATGCTCTGCGGCACCGTCACGCGCGGTCCCCGACTGTTCCAGACCGTCTACCCGTTGCTCTGGTACGGGATGATCAACCACGTCGGCGGGCTGGACTTCCTAGGGGTCACCGGGGGCCGCGCCCCGGCCCCGGCGGCGGTCGCCGGCCTCGCCGCCGCCCTGGCCGTGGCCGCCCTCACCGTGGACGCGATACGCCACGCCACCCGCTGAGCCGCCCGGGTGCCGGGCCGCGGGGCCGGGGCCCGCCGGTGGCGCCAATCCGCCACGCTCCGGCGGCCTGGCAGGGCTGATGACCTGCTAGGAAATGGATCATCATGAATGACAACGATGTAGTACGCCTGGAACAGGTCACCCGTTCCTACGGATCCGGCCCGAACACCGTCACTGCCCTGGACTCGGTCACCGTCGGGTTCGCCCGCGGCAGCTTCACCGCAGTGATGGGCCCCTCCGGCTCCGGCAAGAGCACCCTGCTCCAGTGCGCCGCCGGGCTCGACCTCCCCGACTCCGGCAGCGTCGTCGTCGACGGCGTCGACCTCGGCGGCCTCGACGAGACCGCCCTGACCCGACTGCGCCGCGAGCGCCTGGGCTTCGTGTTCCAGGCCTTCAACCTGCTCGGCGCCCTGACCGCCGAGCAGAACGTCGGCCTGCCCCTGCGGCTGGCCGGCCGCAGACCCGACCCGGCCCGGGTCCGGGCCGCGCTGGCCCAGGTGGGCCTGGGCGAGCGGACCGGCCACCTGCCCTCGCAGATGTCCGGCGGCCAGCAGCAGCGGGTGGCGATCGCCCGGGCGCTGATCTCCGCCCCCCGGGTGCTCTTCGCGGACGAGCCCACCGGCGCCCTGGACAGCTCCAGCAGCCGCGAGGTGCTGACCCTGCTGCGCTCCCTGGTGGACGAGCAGGGCCAGAGCACCATCATGGTCACCCACGACCCGGTGGCCGCCTCCTACGCCGACACCGTCCTCTTCCTCGCCGACGGCCGGGTGGTCGACCAACTGGTCGAGCCCGACCCGCAGACCGTTGCCGGCCGGATGGCCGCACTGGAGGACGCCCGCGCGGGAGCCACCGCCCGTACGGCGCAGAGCACCCGCACAGCGCAGAGCACCCGCTCCGCGGAAGCCGCCCGCACGGACGGCGGCTCCCGATGAACGGCTTCCGGCTCCTGCTGCCGATCGCCGCCGTCTCGATGCGGCGGCGGTGGCCGGCCTTCGTCGGCTCCTTCGTCGCGCTCGCCCTCGGCGTCGCGGTGATGTCCGCCGCCGGCCTGCTGCTGAACACCACCATGGGCGAGGACTCGCTGCCCGGCGCGCCCTCGCTGCACAAGCTGGTGGGCTTCATGGCCGCGATGGCCGGCTTCGTCTCGGTGTTCGTGGTCTCCTCGACCTTCGCCTTCGCCGTCGCCCAGCGCCGCCAGGAGACGGCGATGCTGCGCGCCGTCGGCGCGACCCCGCGGCAGGTGCGCGCGCTGGTCCTCGGCGAGGCCCTGGTGGTGGCGCTGGCCGCCGCGGTCTCGGGCTGCGCGATCGGCCTGCTGGTCGCCCCGGCGATCGCCGCCTGGCTGGTCGACCAGGGCGCCGCGCCGAGCGGCTTCCACGCCGAGCCCGCCCCGCTGCCACTGCTGTTCGCCGCCTCGGGCGGCCTGGTGGTCGCCCTGCTCGGCGCCTACGCGGCCTCCCGCCGAGCGGGCCGGGTGCGGCCGGTGGAGGCGCTCAACGAGGTCGCCGTCGACAAGAAGGTGATGCCGGTCGCCCGTTGGGTGGCCGCGGTCCTCTTCCTCGGCGTCTTCGGCTACACCCTGTGGACCTTCATCGCGATGCCCGCGTCGATGCTGGCCGACCCGCAGTCCCGCGACCCGGAGACCACCCCGCAGTGGGCCCTGCTCTTCGACGTGATGGCGGTGCTCGCCATCGTGCTGATCGCCCCGGTGCTGGTGCCGCCGCTGGTGCGGCTGTTCACCGTGCTCGTCCCGCTGCTGCCCGGCGCCGCCGGGCTGATCGCCCGGCAGAACGCCCTCGCCGCGATCCGCCGCACCGTCTCCACGGCCACCCCGGTGTTCCTGGTGATCGGCCTGGCCGGCTCGGTGGTCGGCGGCACGGTGGCCTTCGCCGACGCGATGGCCGCTCAGGGCCGCGCCGCCCTCAAGGCCGGGTACGTGATCGAGCCCTCCGACGGCCGCGGCGTGCCCGCCGAGGCCCTGCGCGCCCTGGCCGCCCTGCCCGACGCCCGGCTGACCACGGCGACGACCGTACGGTTCGACGGACTGGCCACCCCGGACCAGCAGCCCGCCCCCGGCCGCCCGAACGACCTGCCGATCCCGGAGGACGGCCTGGCCGTCGACGGCGACCTGCGGACGGCCTGGAACCTCAGCACCGAGGGCGGCTCCCTGGAAGACCTGCACGGCCGGACGGTCGCCGTCTCCGACGACATGGCGCGGGTCTTCGGCTGGCACGTCGGCGACACCCTGAACGCCCGGCTCGCGGACGGCACCCAGGTGCAACTGCGGCTGGTCGCCCGGGTCCGCCACCTGCTGCCGCACCTGCCGGAGATCGTCGTCCCGCGCGAGGCCGTTCCCGGCCCGAGCACCGCCACCGGCCCGAGCGCCGTGTCGGTCGCCTACCTGGGCACCGGGGCGAGCCCCGAGCAGGTCACGGCCGCGCTGGGCGGCAGCGCGGCCCGGGCCACCACCGGCGCGCAGTGGATCGGGGCGCACAACGACCGGACCACGAAGAACGGCTGGATCGCGATGCTGGCGATCCTCGGCCCGGCCCTGCTCTACGCGCTGATCGCGATCGTCAACACGATGATGATGTCCACCGGGGACCGGCTGCGGGACTTCGCCACCCTGCGCCTGACCGGCGGCACCCGCCGCCAGGTCCTGCGGGTGGTCGCGGTCGAGACCCTGCTGGTGGTCGCCACCGCGGCGGCCCTCGGCCTGGTCGTCACCCTGCTGACCCAGTACGCGACCGTCCTGCTGATCGGGAACCGCATCCTCGACCCGGCGCAGTCCGCCGCCTTCGACCTGCCCTGGGGAGCGCTGGCCGGAGCCACCGCGGTCTGCCTGGTCCTCGCCATGGTCTCCAGCCTGGTCCCGGCCCGGCTGGCGCTGCGGATCCGCCCGCTCGACCTCGCGAGCGGCCGGCAGTAACGGCCCTGCGGCAGCGGCCCGAGCAGCTGCCGCACCGGCAACCGGCAGTGGCCGACCGGCCCGTCCGTCCTACCCGGCCTGCGCCCCCTGAGCGGGCGGCGCACCGGACAGGTCGGACGGGCCGAGCTGATGCAGCATCAGGTCGGTGGCCTTGCGGTTCATCGTGCGCTGCGAGACGCCGAGCGCCCGGGCGATCACCGGGCCAACCCGCTCCTTCCCCAAGTCCGGTGGTGCAGAAGGCTCAGAGCCAGCCGCGCCGGCCGGCCTGCAGGCCGGCCGCGAACCGGCTGCGGGCGTCGAGCCGCTCCATCAGATCGGCCATCATCCGGCGCACCGTGCGAAGCGAGAGCCCGAGCCGGGTGCTGGCGGCGGCGTCGGTGAGGCCGTCGGCGAGCAGGCGGAGCAGCTCCTGTTCCTGCGGGATCAGGCCGCGCTCGTCGCGCTCCGGGCAGACGCCGAACAAGGTGGCACTCTCCCAGACGTACTCGAAGAGCGAGACCAGGGCGGCCACCACACCGGCTCCGGTGAGCTGGACGGCGCCCTTGCGGGTGTTCTGTGGGTCGACCGGCACCAAGGCCACCCGGCGGTCGATGACGAGCATCCGTACGGGCAGGGCCGGCGCGGTGCGCACCTGGCCGCCGAGGTCGGTCAGCCAGCCCGCGTATTCGGCGGTGACCGAGTCGTTCCGGACGCTGTCGAGGTACACGGTACGCATCATGACGCCGCGTGAGATCACGGCCTGGTCCAGGGGCCGGCTCGCCTCCAGGCTGGTCGCCGACTGCGCGCCGCCGGGGTTGAGGGTGAGGCACTCGAAGGTCGCCTGGGCCGCCAGGTCCTCGATCCGGGCCTGGATGGCGTCGATGCCGATCAACTGCTCGGCCGGCTGCCTACTGCCGTCGGTGAAGAGGCTGCTGTACTCGTCCAGCACCGCGTTGGCGGCCATTCTGCACCGCTCGAACTCGTGCTGTCTTCGGTGGAGCGCGTCCTCTTCCCGGCGGAGCAGGGACTGCAGGCCGATCACCGGGTTCACCGGGGCCACTTCCCCCTGGGTCGACGAGTCGATCAGCAGCTTGAGGGAGGACAGTCGATCCAGGGCCGCCCGGAGCTCCTCCTCCGACATCTCCAGCTGGTGCGCCAGCTGCGCCACGCCCCAGCGGTGGTTGGTCAACATGACCCGGTAGACGGCCTCGGTGCGTTCATCGAGACCCAACATCTCCAACATGGTCTACCAGTCCCCCGTTCATGATCTGACCTGGCACATCATGCCGCGTTCCGGCCCCGGAGAGCTACACCTCGCCCCCCTCGGGGCCGTTTGGCACTGAGTTGCCAGTCAGCATTTGGTGCCAGGCTCACCCCCTTCCGTCCGGGGACGACGGTTGGCCAGACTGAGATCACCGCACTCCGGCGCCACGTAGTGATCCGGCGCCGATGAAAAGCAAACTCCGTCCAAAGTCAGTGTGAATCACATGGGGGAATTCATGTCTGCTTCCGCACGCCTCGTCAAGGTATCCGTCCTCTGTCTTCTGCTTTCCGTCGCCGCCCCGGCCGCGGTCGGGGCGGTCGACCTCCGGCTGCACAGCAGCGCGTCCGCCGAAACCCTGAACCTGGGCGGCGTGATGTCCACGGACAACCTGAATTGGGACATCGCCCCCGCCATCACGTCCAACCTCAACTGGGACTGAGGCCCGGCGGTGCAGATGACCACGGTAACGCTCCGGCCGCTGCGCGAAGGGTCCCAGGAGGAGCTCGACGGGCCCCTGCTGGCCGCCTGGCTCCGGGCGGTTGCCGCCGGCAGTGGCGGCATGGAGCACGTCAGCATCCAGTGCGAGCCGGGGCGCACCGAACTCGTCTTCTTCCACGCGGTGGAGAGTTCCGCCGAAGCCGCGGACGCCGGCCGGGCCCTCGGTCGACGGGCCCTCGACGAGGCTCGCCGGATCGGCGCCTGGACCGTCGCCACGCCCCTCCCGGAGCAGTCCGACAGGTGGCTCGGATGACCACTCGGTCCGTTGTCGAACATGTTCTGCGCACAACCGGTGAAATCCCCGTGGAGGAACTCGATGACCCTCGAAGACTCGCGGACGCCTACAACCTGCTGATCGGCCAACCCGGGCTCGGCCTGGAGGATTTCGCGGAAAGGCTCGGCTGCCCGCCCGAGGCGGCACGGGCCATTCTCAGCCGGCTCGGCGACCTCGGCCTGTTGTCTCGCTACGGCGCCGGAAACGACGCCCTGGTCGCCCTCGGCCCGCTCACCGCAATGCGGCAACTGCTCGTACGGGAACGGGATATTCTGCGCCAACGGCAGGAATTCCTGGAGGAGTCGGTCAGCACCTACTCCACCATCCTGTCCGCTTACGGAACCGGACCGGCCACCGCGGACGCCCAGGAGCGCACCGAGCTGCTTCCGGACGCGTCCGCCGTGTTCGCGCGGTTGTTGGAACTGACCGCGGCCGCCCGGAGCGAGGTGCTCACCTTCGACTCCGCGCCGGCCCCCTCGG
Source organism: Streptomyces sp. 1331.2 (assembly GCF_900199205.1). Lineage (NCBI taxonomy): Bacteria > Bacillati > Actinomycetota > Actinomycetes > Kitasatosporales > Streptomycetaceae > Streptomyces > Streptomyces sp. 1331.2. The sequence continues at coordinate 4,091,215 of NZ_OBMJ01000001.1, read as the reverse complement.
GAGCCGCGCCCGCGGTCGGCCGCGCCCTCGGCCTCGACCCGCTCGACCCTGGGACACGGGTGCGGACGGTGTACCCGGAGGCGGTCCTCTTCGACGAGGATTGGCTGGGCCGTGCCCGGGCCGCCGCCGGGGCCGGGGCGGAGGTCCGACTGGTGCCGGACCTCCCGTTGAGCATGACCCTTGTCGACGGGCACACCGCCGTGCTGACGCACGACCCGTCCGGCACGGGCGGCGGTCTGATCGTCCGACAGCCCGCCGTGCTGCTGGCGCTGACCTCTCTGTTCGAGACGCGCTGGCAGCAGGGCCGGCGGCTGGAGTCGACCCGGCGGGAGGACGGCCGGACCCCGGCGGAGCTGGCGGTCCTGCGCGCACTCGCGACCGGCGCCAAGGACGACGCGGTTGCCCGTCAACTGGGCACCTCGGTACGGACGGTGCGCCGGATCGTGCACGCGCTGATGGAACAGGCGGGCACCGGCTCGCGGTTCGAGTTCGGCGCCTACGCCGCCAGCCGCGGCTGGGTGTGATCCCGGTCCAGCACCCGGGCGAGATCCTGCCGGACGGCGCCGAGCACGTCGTCGGGTTCGTCCTTGAGGTAGAAGTGGCCGCCGGACAGCACCCGCATGGTGAACTCGCCCGTGGTCTCCCCGCTCCAGGCCAGCAGTTCGGGTGCGCTCACCTCGGGGTCGTCGGCGCCCATGTACGCGGCGATCGGGCAGCGCAGCCGGGGCCCGGCCAGCGGCCGGTAGGTCTCGTTCAACTCGAAGTCGGCGCGCAGGGTCGGCAGCATCAGGTTCAGCAGCTGCGGCTCGCCGAGCACTTCGGGCGGCGTGCCGCCCAACCCGGCCATGGCGGCCAGGAATTCGGCGTCCGGGAGGGTGGAGAAGAGCCGCCGGTCGGTGGGCAGCCGAGGGGCCCGTCTCCCGGAGACCACCAACAGCTCCGGGCCGCGGCCCGGGCCGGCCGAGAACCGGCGGGCCACCTCGTAGGCCAGGAGCGAACCGAGGCTGTGCCCGAAGAAGGCGTACGGTCGGTCCAGGAAGGGCTCCAGCGCCTCGCAGAGCGGATCCAGCAGCTGTTCGACCCGGCGGAACGGCAGCTCCCGCACCCGCGACTCCCGCCCCGGCAGGACCACCGGGCGGACCTCGACTCCGGGCGGCGCCGCCGCGCGCCACGGCCGGTAGGCGGAGGCGCCGCCGCCCGCGTGCGCGAAGCAGAACAGCCGGACGGCCGCCCCCTCACCCGCCGCCCCGGCACCGCCGGGCAGCCAGGCCGACGCGACTGCTGAGTTCATCCCCGTGTTCTCCGTTCTCACCCGCGGTCCGGCGCCCCGAACACCACGCTGGTGCTGAAGCCGCCGAAACCGAAGCCGTTGGACATCGCATGGCCGATCGACGCGCTCTGCGCCCGCTCTCCCACCAGCCGGACGCCGGCGTCGAGCGGCCGGGCCAGGTTGGCGTTGGGGTGGACGAAACCGTCCCGCATCTGCAGCAGGCTCGCCACCGCCTCGACCACGCCGGCCGCGCACAGGCAGTGGCCGACCAGGCCCTTGGTGGAGTTGACCCACGGCTGCCCGGGACCCGACCCGAAGACGGTGCGCAGCGCCGTCAGCTCCACCTCGTCGCCCAGCGCCGAGCCGGTGCCGTGCGCGTTGACGTAGTCGATCCGGTCCGGGGTGAGCCCGGCGTGCCGGATCGCCCGGGCCATCACCTCGGCCTCGCCGGCCAGGCTGGGGTCGGCGAGGCCGTTCCCGTCCAACCGCAGCGCGTAGCCCGCCAGCCGGGCCCAGACCTCGGCCGCGCGGGCGCGCGCCGAGGCGGCCGACTCCAGGACCAGACAGGCCGCGCCCTGGCCCGGCACGAAGCCCTCCCGGTCGGCGTCGAACGGCCGGCTGGAGGCCTGCGGGGGCCTGCCCCGCGTCCCGGCCATCGCGCCGAGGTTGTAGAACGCCTGGCGTTCCATGTCGGACAGGTCCGTGAGCGCCCCCACCACCAGGCAGAGGTCCACCGCGCCGGTCTCGACCAGCCGGGCCGCGTTGATGATCGCGACGTTGCCGCTGGCCGACGCCCCGCCGACGGTGTAGCCCTCACCGGTGATGCCGAGCAGCTGGCTGACCGTGCCCACGTGGTCCGTGTCCATGAACTGGAGCGGGTAGCGGGCCGGCAGGTGGACCGGGCTGGTGGTGTAGCGCGGCCGCACCTCCTCGGCGTAGCGGCCGCCCAGGTTGTGGCCGGCCACGACCAGCCCGATCCGGTCGCCGGGCACCGCGGCCCCGGGCAGACCGGCCCGGCCCCACGCCTCCAGCGCCACCGTCACCGACGCCTGGACCGACAACGGCGAGCGGCCGGCGATCCGCAGCGCCGAGCGGCGCAGCGGCTGGTCGGCGTCGGCCACGACCGTCCGCAGGTCGAAGCCGGCCAGGTCGGCGCTGAGCCGCGGGCGCAGCTCGGAGTGGGCGCCGTCGACCGCGCGCGCCCCGATGCCGGACGCACCGGCGCGCAGCGCCCGGGCGAACGCCTCGGTGTCCGGGGCCGTGGCGCAGAGCACCCCGGCCCCGGTGACGACGACATCGGTCACCGGACGTGCTCGCGCAGCAGACGGGCCAGCGAGCCGATGTCGTGGACGTCCTGGAACTCGATCACGGACAGGCTGATGCCCAGCTCGTCCATGGTCATCGTGACCACGTCGATCCGGTCGATGCTGTTGGCGCCGAGATCGGTCAGCGAGACGTCCTCGGTGACCAGCCTGGGGTCGAGCTCCGGCAGCACCTCCGTGACGCTGCGCCGGATCGCGGTCAGCACCCTGTCGTCGGTCATGGTGTCTCCGTTCTGGTCATGGGTGGCCCGGTGTACGGGAATTCGGTGGACGGGGGCCCGGTGGACGGGGGCTCGGTGGCCGCGGACCCGGTAGCCGGGCGCGTGCACGGCGGCGCTCACGGCCGCGCTCCCTGCCACGCGTAGCCGCGGTGGTAGTCCTTGGTCCGGGTGTGCACCAGCAGGGGCCGATCGGTCGGCAGGTAGTCGGCCCAGCGGTCGAGGTCGATCTCCCGGTCGGCGACCGGTACGAGGGCGCGCAGGTTCTCCGGCAGCAGTCGGGCGTACTCGTCGAAGTCGAGCTCCCGCCGCCGGGCCAGCGCACCGCCGATGTCCATCGCCCGGACGGCCGCCGCCGAGCCATCGCCGACCACCCCGCTGAAGAACTCGGCCGAGCAGCCGGAGCCGTAGGAGTACAGGCCGACCCGGGCGGAGCCGGTGAGCGGCGCGGTGGACAGCAGGCTCGCCAGGGCCAGGTAGACCGAGCCCGAGCACAGGTTGCCGACCAGCGCGGGGTAGGTCAGGGACGGGCGCACCCGGCGGCCGAAGTCCGCGTCCGCCTCCGCGGCCGAGGCGCCCGACTCCCGCATCAGCTTGCGGTGCCCGGCGCGGACCAGACCGCTGAACGGCGTGTGCATCGCGAGCTGGTCGAAGGTCGAGCGGAAGTCGGCGCCCTCGACCCGGCTGCGGTAGTCGGCGAAACTCCCGCTCAGGCAGTCCAGGTAGGCGAACAGCGAGCGGTCGACGTCGGCGATGTCGAACTCGGGGGTGGGCCGGGCGGAGTCCAGCGTCTCGTAGCTGTAGAGCCCGAAGGCGCCGAGGTCCAGCTCCAGCACGGTCGGCCGGTCGCCGAGGAGGACGGCGGCCGCGCCGTGGCCGGTGGCCGGCTCCGCGTAGCCGGCCCGCTCGTCGACCAGCGCCACGTCGGTGGCGATGATCAGCGCCTTGGCGCCCGGTGAAGCGGCCGAGGCCAGATAGCCGGCGGCCAGCTGGACGGCTCCGGTCGCCGCGTAGCAGGCCTGTTTGACCTCCAGGAGGCGGCAGTTGCGGCTCAGCCCGAGGTACTCGTGGACGTAGGAGGCCACCGACTTGCTGAGGTCCAGGCCGGACTCGGTCGAGGTGATCAGCACCTCGATCGCGTCCCGGTCGGCCGGGTCGAGCGCGTCGATGATCGGCTTGGCCGCGTTGACCGCGTTGGTCACCGGATCCTCGAACGGCAGGCCGATCGAGCGGTTGTGCATGGCCAGGTTGTCCAGCCGTTCGATGTCCAGCCCGCGGCCCTCGAACAGGGTGGCCACCGGGATCTGCGCGATACCGGTGTAGACGTTGAGTGCCTCGATTCCCACGGCCATGTCAGCGCCCCCCGGCCCGGACGAGGAAGTCGATCAGCGCGTCGATGTCGCGCAGGTCGCTGAAGCTCGACATCGGCTCGTCCACGCGGAGTCGGTCCATCAGGCCGAGGATGATCTCGACCCGGTCCACCGAGTCGGCCCCGAGCTGCTTCAGGTGCTTGTCACCGGTGATCTCCTCCGGGCTCAGGCCCGGAAGGATCTGGCCGACCACCTCGCGGACGAGGGCGGCCGTACGAGCCCGGTTGTCGGTCGTTGTGGTCATTCGGAGGTCCCCGTTTCGAGTTGGAGCGAGCAGACGGCCAGGAGCCGGCCGGTGCCCTTGTCACGCAGCACCACGTCGAAGGCCTCGGAGCCGGCGTCGCCGGCCCGCAGCCACTGGCGCACGGT